>QZKV01000172.1 GCA_003599575.1 Desulfobacteraceae bacterium | reverse complement strand
TGGAGACGCGGCCCAACGATCTGGACGAGGAAATTCTGGCCGCTATGACGGAGGCCGGGCTGGAAAGTCTGCTGCTGGGCATCGAAAGCGGCAGCCCGGGGGTATTGGGGACGCTTTCCAAGCATGCTTCAACCGATATCGGTGATCGGGCCATCGCCCTTTGCCGGCAGGCAGGCATCGAGCCGGAGGTGGGTTTTCTCATGCACACGCCGGATGCTTCTGTCGCGGATCTGTTCCACAACCTGGCTTTCCTGGAAAAAAACGGGCTTTTGGACCGGCTGGACCGCACCGCCAATCTTTTGTGCCACCGGCAGATCGTTTTCCGGGGCACCCGCGGGTTCGAACGCTATCGCGAGCAGGGGCGCATTCTGGGCACCGATCCCCTTGGATTCGAAGCGCGTATCGCCTGGCAGGATCCACGGGCCGAATGGGTGGCCGATGTCATCGTGCCGGTCTGCCTGGATGTCCTGCGCCTGACCGGTGATCCGGCCTCTCCACTCTACTGGGAAACGGCTGAGGCAAACAGGCGCATCCGCGGTCAGGTGAATGACCGCCTGGTGACCGTCTTTCAAGACACCCTGCATCAGGCCGCACAGGCGCTGACGCTGCCGGAAGTGGAATCAGCGCGCCGGCGCGCCCGCGAAGGGGTGCTTCTTTAATCTTGCAGGGCTTCGACGATTTCTTCGAAGCTTCGGCACTCGGCCGCACCAGATTCCACGGGCCGCTGAATGATCACCACCCGGCACTTCCTCTCCAGGGCCGCCTCGATTTTTTCTTTGAAGCCGCCGGCAATGCCGCTCTCCTTGGTGACCAGCACATCGATCCTAAGCTGGTGCAACAGGTTCAGGTTGTCTTCCCGGGAGAACGGCCCTCTCATCCCGATCACCTGCGCCAGCGACAATCCGACCATACGGCAGGCATCCAGCGAATCGCTTTCGGGCAGCACCCGGGCGAACACGTCCGCCTGGTTTTCTACGGCCGCCCGCACATAAGGGGCGATGTTCCTCGAACCGATGGTCAGCAGAACCCGGGAGCCGGGACGGCATGCCAGGGCTGCGGCCGTTGCATGGTCGACCGCCCACTGAATCCCTTTTCTATCGGGCACGGGTACACTCGGGCGTCGATAGCGCAGCAGCCGGACGCGGGCCGTTTGGCAGGCCCTGGCAACGATGGCGTGCAGCTGTTCGGCATAGGGATGGGCGGCGTCCACCACGGCGCGGACCTGTTCCGTCTGAATCAGATCGACCATGCCGGCTGCGTCCAGCCGTCCGATGCGGCGCCTAACGCGGCTGTGCCTGCCAATAGCGAGTTCGATGGGTGTGGCGATGGAGACCAGCACCTCGTAACCGGCCCCGGCCAGCATGTCGGCCAGGGGCGCTGTTTCGCTGGTGCCGCCGAAAAGCAGAATCACACGCGGTACCCCCTGGGCGTCAGCAGCCATGGCCCCAGCGTTTTAGAAGTCGTGTTGCCGATCAATACGATGCTGCGCATGTTCACATCGCAGGTCAACAAACGGTCCAGGGTGGTGATTTCCAGGCTCTCTTCAGCCGTACCCACGGCCGTGGCCACGCCCACCGGCGTGGCGCCGGGACGATGGGCAAGGAAAATCTCCACCGCTTCCTCCAGTTGGCGGGTGCGACGTTTGCTGCGCGGATTGTACAGGGCGGTCACCAGGTCGGCGGCGGACACCCGCTCGAGGCGTTCACGGATCTTTTCCCAGGGCACCAGCAGGTCGCTGAGACTGATCACCGCGTAATCGAGCATCAGGGGCGCACCCAGACGGGCAGCGGCGGCATTGGCGGCGGAAACCCCCGCTACGATCTCCACAGCCAGGTCCGGCGCCATTTCGGCGGCCAGTTCGATGGCCAGCCCGGCCATGCCGTACACCCCCGGATCGCCCGAGGAGACCAGGGAGACCACGGCCCCGGCGGCCGCCTGTTCGATGGCGGCACGGCAGCGCTCCACCTCCTGCATCATGCCCGAGGAGATGAGCTGCTTGCCGGCGGTGAGATCCTGGATCAGCTCCAGATAGCGTTTGTAACCGACGATGACAGCGCTTTGATTTATGGCCTCTTCAGCCCGCCGGGTGCGGTCCTGGGGTCCCCCGGGACCGATGCCGACCACGAAAAGTTTTCCCGCGCGATCGCTACCGTGACGCTGTTGATGATGGTTTTCTGGCGGATTAATGAGGTCCTCCATCCTGCCAGCAGGGCGGCCGGTTCGGCCACCGCCGGCAAATCGACTTTTGCTTTGACAAATTCGCTAGGGGTAAACGCCGCGCCCGCCGCACGGATGCGTTCGGACGAGACGATGCGCAGGCCCAGGCCCAATTCGCGGGCCGCCTGAAGCAGGCCGGGTTCGTTGCGTTTGACATCCGCTGTGGCCAGGTAGCGCACCCGATCCAAACCAATGGCTTCGCTCGCCAGGACCGTCTGCACGGCCTGGACAATGGTTGCGGCCGGCGCATCCCGGCGGCAGCCGATGCCGACGATGATATCCCGGGCTGCCTCGCTCGTGGTAGAAATGACCGGTTCGGCGTCGAGCAGGTTGCCGATGGTCAGGGCCAAATCATTGGCGCCGCCCTCGTGCCCGCCCAGCAGGCTCACGGCATGCCGGGCGCCCACGTCCACCACCACCACGGCCGGATCGCAGCGCTTGTGGCGGATATGCGGCGCAACGGCCCGCACGGCCACTCCGCAAGGGGCGATAAAAACCAGTCCCCTGGCTTGGTTGAAAATCTGCGCCACCAGATCGAAAGTGCGGCTGAAGCGCTCGGCCGGGATCGGCACATCCACGCTGTCATGGAGATAAACCCGGGTATCGTGGATGGCGGCAGCCAATTGGTCGGCAATTTGCGCGCCGGCCGCCGAAAGGGTGATCAGGGCGATCATGCGTCACCGGCCTTGCGATACCCGTGCGAAAAACCGCTGGCGTACAGTCTGGACCGTGCGCCGCCCAAGGCCCCGACCGGCGCCAGCGACCGGCCCACAAGGATCAGGGCGGTCTTGGTGATGCCGGCGTCGGTGGTCTTTGCGGCGATATCCGCCAGGGTGCCGGTCAGGATTTGCTGGTCGGGCCAGGAGGCATGGAAAACCACGGCCGCGGGGCAATCAGCGCCGTAATGGTCGGCCAGGCATCGGGCGATCTCCTCGATCTGGTGAACGGATAGATAAAGGCAGAGCGTGGCCCGGGTGCGCGCCAGATTCTCCAGCGCTTCTGCTTCGGGCACCGGCGTGCGCCCGCCCGCCCGGGACAGAATGACCGTCTGCACCACCTCGGGGGCCGTCAGCTCCCTTCTCAAGGCCGCGGCGGCGGCCTGAAAGGCGCTCACCCCGGGCACCACCGCATAGTCGATGCCGTGCCGGTCCAGTTCATCCATCTGCTCGTTGATGGCCCCGTACAGACCGGGATCGCCGGTATGCAGGCGTATCACATCCAGCCCCCGATCCCTGGCCGCGAGACAAACCGACATAATTTGGGCCAGATCCATTCCAGCGGAATTGTGCTTCTCGGCCGCCGGGGATACCATGGCAACAACTTCGGGGCTGACCAGGGAACCGGCATAGATGCACACCGCGCAGCCGCGCAGGAGCCTTTCGGCCTTGCGGGTCAGCAGTTCCGGGTCCCCGGGGCCGGCGCCCACGAAGTAAACTTTCATGACGTCATCTCCTCTTCGGCGGCCGGCACCAGGATGATGGAAAGATAGCCCACATCGCTGTTGCGGCCGCGCAGGGCCCGCAGCTCGGTCTCGACACGCTGGTTGTCCATGCCGACCCGCGAGACGAGCAGGCTGCCATCGAGCAAGCCGGTTTCTTCCAGAACGTCCAGGATGGCGTCGAGCCGCCGGCCGATCTTCATCAATACCTTGGTGCCTTTGCGCTGCAAAATCCGGCGCAGTTCATCCAGGTCGTCGGAGGTGGGCACAATGGTCGCCGGCAGTTTGCCCGTGCCCACGGGAAAATGGGTCAGGGCGGCCGCCGCGCTGAAGGCGGTAATGCCGGCAACGGTGATGATTTCGACCCCGGGCAGTACGTCGCGCAGGGCGCGCACCAGGTAAATATAGGTGGAATAGAGCATGGCGTCGCCCAGCGTCAGAAACGCCGCGTCTGCGCCGCTTTCCAGGGCGGCGGCCACCTGCCCGGCGTTGTCGATCCACGATTGGCGCAATTTTGCTTTGTCCATGGTCATGGGGAACACCAATTCGCGGATATCGGCCCGGGGGTGCAGATGCTTGCCGGCGATGCCCAAAGCAGTGCTCTCCTCCGTCGCCCTGGCCTTGGGCACGAACACGGTCCTGCATTGGGACAGGATTTTAGCGGCCTTAAGGGTAATCAGGTCGGGATCACCGGGGCCGATGCCGATTCCGTAAAAAACACCGATGGTCATGATAAGATTCCTTTTTTCACAAAAATGAGGATGATCCGGCCCGCGGCGGGCATCTGTCTGATCTCGTCCGCGCTCGTCAATTGAACCTGTTGCGCGGGCAGGGTCAAATCCCGGCACACGTACATCTCAAAATGCGGCAAGGCCTCCGCCACCCGGGCCGCCCACTGCATGGCCGGTTGCGTACCGGCCAGCACGGCGATTTTGTCATAGCGGACCAGTTCGTCCACCGTTATATCGGGCATGCGGCCATGGGCGCTGATCAGCCGGGCGTCGAGCCAGTCCAGCCCGAGGCTGGCAAAAGCTGCCTGAACAGCGCTGATACCGGGAATCACCTTGCAGGCGTGTCGGCCGAAGCGCCGCAACACGGGCCGGGCCAGGCTGGAAATCCCCGGATCGCCGGTGACCAGCACCACCACCTTGCCTTCGGGCAGGTGCCGGGCTATGGCCGCCAGCGCGGTTTCCACATCCACCCCCACCGGGACCTGCGCGGCATCCGGCGGCGCAAAACATTCCAACAACCTTGGCGCACCGACCACCACGGCGGCATCTTCAATCGCCCGCAGGCCCGCCAGGGTGATAGCCTCCGGCGATCCCGGGCCGCAGCCCACGATGGTAATGGGTGAAGGCAGTGTTTTTGTCTGCAATTCTATTTCCCCCACGGCGATAGATCCCCAAAGGATCCGAACTTGTTGCCCTGCAGATTCACCAGGAACACCGCAGCCACCGGGCTGCCGCCGATTTTCGCTGTGGCCGCCCGGGCGATTTTTTCAGCCAGGGCGTTGGCCAGCCGGGACCTTTCACAGAGGTCGAGTGAGTTCATCAGGGCTTCGGTAGTGCTACTGTCCTCAGCCAGCCGGCGACCCAAAAGATCCATGCCAAAACGCGCCAGGATTGCAACCGGGTTTGGCGAACGCGCTGAATGGGTCTGCCACTGCCCGTCCGCCAGTTTGGCCAGCTTGCCCGGGTGGCCCACGATGAGCACCCGTTCAAAGGCGTACGCATGCAACCGCGAAAGGGCATAGCCCCACTCATTGCTCACCTCGACGATCTGCTCGGGCGCCAGCTTAAAGTGCTTGCGGGCGGCTTTTTCACCGATCCGGCCGGGCACCAGCACCGGAAACATGACAGCTCCGGCCGCCGCCACATCCATGGCGCAGCCCACCGTGGCCTGAACGGCCGCATGGCTGAAAGGCCTCACCCGGCCCGAGTTCCCCAGGATGGACAGCCCGCCTTGGATGCCCAGGCGCGGGTTGAAGGTCTTTTGCGCCAGTTCCCTTCCGCCGGGAATGGCGATTTGCACCTGCACCCCGCGGGCCGTGACCTCCCGGACAGCCTGGCGTATCATGCGCCTGGGCGTCGGGTTGATGGCCGGTTGGCCCGGCGGGATGGACAAGCCGGGCCGGGTCACGGTGCCGACCCCCTCACCGGCCGTAAATTCGATGCGATCGTCATCCCGCCACGCCACCGTGGCCACCACCAGCGAGCCATGCGTGACGTCCGGATCGTCGCCGGCGTCTTTTTGCACGGCCGCCGTGGCCCTGTCCCCGTCCAGGCGGGCAAAGGCCAGGGGCAGGCATACCGTTTCGCCGTCCGGCAGGGTTACACAAACCTGAATGGGATCGGCCTGTTCTTCGCCCGCCAGCAGGGCTGCGGCGGCCTTGGCGGCGGCGGCCGCGCACGTCCCGGTGGTATAGCCGTGTTTGAGTTCGCTCATGTTGCATTCCGCGCATCGATCTTCATCAACAGCTCCTCGGGAATCAGCGACAGCAATTCGGCGCGCGCCTCGCGGACGGTCAGCGGCAGACCGCTGACCGGCACCCGGTCCAGGCGTTGCATATCATGAAACAGGGATGTCACATAGGGCATGCGCAACCCGGCCTTTTCCAGCATGGCGTGGTCCCGGAAAATTTCGCCCACGGCCTCGCAACGCAACACTTGGCCGTGGTCAAGGACGCACACCCGGTCGGCAAACAGGGGCAGCATGTCCACCAGGTGGGTGGCGAAGATCACCGCTATGCCCTGCTCCCGGTTCAAACGGTTGAGCAGCAGCATCATCTGGGTCTCGCCGGCCGGATCGAGGCCGGCCGTGGCTTCATCGAGCAGCAGGATCGAGGGGCCCATGGCCAGAACGCCGGCCAGGGCCACTCTTTTTTGCTCCCCGAAACTCAAATGGTGAATGGCCCGCCGGGCAAAACCGGCCGCCCCCACCTGTTCGAGACTCCGGGCTACCCGGCATTGAATCTCATCTTCAGGCAAACCCAGGTTGCGCGGGCCAAAGGCCACATCCTCCGCGACCGTGGCCCCGAACAGCTGGTCCTTGGGGTTCTGCAGCACCAGACCCACCTGCTGGTAAAGCACTTTCGGGGAGAGCTTGTGAATCGGCCGGCCGTTGACCCGCACGCGGCCGGTTTTTGGTTTCAACAGACCGGCCATCACCTTGATCAAGGTGGTTTTGCCCGATCCGTTGGAGGCCAGCAGGGCCACGAACTCTCCCTGACGAATCGTCAGATCGATCTCCTTGAGGGCCAGGGTACCCTCCTCATAGGCATAGCTCACACCCTGGCATTCCATGGCCGCGGCAGCATTTCCCAGGCAATGCTTCATCGGCCCCATCCTTCACTAGCCAGGTAGGCCAGCGCCGTCACCGCAAAGGCCAGTACGATCCCTCCCGCTGCTTTCAGGCCCAGCCGCCCCATGGGGACAAAGGGCATTTCACCGGTGTACGCCCTGGCGGTCATGGCTTCGTGGGTCCTGACGCTCTGGTCCAGCGAGCGCACCAAAACGCTGCCCACCAGCGCCCCCATAGATGCCAACGATCGTTTAAACCCCACATAACCCAGGCGGATCTTCTGGGCCGTGGCCATATCGGAGGCATCGTCGAGCAGCACGAAAATATAGCGATAGGTCATCAAGGCGATCTCCACCCACTCTTTGGGCATCCGGAACCAGTGCAGGGCCCGGAAAATGTCATGGGCCGGGGTGACAAAACCGAGCATCAACAGCAGGCTGAAAGCGCCCAGCACCCGTGATCCGGCCAGCATGCCGCGATGGAACCCATCCTGGTAAAGGGTCAGTTCCCACCCGCCCAGGCCGAAGGTCAGCAGCGGGTCGGAGCCGATCATGAAACCATGCAGCAAAAGAATCATCAGGGTTATCCCGGCGGCGGGCAGAAAGCGCCGGACTAAAAACCGGAGCGGTATTTTCAGTCCCAGCAAACTTGAAAGCACCAGAAAACAGACCATCACGGGCAACAGCGGGAGGGAGGAAAACAATACCGCCCCGATACCGCCGAGGGTCACCGCCAGTTTCACCCGGCTGTCCAGGCGCTGCACGACATTATCGCGACGTGCGAAAAAATCGGAAAACAGATCAAAACCCCAGCTCATGCTTGACCGACCTCGCTTTTTTCCCCGAACAGCCTGCGGTACTGGTATCCGGCCACAAAGCCGCCGGCAGCACCTGCAACCAGGCAAATGAAAAGCAAAATATCCCCATGGTCCGTATGGATCAGGGGATCGCGCGCCGGCCGGCCCGCCTGTTCGGCGATATGCTCGATAACGGTTTCATCCACACCGGACCATCGGCCATCCAGAATTTCCAGGAACCACCACACGCCCAGTGCCGCAGCCAGAAGCATAAGTGCCGCCATTGTCGTCCGTTTCATACCGCACCGCCAGCCTTCATGTCCGCATGCAGCAACAGGGGCCGTCGTTGGATCACAAACCGATAGGCCATGGCGGAGATCACCCCTTCGAGCACGGCCAGGGGTACTTGAGTGGGCACAAAGGCCACCAGAATCACCTTGGCCATGGCCAAAAACTGACCCGTCTGGTGCAGGGCGCCGGTCAGAATGAACGCGGTGGCGGCATAGGCGGCCCAGTCGGCGAGCAGACCGGCCAGAAAGGCGGCCACCAGAAAATTGGCGCCCAGCCCCCGGGCCACCCGGAAAATTGCGTAGCCGATAAAAGCGCCGGCCACTCCCATGGAAAAGATGTTGGCCCCCAGGGTCGTCAAGCCGCCATGGGCCAGGAACAGGGCCTGAAAGGTCAGGGCCACACTGGCCAGCACCACGGTGGGTCCGGGTCCGACCAGAATGGCGGCCAGGCCGGTGCCGACCGGATGGGAACAGGTGCCGGCCACCGGAACCGGAACAGGCAGACAGGAGATAATGAACACGGCGGCGCCCACCAGCGCAACAAAGGGCTTGTACTGCGGCTGGATTCGACTGCGGGTCTTGATTTGGCGCAATCCCCACAGCACAAACGGCGCGCTCAGGGCAAACCAGAGAACGGCCCAGGGCGACGACAAAATACCTTCGGAGATATGCATCGCATGCGCCGGTGCAGGCAGCAGGAAGTATACTCCGCCCGCTGTGAGAGCCGCTAGACTTTTATGCCGTTGGCTGCGCTGGTGTTTGGCTGTCTGCATCTTTTCTCCTTTTGCTGTCCTAATGGGCATTGTTCCTGCCGGTCAACTCCCGCCATCGGGCGGCCTCTGCGGGCAGCATGGACACAAATTCGCACTGGCCCGGCGGAATTGGAAAAGCATCTTCTTCAGGCAATTCGATTTCGCGCACGTCGGCCATGCGAACCGATTCTTCGATACGCCTTTGCACCAAATCGGCCAGCAGCATGTCGAAGCCCAGATTTTTGCCCATTACCAGCCGCACCTCGGGATGCTTGGCCACACGCGCCTGCATCATGCCGGGAATATCCATTTTCATGTGGACGCCTTCGTGCAGAAAGTAGGGGATCAGTAAAATGTGCCTGGCGCCCATGGCCAGGCATTTGTCAAATGCCTCAGGAAAATGCGGCCCAAGCCTGGACATATGGCAGGTTTCCACAACGCGGTAGCCGTACTTTTCCTTGAGCATGGCGCCAACCATCTCCATGGAGCGGCCCGCGTTCTTCACCCGGCTGCCATGCCCCAGCAAAATCACGGCATCCACCGCCGCGGTGTCGTGGTTTTGTTCTACCGCAGCGGGGCGCTTGGCCGCGATCGTGCACAAAGCGTGGAGAATACTGACCGCCAGCGGGCTGCCGCCGCGGCGCCCCTCCAGGGACAGGTAAGGAACGTCCAGGTTCATGAGCTCTTGCTTGCTTTCGGTCACGTGGACGAATCCCACGGGTACGGCAATGACTATCGCCGGGCGTATATTTTCTTCAACGATGAGCCGGTTGAGTTCAAGCAGGGCCGCCGGCGCGTTGCCGAACACCGCGATGCCCCCGTCCAACTGCCGGCGGGCCTTGCGCACGGCGAAAATCGACCGGGGCAGCCCGGCCGCGGCAGCCTCCCGGGCCACATCCGGATCGGCCACGTGGCAGTAGAGATCTCCGGGCGAGTAGGTCGGATTGACCGCGCGCAGCCGGGACAATGAAATGCCCGCGCGGATCATGTGGGAATCGATGTAAATGGGGCAGGCCTGTGCCAGGGCTTTTGCGGCGGCCTCGATCGCATCCGGGGAGAATCTGACCGTCTGTGCCAGGGAGAAGTCAGCCGTGGTATGGATCATCCGGCGGACCACCTCCCATTGATCGGTGGAAAAGCCGTGCGCTCCGGCTTCCTTGTCGATAGCCGCAAATGAGGCGGCCTCTATGGCCGCGCCGCTCATGGGGTTTTCATAAAGGTGATGAACCAGCGGTTTTGGGTGGCTGCCACCGTTGTCCTTGGGGTGGGTAGTCATATCATCCTTCTTTCCTTGGCAACATTAATAAAGTGATCGAGCGCCCGGGGCCGCCCGGCCAGATGAAGATGCACATAGCTGGCCAGTATTTTGCCGCGCTGAAAGCCTTCGTCGGCAGCAACGCCGCCGCGCCGCCGGTTCAGCGCATAGATCGACTGCCATCCATCTTCAGCGCTTGGGTCGGAAACAAGCTCGGAGTAATGGAATTCATGACCCCGCAGAACATCCCCCGGCGCTCCCCAGAAGCAGGCGGCTTTTATCTTCACCTCGACGTAGCCCAAAAACTTCTTTTCAGGCAGCATGCGCGTATGCACCGGCAGTATTCCCAGCAGGGCATGGTTTTTTCCATCCAGGGTGGTGATGCCCCGGGAAAGATAAATGAGCCCGCCGCATTCGGCGTAAAGGCACTTGCCCGTATCCGCGAATTCGCGAATGCTTTGCAGCATGGTTCGGTTGGCGGACAAGGCGGCGGCAAACGCTTCAGGATACCCGCCGCCAAGGTAGAGCGCGTCCGTGTGCTCCGGCAGTCTTTGGTCCGCCAGGGGAGAAAAGAAAACAATCTCGCACCCACGGGCGGCAAGCGCATCGAACAGATCCTGGTAGTAAAAGTGAAAAGCCTTGTCACGGGCTACCGCCAGCCGGAGGCCGGCCGCCGGCGCCGCGGCTTCCGGTGTATCGGCATCCAGTGTGGGCGCCTGTTCGGCCGACCGGAGCATCCGGTCCAAATCGATATGGTTCTCGGCAGCGTCGGCCAGTTGAGCTGCACTCTCGGCGCTCAGGCGGCCGGCCGGATCGGCGCTGACCAGCCCCAGGTGCCGGCTGGCGAGCTGCGGCAAGGCACCCCGGGGCACCGCGCCCACCAGGGGCGGCAATCCAGGACGTGCCGAAAGGGAGCGGGCCAGACCTTCGACGTGTCGCGCAGAGCCGCAGAAATTGGCCACCACCCCGGCCACATGAACGCCGGGTTCCAGACCGGCGAATCCCGCGGCCACCGCCGCCAGGCTGCCGGCCATGCCATGGGCGTTGACCACGAGCATGACCGGTGCGTCAAGCCAGGCGGCTACTTCCGCCGTGCTGCCCGCGATATTGTACGGCGATGCGCCGTCAAAGAGTCCCATGACGCCTTCGACGACCGCCACATCGGCCTCGGCGGCAACCCTGCCGAAAAGGCCTTCCACATAGGTGCGCCCGCACATCCACCCGTCCAGGTTGTAGCACGGGCGGCCGGAGGCCGCGGCAAGATGCCCGGGGTCCAGAAAGTCGGGTCCCACTTTGAATGTTTGGACTTTCAGCCCCCGGCGCGCCAGAGCCGCCACAACCGCCAGGCTGATGGAAGTCTTTCCCGCACCCGAGTGGGTGCCGGCAATGACGAACCTGGGAAAGGATTGCTTCAGAACTCCACCCCCTGTTGAGCCGCCCATCCATTGGACAGGCCGTGCCGGACGGCCTTCATCTCGGTAATCGTATCGGCCAGTGCCATCAGTCCCTGTGTGGCGCCGCGTCCGGTGAGCACCACCACCGTGCAGGGCGCCGCCGCTCTGACCGCGGCGATCACCTCGGCCTCGGCTACCAGGGCTTTGGATACCGCGATATTGATCTCATCGAGGACGACCAGGTCCCATTGCCCCGAAGTCATCGCATCGGCGGCATCCGCCAGCCCCTTGCGGGCCGCCTCGGCATGGGTACCAAATTCGGGATCGGTCGCATCGGGCACAAACCCACGGCCCGTTTGGGCGATCAAAGCGCTGTCCATTCGATTCAAGGCCGTCAGCTCGCCGGTTTTGCCGCCCCCCTTGACAAACTGAAACACGGCCGCCCGCATTCCGTGGCCCAGAACCCGTAACACCATGCCCAGGGCAGCCGTGGTTTTGCCTTTTCCGTCACCGGTAAATAAAAGTATGCGCGATCGGCTGTTTACTCTCTGCTCCATTTTTACATGATCCCCAAAACCGTCCGTACCAGGGAAAACACCCCTGCCGCGGCCAGGGTCGACGCCATCATCAATCGGCAAGCCCGTGCGATATGCTCTGCCGCCAGCGCATGGCGCGGATCTCCGAAAGCAGGCATCTCATCCAGTCGGCCATTGCGAAAGACCGGCCCCCCCAACTGAATCCCCAGCGCCCCGGCCATGGACGCCTCCGCCAGGCCGGCATTGGGGCTGCTGTGCTTGGAGCCGTCCCGCCAAGCGGCCATCAAGCTGCCGCGCGGGTCCTCCTTCAGCAACCAGGCGCCTATCGCTATGAGCAAGGCGCCGACCCGCGCCGGCAGATAGTTGGCCGCGTCATCGATGCGGGCCGATGCCCAACCGAATTGAATATAGCGCTCGCTGCGGTAGCCGAAGGTCGAATCCAGGGTGCTGATGGCCTTGTAGGTCATGGCAGCCACCGGTCCGCCCAAAAAAGCAAAAAACAATGGAGCGATAACGCCGTCCACCGTGTTTTCAGCCACGCTTTCAACAGCGGCCCGGGCGACGCCGTGCTCATCCAGGCGGGCGGTGTCACGGCCGACGATCCAGGCGACCCGCTGCCGCGCCAGAGGCAGATCCCCTTGTAGCAGGGCTGCCAGCACGGATCGGCCATGGTGGTCGAGATCTCTGGCGGCAAAGCTCGTATAGAGCATGATCACTGTCGCAACGTACCCCAGCCAGGGCGCCAGGCGGGCGGCCAGCACCAGGCAGATCCAGGCGGCCAAGGCGGTAATGCCGATAACGGCCAGGGCGGTGAGCAGGCCGGCGGTTCGGGCGGATGCGAAGCGCTTGCGCATGGGCGCCTCGAGGCGAAGGGCCAGAACGCCGATCAACCTAACCGGATGGGGCAGCCAACGCGGATCGCCGATGAAATAATCGAGCGCCAGGGCGATCCATATGCAAACGATCAGACTCACCGCAATCCCGCCTTTTTGTAGATTTCTTGGACCTGCAGGCTTTCCCGCACCATGTCGGCCAGGCGGTCCAGGGCGGCGTCCACATCGTAGGGCGCCACTATGCGTCCCACGGGTTCGAACCCCCGGGCTGAGCGCAGGCGATCGACAAACCAGCGTCTGAAAGCATCGTCGTCGAAAATGCCGTGCAGATAGGTACCCCAGATGCGGCCGTCCGGCGATGCGATGCCGATGGCCTCACCGTCTTCCCGCACCACGCAGGCCGTGTGATTTTGACTGTGCGTTTGGCCGTGATGGATCTCATAGCCCCGCACCGTGTGTCCGGAGGCCACGTGGCGCGCGCCGACCAGGCGCAGGGATTTTTCCGCAGCCAGGCTGGTGGCGGCATCCAGCAGGCCGAGACCTTGAATCCGGCCGGACAGGGATTCAATGGCCAGGGGGTCTTCGATGTGTTGTCCGAGCATCTGGAACCCGCCGCAAATGCCTATCAACTCGACCGCGCTGGTGCGTGCAAGCTGCAGAATCGCGTCGACCAGGCCGCTGCGCTGCAAATGGGCCAGATCCTCGATCACGTTCTTGCTGCCCGGCAGGATCACGGCGGCGGGTCGCCCCAGGTCCGCTACACGGCGAACGATCCGAATCCGGACATCGGGTTCGATTTTCAGGGCATCGAAATCGGTGAAATTGGAGATGTGAGGCAGATCGACCACGGCAATCTCCACCGGCCGGCCCGCACCCGAATCTTGGGAAGCAGCACCCGCCTTGAAGCTGACCGAGTCTTCCTCAGGCAATCCCAGATCGGCCACATACGGCACCACCCCAAAGGTGGGCAGGCCGGTATGGCGCCGGGTAAAGGCGATGGCATCGGCGAGCAGTGCCTGCTTGCCGCGAAAGCGGTTGATCACGAATCCGGCGATAAGGGAGCGCTCGTACTCCGACAACAAATCAAGCGTGCCGGCAAACGCGGCGAATACCCCGCCGCGGTCGATATCGCCCACCAGCAGGGCCGCGGCCCGGGCATAATCCGCCATGGCCAGGTTGACGATGTCGTGGCGTTTCAAGTTGACCTCGGCCGGACTGCCCGCGCCTTCGAGCACCATCACATCCACATCGGCCGCCAGGCTGTCATACGCCGTGCGGACTGTTTCCAACACCTTGCTTTTATAAGCGATGTAATCGGAAACCGCCATGTTGCCGACCGGTTTTCCCATGACGATCACCTGGGATCCCATGTCCGAATTGGGCTTGAGCAGCACCGGATTCATGCGCACGTCGGGCGCGCGGCGGCAGGCCTGGGCCTGAACCACCTGGGCGCGTCCCATCTCCCCGCCGTCGGCCGTCACGTGGGAGTTGAGAGACATGTTCTGGGCCTTGAACGGAGCCACCGTGTAGCCGTCCTGGAGCAGGATGCGGCACATGGCGGCGGCCAACACGCTTTTGCCCGCATTGGAAGAGGTGCCCAGGAACATGATGGCCGGCGTTTTCCGAGCCCTTGCGGCGCCGGCGGTGCGGGACGGCTGGAGCACCCCGGACAGCGCCGCAACCAGACGCCGGTTTTCCGAGGTCCTGCGCACCGCCACCCTGAAATACTCAGGCCCCAAACCGGTGAAATTGGCGCACACGCGGATGGCGATCCCTTGGCGCAGCAATTTTGCTTCCAGTCCGACAGCATCCACGTCCTCGCGCTCGATTTTGACCAGCAGATAGTTGGCCGCCCCGGGATATACCTTCAACCCCGGCAGAGCGGACAAATCAGCGCTCAATGCCTCCCTGCGGCGTACGGCCTCGCAACGGCTCCGGCCGGCGTAGGTTTGATCTTCCAATACGCCCTGGCCTACGGCCTGGGCCACTGACCCCACGGACCATGGCGGAAGAAAACCGCGCAACCGGTCGGCCAGCTCCGCATCGGCCATGGCATAGCCCAACCTGAAACCTGGAACGGCATAGAACTTGGTCATGGAGCGCACCACCACGATGTTGACACACCCATAATGGATCATGCTCCGGTAGTCCGGCACAAAATCGGCAAACGCCTCGTCCACCACAAAGAAAGTCTCCGGACGACGAACCGCCAGATCCGCCAGTCGCTCGTTGTCGAAAAGCCTCCCCGTGGGGTTGTTGGGCTGGCCCAGGATGACCATCTCGCCGCCCTTGAGCTTCTTTTCAACC
Organism: Desulfobacteraceae bacterium; assembly: GCA_003599575.1. Lineage (GTDB taxonomy): Bacteria > Desulfobacterota > Desulfobacteria > Desulfobacterales > Desulfosarcinaceae > Desulfatitalea. The sequence continues at coordinate 6,172 of QZKV01000172.1, read as the reverse complement.
GCCGTCCAAGGCATGGCAAAACCATCGGCCTCTTTAAGCAACACCTCCTCCACGTCAAGGCCTTCGCGCAACACAGCGGTTCGGTAATCCAGGTAGCTGGGCACGGGAATCAGCGCCGCAGAAACACCCAGCACACGGGGCAAGGCGAACAGAATCTCGGTGGAACCGTTGCCCACAACGATCTGCCGGGACGAAAGACCGTGCTGGTCGGCAATGGCCGCGGCCAGGCCGGAAGCATACGGATCGGGATAGTGGACCACTTCTCCCAGGCTGCGGTTGACCAGACTTCGCAAATGCCCGGGCGGCCCTTGAGGATTGATACTGGCGGAAAAATCAAGAATTTCTTCCCTGGGCAGCCCGGCCCGCGCAGCCAGCAGACCGACATTTCCACCATGTCCGAAATTCATGGCATCTCCTTGGGCACCGAGAAATGAACGGCCCGTCGAACCCGCAGCTTCCTGTAAAGCCAAAAAAAATCCCCGATCCCTCAATTAAGGGGACCGGGGATGCCGTATTCCATCCGGGGAGAGCAGTGGTCCCGATACCACGAGAACCAAAGCTGCACTAAAAAGTTCGAGCAGGTCTTCCGGCTTCCGGATCATCCTACGGCCGCGCCTTCCCATCATTTTGACAGTGGCGACTTGCGGCTTTCGTCCTCGGTTACGGCGGCGGGTCCGCGACGGTTTCTCACCGTCTTCCCTATTAAGGCCCTATAAGAGGGCCGCTCAATCTAAGTTTGGAGCATAGTTCACCCTTTCAGATAAAATCAATGATCTTTTTTGCACGAATGCACATTTATATTTGACAAGGCCCCCTTCACTTTCATATATTCCGCTTCAACGATATAGAAGGCCCTATGAGAGATTTCATCAAGGTCATGAAGGCCCTGTCCGACCCCAATCGGGTCAAGATGATCAAGCTGCTTCAGCGCAGGATGTTGTGCGTGTGCGAAATTCAGAATGCCATTGGCCTGGCCCAGTCCACTGCCAGCAAACACCTGAAAATTCTGGAAGAAGCAGGACTGATCACCTATACCAAAGACGGATTGTGGGTCAACTACAGGCTGGCCGACGGCGCCAGAAATCCCTACGTGGCCGGCTTGCTCGGAAATTTACGGCATTGGCTCGAAGAGGATGCCGAAGTGGCGGTGATGGTTGCCCGCTTACCCGGGGTGCATCGTGAGGTAATCTGCGGCAACTGATTTTTTTTGTCCTTTATATATTACTATATGCCGAAATAGTCATAAAATCCCACCTCTGGATAATGGTCGGCAGGCGCGGAAAAGGAGCATGAGCGATGAAGGAACGTACCAAGCTGTTGTTGATCGTGGGTGTTTTTGCGGCCGCGTATTATGTCCCCTGGGGACATCCGGTCATCCGCCAATCGGGCCTCGAAGCCTTTATGATGCTGCAGGAATATGCGCGCGAGCATGTCCTGACCTGTCTGATTCCCGCCTTTTTCATTGCCGGCGCCATCGCCGTATTTGTTTCCCAGGCCTCGGTGCTCAAATATTTCGGCGCCCAGGCCGGCAAGATCCTCTCCTATTCGGTGGCCTCCGTTTCGGGCACCATCCTGGCGGTGTGTTCGTGTACGGTGCTGCCGCTGTTTGCCGGCATCTACACCCGTGGCGCGGGGATTGGTCCGGCCACGGCCTTTCTTTATTCCGGACCGGCCATCAACGTGCTGGCCATCACCCTGACGGCCAAGATCCTGGGCTGGCAGCTGGGGCTGGCGCGGGCCGTGGGCGCGGTGATTTTCGCGATTGTGACCGGTCTGCTGATGGCCCTGATTTTCCGCAAGGATGATGCGGCGCGCACGGCCGGCCAGATCTATGTGCCTGAGGAGGATGCCAAAGAGCGCACGCTGCTGCAGGACACGCTCTATATCGGCACCATGGTGCTGATCCTGGTGTTCGCGGCTTTTGCCAAACCGGCGCCGGGCGCAACGGGACTGTGGCCGGCCATTTTCGCGGTCAAATGGTACATCACGGTCGCGCTGCTGATCGTGCTGGGATTCATGGTCAAGTCCTGGTTTACCGGCGACGAGCGTAAAAGCTGGATCGAATCCACCTGGGGCTTCATGAAACAGATTTTCCCTCTGCTGGCGGGGGGCGTGATCGTGGCCGGTTTCATGCTGGGCCGTCCCGGACATCCGGCCCTGATTCCCGAGCAGTGGATCGCCTCCTTGCTGGGCGGCAACTCTTTTACGGCCAATTTCATCGCGGCCCTGGCCGGCGCGTTGATGTACTTCGCCACTCTGACCGAGGTGCCGATCCTGCAGGGATTGCTGGGATCCGGCATGGGCCAGGGACCCGCATTGGCACTGCTGCTGGCCGGACCGGCCTTGTCGCTGCCCAACATGCTGGTGATCGGCAGTGTGATGGGTGTGAAGAAAACGGCGACTTTCTGCGGCATCATCGTGGTGATGTCGACCATCGCCGGCATGCTGTACGGCACATGGGTCGCATAGGAGGTGGTTATGGACGATGTCACCCAAATCCGAATCGGCAAACACATGACGGGTATCATTGGTTTAAAGCCTGCTTTGAAAGAAGCCGCTTCATCATGCAAAGGCCTGTCGGATAACGAAATCGCCAATAAATTGCTAAAATTCCTTTCCCGGCGCAACTATATCGAGGATCGCATCAAGGATGTTTATGCGCAGGCGTTTTTACGTGAGTATAAAAAACTGATCGGGGAACCGGTGCCGGAAGCCGTCAGCCATGGCCTTCAGATCAAGGTGCTCGGCATGGGTTGCCCGCAATGCGACCGATTGGAGCTGGAGGTAATGGCAGCCATGTCCGAAACGGGAATCATGGGGGACATGGAACATGTGCGCGACTTAGCCGAGATCGGTCGTTATGGGGTGATGGGGTCGCCCGCCCTGATCATCAACAACGCGGTCAAGTCAGTAGGCTCGGTGCCACCCAGGGAAAAGATCAAATCGTGGATTCAACAGGCGGCAGGCAAATGATCTGAGCCATGGAAAAAAGCCTATATGAAACTTTTTCAAATCGAATGGCGTCATTTCGTCATTTAGACAAGTATAGGGTACCTGCGAACGTTGCTCGGTTACGGAGCGACGATCCGAAGGCTTTTGAGCGTTGCCTACCATTTTCTAAACGCTCGAGCACGGCGGCAATACGTATGAAGCGATTCCAGCCGCACTGATGCGCGAAGCGGCAATGAAGTTTATCCAAAAGCAAAGCAAGTGAAAGGAGTTCAAATTATGGAGATCAAAGTACTGGGGCCTGGTTGTCCCAAATGTCAGCAGACTGAAAAAAACGTTAAAGAAGCAGTGGCCGAATCCGGTGTCACCGCAAGCGTCGAGAAAGTCACCGATGTCATGAAAATCGCCGGGTATGGGGTGTTTGGCACACCCGCGGTGGTGGTGGATGGAGAAGTAAAGTCGGTGGGTAAAATACCCAAGAAGGAAGACGTCCTGAGCTGGTTGAATCAAGTCAGGATTTCGGAATAAAGCCGCGGCACCCTTTTCCCTGATCACTTTAATTTACCGTCAAAGTCAAACTGCCGACCGGCGCCGCGCTGGCCAAGCGAACGGCCGACACCATGAACAGCCTGAAACGATTCACCAACGTCTATGTTTCCATGGACATGAACAAGCCCGAATACCAGGTGCGCCTTGACCGGACACGGGCCGCCGAACTGGGGATTTCCGTTGCCGACGTGGCCGTTACCGCCCGATCGCTGCTGAGCGGCGCCGTGGCCACCCGTTATCGCCAAGGCGACGAGTTTTACAACATCCGTGTAATGATTCCGGAAGAACGCATCTCATCGCGCCGTGATATCGAGGAGTTGGTGCTCAACTTTGCACAGGGCGGTTATTTGCGACTGCGCGATGTGGCCGAAGTTCATTCCGTGCAGTTCAACAGCTTGCGACTGCCGGGGCTCATATTGGGCAGCGTGCCTTTTTGCGCCGCGGGCATGGTCTATGCGCTTTATCTGGCCGACATCCCCATGGGCGCCACGGTGCTCATTAGGCTTCTTGTGGTGGTGGCCGCCACAGTCAATGAAGGGGTACTGCTGCTGACAGTCGTGGAAGAGCTGCGCGGGCGGCATCAAATAACAATTTCTGATGCCCTGGTGCAAGCGGCCCAAATCCGCCTGCGCCCCCGGGTGATGATTGCCGCCGCCGTCATTGCTGGCTTTATCCCGCTGGCCCTGAACCTGGAGGAAGGTGGCGATATGCTTCAGCCCATGGCGGTCGCGGCCATCGGCGGTTTGTCGCTGGGGCTTTTTGTGGCGCTTTTCTTGCTGCCGTGTCTTTACCTTGCAGTCTCACGCAAAGAAAGCGTGCTAGACATTGCAAATCCTAACTAAAGAAATCATCATGATCAAAATAGTATCAGCGATTGTGCTTTTTATGAGTTTTTCCTACACCAGCGCCGTTGGCGAGGAGATGTCGTTCGGCGAATATCTTGCCGATTTTGATTATGTTGCCCGCAAGGAGATGAAAATCGACAGCGAAGCCTTGGTAAAGGGTCTCAAGGAGGGTAAGCTCCACCTGATCGACATCCGTTTCAAGGAAGAATTCGAAGCCTGGCGGATGGGATTTGCGAAGAATATTCCTTTGAATGAGTTGCCCGGAAGACTGAAAGAATTACCAAAAGACAAGACGATCGTCACGGCGTGTCCGCACATGGACCGGGCCATTCTGGCCATGGCCTATTTGCGGACGCAGGGGTTTGATTCGCAATATTTGACCGACGGTTTGCTTGGGTTGGCGGAATACCTGCGGGGTGACAAGGCACGCGATTTCATAAACAAGGGGATTAAACCCCCTCAATAATGGGCAGCAACAAGGAGGTGTACCATGTTGCTCGAAAGCTACCGTTTGGAAATCTTTAACTCGGAGTGCATGCCGGGCGCCATGGCCGTGCATTGCTTTGCCCATCTGGATCAGGACGTGGGGGAGGCGTTGCCTTACCTCAACACGGCCCTGGGAGGATTCGAATACCTCCAGAATCCGCCCTCGGTGACCTTCAAGGCCCAGGGCAAGCTGATCACCGTGCATAGCCGCAAGATCGCCATCAATGCATTGAAAGACGAGGATGAGGCACGCAAAATCGTTGAATGGCTTAAACGGGAAATCAATGACGCGTGGGAAAATCGCGAACGCATTGTGCCCAGCTTCAAGGGTGCCCCGAGACCACAGCTGATCGAAATTCTCAAGCGGCTGCCCAAGACCAACTGCCGGGAGTGCGGTGAGCCGACCTGCATGGTGTTTGCAGCGCGTGTGGCCGAAGGGGCCAAAGGCATTGAAGATTGTCCTCCGTTGACCGGAGAAAAGCGCCGGGAGCTTGAAGCTTACCTGGGGCGTTTCAATCTTTCGGATTGAAGCCGATACATGAGGGGTCCCCATCTGGCGAATTCGGTGAAGTTTTTGGAATGGCTATGTCCCCCGCGCTGGTCGGGCAGGAAGGAACGAGATGATGCACAAACCACGCATTGAAAATATACTATTTGCCACCGACCTGTCGGAAAATTCCGAGCTGGCTTTTAGTTACGCGGCCAGTTTGGCGGAAGCCTACGGCGCGCGGGTCACGATTTTGTACGTGATGGAAAAGCTGACCCCTAATGCCGAGTTGCTGCTGGCATCCTATTTGGGCTACGATGTAGAGGAACTGCGCCGCAACAGCGAAATCGACCTGACCGTGCAAATCAAAATGCGCATCGAGCAGTTTTGCGCCGAAGCCGCCGACCAGCTGCCGGCATGCCGCTTCATACTGCACGAGGTGCTGGTGGAACCCGGCAAGCCGATCGAGCGCATTCTGCATCATGCCGGTACAGGGCGGTATGACGCATTGGTGATGGGAAGCCGTGGACAGGGGTTGGTCAAGGAATCTCTGATGGGCGGAACTTCCCGCAAAGTTGTCGTATCCAGTCCCATACCCGTTTTTGTCATTTCGATGAAGGTTGCCGACCCAGAAACCGAACGGGATTAACCAAAGGCCTTCCCAACCTTGAGCGGGAGGCGGGCACATGAGTGACAAGCAGCGGTGCGGTTTATCCGAGGCGTACGATGTCCTCGGCATCGCGCCCGGCGCAGACGAGCAGACCATCAAACGGGCTTATCGGCGATTGGCTAAAAAGCACCACCCGGATGTGAACCCGGGAGATCTCGAAGCGGAGAAGCGGTTCAGGGACGTTCA
>QZKV01000079.1 GCA_003599575.1 Desulfobacteraceae bacterium | reverse complement strand
GTCGATCATCATGATGGCGTTTTTCTTCACGATGCCGACGAGCATGATCACGCCTACGAATGCATAGATGCTCAGGACGGTGTCGAAGAGCAGCAATGTGAGCAGGGCGCCGACGCCGGCCGAGGGCAGGCCGGAGAGAATCGTCAGGGGGTGGATGAAGCTTTCGTAGAGAATGCCCAGCACGATGTAGATCACCAGGATGGCCATGATCAGCAGCAGCCACATGCCGGTGAGGGATTTCTGAAACTCCTGGGCCGTGCCCTGGAAGTTGGCGGTGATGCTGGCGGGCATGCCGAGGTTGAGGACGGTGCCGCGGACGCGCGCGATGGCGTCTCCCAGCGCCACGCCGGGGCGCAGATTAAAGGAGATGGTCACCGAGGGCAGCTGGCCGGTGTGGTTGACGGTCAGGGGGCCGACATGCGGCACGATGTGCGCCACGGTGTCCAGCGGAATGAGGCGCCCGCCGGCCGAGCGGATGTGCAGGAGCGGCAGCGCGGAGGGATCGGCCTGGTACTGCGGCGCGACCTCCAGGATGACCTGGTAGTCGTTGTTGGGCGCATAGATGGTGGAGACTTGCCGGGAGCCGTAGGCGCTGTAGAGGGCGCTTTCGATCTGATTGGCGGTTATCCCCAGCACGGCGGCTTTGTCGCGATCGATATCGACCATCACCTGGGGGCTGGCGATCTGCAGGTCGCTGGTCACGTCCTGCAGATCGGGCAGGCGTTGCAGTACTTCCACTATGCGCGGGGACCACTCGTACAACTCCTCGATGTCCGGTCCCTGGAGCGTGTACTGATACAGGCTCTTGGAGAGCTGGCCGCCGATGCGGATCACGGGCGGATTTTGCAGAAAGACGTTGATGCCCGGAATTTCGGCCAGTTTGGCCCGCAGGCGCTGGATGATCTGGTTGATATCGGAGCGCTCCGCGCGCGGCTTCAGATTCATGAAGACCCGGCCGGTATTGGCGCCGGAGGTGCGCCCCCCGCCGCCCACGGAAGACATGAAGCCCTCCACCGCGGGATCTTCGGCGATGACGGCGGCCACGGCCCGCTGGCGCCGGACCATGCTTTCAAAGGAAGTATCCTGGGAGGCCTCGGTGAAGCCGAAAATGCGGCCGGTATCCTGGGCGGGAATGAAATCCTTGGGGATGATGACGAACAGGTAGACGGTGGCGACCATCAGAAGAACAAAAAGCGCCATCATCAGCCGGCCGTGGCGCAGGGCCCGGGTCAAGGTGATGTGATACAGGCGCAGCATGCCTTCGAAAACGCGCTCGAGCAGCACATACAGACGCCCGTGGCGCTGGTCGCCGTGGGCTTTGAGAAAGCGGCTGCACAGCATGGGCGACAGGGTCAGCGAGACAATGCCCGACACCAGGATGGCCACGCCGATGGTGACCGCGAATTCGTTCAGCAGCCGCCCCATGATGCCGCCCATGAAGAGCAGGGGGATGAACACGGCCACCAGCGACACCGTCATGGAGACAATGGTGAAGCCGATCTCGCGGGCGCCGTCGAAGGCCGCCTGGAGCTTGTCTTTGCCCATCTCCAGGTGGCGCACGATATTTTCCAGCATGACGATGGCGTCGTCCACGACAAAGCCGACGCACAGGGTCAGCGCCATGAGGGAGAGATTGTCCAGACTGTAGCCGAGCAGGTGCATCACACCGAAGGTGCCGATCAGGGAAAGGGGAATGGCCAGGCTGGGAATGACAGTGGCCGACAACTTGCGCAGAAAAAGGAAGATGACCAGGATCACCAGGGCGATGCTGATCAGCAGCGTGAACTGCAGGTCGTCGATCGATTCGCGAATGGATACGGAGCGGTCGCTGAGGATGTCGAGGTTCACGGAGGCCGGGATCTGGGCGCGGAAAGAAGGCAGCAGGGCGCGGACGTTCTTGACCACCTGCACCGTGTTGGTGCCAGGCTGGCGCTGCACGGCCAGCACGATGGCCCGGCGGTTGTTGTACCAGCTGGCCGCTTTGACGGCTTCCACGCTGTCGAGGACGCGGCCCAGCTGTTCGAGATAGATGGGCGAACCGTTGCGGTAGGCGATGATCAACGGGCGGTAGGCCCCGGCATCGTTGAGCTGGCCCGTGGCCTTGACCGTAAAGGCCTGGTATCGGCCGTCGAGCGAGCCGGTGGGCAGATTCACATTGGCCCCGGCAATGGCTTTATCCACCTCATCGATGCCGATCCCGAGATGGGTGAGGGTATTGGGGTCGACCTGCACGCGCACGGCGTATTTCTGAGCGCCGTATACCATCACCTGGGCCACGCCGCTGACCATGGAGATGCGCTGGGCCATGAGGGTTTCGGCGTATTCGTTGACCGTGGAGAGCGGCAGGACCGGCGAACTGACGGCCATGTACAGAACCGGTTGATCGGCCGGATTGACTTTGCGGAACGAGGGCGGGTTGGGCATATCCGAGGGCAGCAGGCGCTGCGCGCGCGAGATGGCGGCCATGACGTCCTGGGCGGCGCCGTCCAGATCGCGTTCCATCTCGAACTGCATCGTGATCTGCGTGCTGCCCTGGGCGCTGGTGGAGGTCATGGAGTCCAGGCCGGCGATGGTCGAAAATTCCTTTTCCAGGGGCGTTGCCACGGATGAGGCCATGGTTTCCGGGCTGGCGCCCGGCAAGCCGGCGGATACCTGCAGCGTGGGGAAATCCACGTTGGGCAGTTCGCTCACCGGCAGGAGCCGATAGGCCACCACCCCGAAGATCAGCAGCCCGGCCATGATCAGCGTCGTCATCACCGGCCGGCGGATGAAGGGCGCGCAAATGTTCATGGCTGCGAGCCCCCCGGCTCCTTCGGGCCGCCCACGATTTTGACCGGCGCCCCCTGAAACAGACGCAGCTGCCCGTCGGTGACCACTTTTTCACCGGCTTGAACGCCGGCGGCGATGACCGTTTCCCCGTTCATGCTGCGGTCCACCGTGACCGGGCGGAATTCCACGGTCTGATCGGGTTTGAAGATGAAAAGATAGCGGCCGTCCTGCCCGGTCTGTACCGCCTGTGAGGGCACGGCCACTGCTTTGGCCTGCATGGCGAGCTGCAGGGTGACATTGACGAACTGACCCGGCCAGAGCGCCTGGGATGTATTGGCAAAGGTGGCCTTGAGCAAAATGGTTCCGGTGCTGGTGTTGACGCTGTTGTCCACAAAGGTCAACTCGCCTTTGAGCGGTTCACGGCCGCCACCCGCAGGCGTGGCCAGCACGGCCAGCTTCCCCGCGGCCGAATAGTTCTTAACATCGGCCAGGTAGCGTTCCGGAAGGTGAAAACAAACATGGATGGGGTCGATTTGCCGGATCACCACCAGAGGGTTTTCGGCATCATTGGCCTTGACCAGGTTGCCGCGATCCACGTGCACCTCTCCGGCGCAACCGTTGATGGGCGAGTGGATGGAACAGTAGGCCAACTTGATCCGGGCATTCTCCACCGCCGCTTCGTCGGCCCGGACCGTGGCCGCGAGGGCCGCGACATTGGCGACGGCCTGATCGTACTTCTCCTGGGAAACATATCCTTTGCCCACGACGGCGGCGTTTCGCCCGAGCACGGAGCGCGCGTTATCCAGCTGGGCCTGATCCCTGGCCAAATTGGCCTGCATCTGTTTGAGCTGGATTTCGAAGGGGCGCTTATCGATGCTGAAAAGCAAATCGCCGCTTCGGATGCATTGACCTTCGCGCAGATGAACCGCCGTCAACTCACCTTCCACCTGGGCCTTGACCTTGACCGTGGCAAAGGCGTCGACCGTGCCGACCGCCTGCAGCTCGATGGGCACCGCCTTTTCAAGCGCCTCGGCGATGGTCACCGGCATGGCCGTGACCGGGCGCTTCGAGTTGGCGGCCTGATTTTCAGAGGCATCGCCCGAACACCCGGCCGTTATCAGAAAAACCATCGCCAGCACAGCCCGGCCGAGGCGGGCAAGGCTGGGACCCACATCTTCCATCAACTTGTTTTTCATTCGCAATCTCAATTCCAAAACATTTTCTCATTCACCCACAGCTGAATGCAGCGTGGTTTAACCTTACTTGTTTCCGCAGCTTTCGGCAATATTCAATATGGGGACGTACATGAAAATATGAATTGTTTTTCCGCAACTCTTATGTTAGGTGCTCCGTATGCCAAGGCATTCACGCATAGACGCACCCGGCGCACTTCAGCACATCATAGGCCGCGGGCTTAATCGGGAGAAGATATTCTCGGACCGAACCGATTATCTATTTTTCCTGGAACGCTTGGGCGATCTGCTGACAGATTCCGGAGCCCGTTGCTTTGCTTGGGCATTATTGCCGAACCATTTTCATCTATTGCTGCAAACCGGAAAGACGCCCATTTCAAACCTGATGAAAAAATTGTTGACCGGCTATGCGATCAATTACAACCGCCGCCATAACCGCACTGGCCACTTGTTTCAAAATCGCTACAAATCCATCCTTTGTCAGGAGGAGCCCTATCTTCTGGAACTGGTGCGCTATATTCATTTAAATCCCTTGCGGGCAGGATTGATTCCGGATTTTAACAGTTTGAGTCGGCATCCCTTTTGCGGACACGCTGTCATTTTGGGGCACATGAACTACAGCTGGCAGGATCGGCATTATATTTTGCGGTTGTTTGGGCAAAGCGGAACCGATGCCAAGCGCAAGTATCGTGAATTCGTGCGCAAGGGCATAGAAAAGGGCAACCGGCCGGATTTGATTGGCGGCGGACTGTTACGCAGCCAGGGGGGATGGGGAGCGGTCAAGCTGAACAGGCAGGCCGGCGCCTACCAGAAAGGTGATGAACGCATTCTGGGCAATGGGGATTTTGTCAATGAGGTCTTGGCAAATGCCCGAGAGCAGTTCGAAAAAAATTATCGAATCAGAGTTGAAGGTTTCACTTTTGATAAGCTTCTATCGCATGTGTCCCAAATGACCCGACTGAGTCCGGAAGATATTCTTGACCGGCAAAGAGATAGACAGAGAACTCGGGCACGAAGTATTTTGTGTTTTTTAGCAACGGATCAATTGAGAATACCTCAGGGCCAATTGGCGGAGATGCTGCACCTGACCCAATCTGCCATCAGTCATGCCGTCCGCAGAGGAAAAGCGCTTGTAGAAAATGGCGCCGTTGGGATGCCGATGGTATAATTTTCATATTTTCATGAACGTCCCCTATGTAGTTCTGTACTTGTCTGCGTCTATTGCGTAGCGCCGCATGATCTGCTGCAGGGCCTGGCGTTCCATTCCGCATAAGCGGGCGGCCTGGGAGATGTTGCCTTGGCATTCGATCAGGATGCGGCCGATGTAGGCATGATTGAAGTGTCGCAAATGGTTTTCCTTGGCGTCCTTGTAAGACAAGGTCAGCAAGCCGGGATCCAGCCCGGCCGCACGCGCGGGGTGAGACTGCAAATCAAGATCCTGGGGACGGATGACATCTTGCGGAGAGAATAGAATCCCCTGGATGATGACATTTTCCAACTCCCGGATGTTGCCCTCCCAGTGCCGCCGCTGAAACTCGCTCATGAGTTCGGGCGTGACGGTCTTGTCGGATTTGCCCAGCTCGCGGCAATGTTTTTTGAGCAGATGATTGACCAGAAGCGGTATGTCTTCGGCCCGCTCCCGCAAGGCCGGCAGGTGGATGGGCAGTACATTCAAGCGGTAGAAAAAGTCTTCGCGGAATTCATTGCGGCTGATTTTGGCTTTCAAGTCCTGGTTGGTGGACGCCACGATGCGTACATCCACCTGGATGGAATGCACATCGCCCAGCGGCTTGATCTCTTTTTCCTGCAATACGCGCAACAGCTTGGTCTGAATGGCGGGGCTGACATCGCCGATTTCATCGAGAAAAATCGTGCCGCCGTCGGCCTCCTGAAAAAGCCCGATCCGGTTCTGGGTCGCGTGGGTAAATGCGCCCTTTTTGTACCCGAACAATTCGCTCTCCAGGATATTTTCGGGCACGGTCGGGCAATTGACCGCCACAAAGGGACCTTTGCTGCGATGGCTCAAGGCATGCACCGCGCGCGCGGTCAAATCCTTGCCCGTACCCGATTCGCCCGTGATCAGTACAGTCAGGTCGGTCTTGGCCACCATCTGAATGGTTTCGTACACCCGCTGCATGGCCGGGCTCTGGCCGATCATCTGCTGGAACGTGAAGCCTTCCCGGCACTGGATCTGCAGGCGCTGGTTCTCCTGGATCAGGCGGTGCCGCTCAAGGGCCTTTTCCAGGCGCAGAATCAGGGCCTCGTGTTCGAACGGTTTGGTGATGAAATCATAGGCGCCGGCGCGCATGGCTTCCACCGCCAAGTCGATCTGACCGTAAGCGGTCATCATGATCACGGTCAGCGCAGGATATGTGCGCCGGATGACGCCCAGCAATTCCAGGCCGTCCATGCCGGGCATTTTAATATCGGCCAGGACCAGATCGAAGGATTGCAGGGAGAGTTGATGCAGGGCGGCCTCGCCCGAAGCGGCGGTCGCGACGCGGCATTGCAGGTCGGGCTCCAGACTGCGCTTGAGCAACTGAAGCATATCGGGTTCGTCATCGACGATCAGAAGTTTGGCGGACACCTGTGTTTTTCTCCCTATTTCTTCTTTGCACTTGCATCCCGGCGAAAGCCGGGCTCAGGGTATCGGCAAGGCGATCGTAAACGCAGCCCCCTGCCCCGGTTTGCTCTCCACCCATATATCGCCGCCGTGATTCTTGATGATCCCATAGCTGACCGACAACCCCAGGCCGGTCCCCTGGCCGGTGGGTTTGGTGGTGAAGAAGGGATCGAAGATACGCGCCAGGTTCTTGGCTTCGATGCCCTGACCGGTATCGCGCACCTGAAGAATGGCACGCTTGGCATCACACCCCATTTCAGTACGGATGGTGATCGTCCCCTGCCGCCCGATGGCATACTGGGCATTCATCAGCAGATTGATCAGCACCTGCTTGATTTTCTTTTCATCGATCATCAGCGGCTTAATCCGGCGGTCATAGTCGGTCTCGATGCGGATGCCGTCCAGTTTGGAGTGCTGACGGATAAAGTGGAGCACCTCCTCGATGACGGCATGAATATCACACAACTCTTTCGCGGGTGGCGAGGTCCGCGCGAAATTGAGCAGATCTTCCACGATCGATTTGCAGTGGCGCACCTGCTTTTCAATGGTTTTCAAATCGGGCGCGCGGGGGGAATCCTTGTCTTCCTTGCGCAGCAGCAACTGGGTGTATCCGAGAATGATCCCCAAGGGGTTGTTGATCTCGTGAGCGATCCCGGAAGACAATTCACCGATAGAGGCCAGCTTGTCGGCCTGAGCCATCTGCTCGCGCATGAGTTGCTGCTGGTCGATATCCTTGACCAGAAAATGCATGCCGGCCGGCGGGCCGTTGCCGCCGTCCGCCATACTGCCGCTGAGCAGCACACGTTTGCGTTCGCCTTCGCCGGTTTTCAGATCGACTTCGACACTGGATACAAAACCCTGCCGAGCCAGGCTGTTCATGATCATCCGGCAATCGCCCGGTTTGCAGAAGTAATCGCAGAAATTGAGGTCGACCAGGGTATGCGGCAGCCCGAGCATGACCCGTCCGGCCGGGTTGATGTCGATGATCATCCCGTCTTTGCGGGTCATCAGTATCAGGTCCCTGGACTCTTCGAAAATGCGCCGGTACTTGTCTTCGGACAATGCCAGGGCCCGGGTGCGCTCTTCGACCAGGTGCTCCAGGTTCTGGTTCAGATAGATCAGCTTTTCGTGAGCCACCTGCAATGCTTTGCGTTGCTGGACGATGTTCTGGTAGAGCGACCAGGTGCGTTCGAAAAACAAAGTGACCGCGCCGAACATCATGAAGGTCAGGGTATTGATCGCGCCGCTGTAGGGCCGCAGCGTTTCCCATTGGGCCTGGCGGCCGCCCAGAATCAGAAACTGCTTGACGATGTGGCCGAGCGAGCGCGAAACGGCAAACAGCGCGATGGCCAGGCTGACCCACAACAGGTAGGCCCAGATGATATGCTGGGGATCGCGCCGGCGCAGTTTCAAGGCATAACGCACGCACAAAAAGGAGAGCACGATCATCAGGACGGCGCCGCCCACATCCACGATCCAGATGGGCAGGAAGGAGATTTCCACAGCCATGTCAACTCTCCTCCGGCTGGGCGGGCGCATGCAGCAGGCGGCGCAGGCCCAGGTAGAGGAAAAGCAGGGCCGGCACACTCAACAGGTGGTCCAGCTTGAGCGCATAAAAAACCGGCACGAGCCACTCGTAGCCTTCGGCCGCGACGATGCGCAGGGTCATCAGCCCGATGCGCCGGGCCTCGACCAGGCCGGACAATTCTTCGAGCCAATGCCCGGCAAAAGCATCGATATTCCAGAGAACGAACAAGATCGCCGCATATTGGATGAATCGCCAGCCCTGCACCACAACCAGACGGCGCTTGCGCAGCCAGTAAATCAGCAGCCCCATGGAAAAAGCGAAGAACACGTGGGCCATCTGATGGGCATGCAGCCCCTCCGGACCACCGTGCTCCTGGATCGCCCATGACGAAGCAGGGAAGCAAAGAAAGAAAAGCAGTATGCCATGAAGAACACTAAGGCACTTCATTCTTTTCCATCCAGCATCTTCTGCACCCCGCGGAAATAAGGCAGCCACCGCCGCACGCGACCGAAGAGAATGCGGGCCACGATATACAGGGGGATGAAGATGAACGGATAGCCCACACTTTCAACCAGATAAGCGGACAGCGGCCACGGCAGGGCGAATTCTACCGCCTGGAAGCGGCCCTGCATCCAGGCCAGGCCGAAAGCCACCGGCCACAGCATGCCCGCCGAATAGGCCGCCATGGTGAAAAAATGGCGGCCCCAGGCGTCGTTGGCCTGCTGGTTGAGGGCCTTGTAGCCAGCCCGGTCGCCGACATGATAGGCTTGTATGCTGAGCGCCTCGCGTTCCGCAATTTCGACCTTCAGGTTCATAATATGGCGCCGGTTTAGACGGATGGCCACAGAGAGGGTCAGCTCACCGAGCACCACGCAATGCATGGCCAGAATAAAAGCGCCGAGCCAGAACCCTGTCAGCGCATCGGCCGGCCAGCGAAAGGGCGCTATCAGCAGCGCGTCGATCCAGGCCGGCATATATGTCCAAAACTGCTCCATAGAACCGTTATTGAAAACCGCCAAAACGTGAAGGATGGTTTCCATCTCCGGCAAAGCCGGTTCGGATATTTTGAGAACTTGTCGGGGCCGGTCATGCCCGGCCCCAACAAGTCAGTTACCCTATCATACGAATACCGAAAAATCCTTGCAGGATGTAATCCAATCCAACGTACGCGGCAAGCACTATAAAGAACCATTTGAGGCCTTTTTCCGGGATGTACTTACCGGTGCGCGGCCCGATCATGGATCCGATGAAGATTCCTACCAGTTCCACCAGGATCAGGAACCAATCGACGGTGACACCCTTGATCATGAAGTTGAAAATGGAAAGGACCATGCTGATCAACACGGCCAGGGCCGATGTGCCGGCCGCGACAAACATGGGCAGACCCACCACGCTGGTCAGGAAGGGTACGTACAGGAAACCGCCGCCCACACCGATGAACGAGGAGATGGCGCTGATGAAAAATCCGCCCACAAAGGCCCAGACCGGGCTGAAGCCGAAGGTCTGGCCAAAGAAGGTGATTTCGATGCGGGTTAAATTCAGCTTGGAAGTCTTGACGCCCTGCTGGGCAATGTCACCCTTTTGCTTGACGGTGGCTTCGAAGGCCTTGGCGGCATCCTTGGCCCTTTTCTTCTTGGATGCCCCCCGCGGGGTCATCTCATAGACCATAAAACCGCCGATGACGAAAACGATCAGGCCGAACCACCCCTGGTATTGAGAAAATTTGAGCTTGCCCATCGTGGTGTAGGCCACCAGGAAGGCGGCCAGCAAGGATCCGAGACCCAGGGTGATGCCCAACGGCAGGATCAGGCGCTTCTGCTTACCGTAGTTGACGCTGGAAACCGCCGCCGAAAGCCCCACCAGCCACTGGTTGGAGACCCGGATGCTGTCCGTGATGAACTTGTTCAGTGCGGGTGTCGTGTCTTTGAATGTTTTGGCATAATCACCCAGGCCGAAAACGGAGATATGGCCCACACCGGCCATGATGCCGCCGAATGCGCCCACCGTGGAAAAAACCCAACCCACCCACACGGCCCAGATAAACGCCAGGGCCAGGTTCACCTGCAAACCACCCGGAATGCCCAGATAGCCGGCCGGCGCACTGGGATCGACCTGCCCCTTGCCCGTTCCCTGCGGCGCCTGGGCAATGGCCTTTTCCAGAGGGGTTTGGGCATGCGCATTGGGGACGGGCATCAAGGGCGCCAGCATGGCTGCCGCCAGGAAAAGAATGCAAACATAGACAGCGAATTTTCGATACATAAGCCTCCTCCGAAGATGTGAGATAAAAATAGGCAGCATGAACAGGCCATCGCCGGCTTGAATGGGCCCTTGCCGACAGCCGGCCTGCCAGAAGAGCAAGCTATGTGCCAGGCGCGGGTAACTGCCGGGCCTTCGGCTTGCAGGCATTCCCGCCATTCATATTTCAACGGGGTTTCATGGATTGGGCAATATCAAGGAGGAGGGCGGAAACGTCATTTTGTGTATCGCGCTACAAGCTGACTTCGCAATAAAAATTTTGCAGCAGTTTTTAGGGCAGTCAAATATAGCCGGAACACAGTCACTTAACCAGGTGCATGATTTATATTGGGGTGCAATAAAAAAAATGCAAATCAATCTCCGGCCGCTTTCCCTTCAGCCGATCTACGCTTGTAATTAATTGTAATCATTGGGTGCTCGCAAATTTTTTGGCAAAAAAGCGCTCCCCAAACAGGCAGATTCCTGGTATGGATATTGCTGTCTTAACGCGGGCGCCGCCGGAAGCGCTCGCACAGGCGGGATCCCTGATTTTGGGGGCCCGTCTTTGCAGAACCTTTTATTTGATGTGTTCATCCAACCAACGCCAGGCGCGGAGGATAGAGTGAAGAAAACTGTTTATTCCTTATGTTTCATGTGTTCGGTACGCTGCCCCATCCAGGTGCAGGTTGAAAACGGACAGGTCCAGTGGGTCCAGGGCAACCCCCACGTGGCCGGTATAGATGGCAGCTTGTGCCCCAAAGGAGCGGCCGGAATGGCCCTGCTCTACGACGAGCAGCGGCTGCAAACCCCCTTGATCCGCGACGGCGAAAGGGGATCGGGCAAGTGGCGCAGCGCCGCCTGGGACGAAGCCCTGGATTATGTGGCCGAGCGCCTGAAAACGATCACCGCTACTCATGGGGGCCGCAGCTTGGCGCTTTTCGAGCGCACCAACTTGTCCACGCATGTGAGCAAAACCTTCTTAAAAGCCCTGGGATCTCCCAACCATTTCACCCATGACGCCCTTTGCAAAGGGTCGGTCAATACCGCCTGCCGCAGCCTGTTCGGCTACACGGATGCGGAGATGGGCATCCAATACGACAAGACCAGGCACATCGTGTTGTACGGGCGCAATATTTTCGAGGCCGTGGCCGTCAAGGAGGTCAACAACCTGATGACCGCCCTGGGCAACGGGGCCAAAATGACCTATATCGATCCGCGCGTCACGGTCACCGCCACCAAGGCCGGCCGCTACTGGATGATCCGCCCCGGCACGGACCTGGCCCTCAACTATGCCCTGATGCACGTCATCTTAAAGGAACGGCTCTACGATGCCGCCTTTGTGCAGCGCTGGGTCAGCGGTTTGAAAGATCTGCAGGATTTCGTGCGGCCCTGTACGCCGGAGTGGGCCGAGGCCGAAACAGGCATCGCGGCCGACCAGATCGTGGCCCTGGCCCGGGAGGTCAGCCGGGACAAACCGTCGGTGATCTTTCACTTCGGCTACCGCGGCGCTCACCACGCAGATGAAATCTACCTGCGCCGTTCCATTTTGATCCTCAATGTCCTGATGGGAAGCATCGAAGCCCCCGGCGGTCTCTTTTTCAAAAAGGGTCCCGGTGCGGCGGGCGGCAAAGGGGCGCGCAAACTGACCGAACAAAAGCTGCCCAAAGTCGAGGCGGCACGGGCCGACGGGGTCGGCGGCAAGGACTTCCCCTTGCCGGATGCCGCCCATGGCGTTCCCCAGGCGCTCATCGATGCCATTTTGACCGAGCAACCCTATGCGGTCAAAGCGTTGATCATCAACCGCTTCGACGCGCTCAAATCGATTCCCGATACCAACCGGACCAAGGAGGCCTTTAAAAAGCTCGACCTGATCGTCAGCATCGATGTCAACTTCAGCGATTCGGCCTGGTATGCCGATGTGGTGCTGCCCGAATCGACCTATTTCGAACGCACCGATTGCATCCAGCAGGCCAATGGGCTCAAACCGCAGATGTTCCTGCGCCCTGCGGCCATCCCGCCGGTGCACAATACGCGCGAAAGCGCGATCATCCTGCGGCAGTTGGCCGAGCGGCTGGGGATAGAGCAGTACTTCCCTTATACAAGCATGGAAGACCTGGTGGCCTGGCAGCTCGAGGGCACGGGCTTTACACTTGCGGATTTTCAAGCCAGGGGCTTTGTGGCCTATTGCAAGGATCAGATCTTCTGGGACCGCAACGACGGGCTGAAAATTAAAACTCCCTCGGGAAAAATCGAGCTGCGCTCATCGCTGCTGGAAGAGGCCGGTTATCCCTCGTTTCCCCCCTATGTACCGGTGGAGCGGCCGCAGGGCGACCGGTTCCGCCTGGTGGTCGGCCGGGTGGCGGCCCACACCCATGTGTCCACGCAGAACAATCCGTACCTGAGCGAGCTGTTTCCTGAAAACAAGCTGTGGATCAACGATCAGCGCGCCAAAGCCCTGGGTATCAAGGACGGCCAGAACGTCCGGGTCGCCTCGGGCGTCGGCGAAGGCACGCTCAAGGCATTTGTCACCGAACTGATCCACCCGGACACGGTATTTATGGTGCATGGTTTCGGACACGAGGCCAAGATAGCCATGCGATGCTACGCTAAAGGAGCGTCCGACAGCGTTTTGCAGGCCAGCATCACGGATAAAGTAGGCGGTAGTCCGGCCCTGCACGATACCTTCGTCACGGTCCAGCCGGCCAAGGCAACCGCACCGGTCGAGGCCCCGTCCAGAGGTCGCAAAAGAAAAGAAAGGGTGAACTGAAAAACCCCGCTTTCGGCGTGCAACGCGTTCGGGCTAAAATACCAGTTTCGATTAGGAGAAAATTGCATGAGTCAGTACTCATTGGTTCAAGATACGCGCAAATGCATCGGCTGCCATGCCTGCGAAGTGCAATGCAAAACCCATAAAGCATTGCCCGCGGGCGCCAAACCGTGTCAGATCATCCAGGTCGGTCCCAAGTTCATCGGCGGCCTGCCGCGCACCTCTTTTGTTTTTATGCCCTGCTTTCACTGCGAAAAGCCCTGGTGCGTGGATGCCTGCCCCACCGGCGCCATGCAGAAGCGTGAAAGCGACGGGATCGTCTTTGTGCAGGCCGACCTGTGCGTGGGCTGCAAGGCCTGCATCCGGGCCTGCCCCTGGGGCGCACCGCAATGGAATGCGCAAACCCGCAAAGTGGTCAAATGCGACTATTGCATGGACCGGATCGATCAAGGCCTTGATCCGGCCTGCGTGACCGTGTGCATCACCCATTGCCTGCAGTTCGGCGAAGCGGAGAATATGCCTCAAGCCCGCCGCGAACGGCATGCCCGAGCGGTAGCCGCGCCCGAAGACAGCACCTTTTAGCGCATTTTTGTCCCGGGTTCGGAAGGTATCGGTTTCGATTCCGATGACGATCCCGAGTCACCAAGGAAGACCCCATGTCCCAACCCCACTGCCCGGTGGCCCAAACATTGGATTTCCTGCAGCAGGCCCTGGAGGGAAACCGCCTGCAGCATCCGCGCAGCCGGCGTTTGGCCGGCCAGGCGGCGGCGCTGATCGCGGATGTGGTCAGCGGGCGGGCCGGTGCGGACCATCTGCCCGCCATCGAGCGCCTCGCGGCCGAATTGACCGGCTTTGCGGATGATCCGCAGGGTCCGGCTCTCGGACAACATCTGCATATGGTCCTGTCAGACCACCGCGAAGTCTTTGTCAGCCATGTGGAAACACAGAATTGCGCTTCGGAAGTGTGCGACCGCCTGGCGCCGGCCCCTTGCCAAATGGCCTGCCCGGCAGGCATCGATGTCCCCACCTATGTGGCTTTGATCGCAGAGGGCCGCTACGATGAAGCCATCGACGCCATCCGGCGCGACAATCCCTTTCCCTGGGTATGCGGTCTGGTCTGCACACGGCCGTGTGAATTCATGTGCGTGCGCGGCCGCATGGACAAACCGGTGGCCATCAAGGCGCTCAAGGCGTTTGCCGCCGAACGCGCCCTATCCCAGGGGCGCTATGCCAATCCGCCCGCAGCACGGGCCAAAAACCGCAAGGTGGGCGTGATCGGCGCCGGCCCGGGCGGCATGAGCGCGGCCTACTACCTGGCGCTCAAAGGTTATTCCGTGCGCGTCATCGAAGCCCTGCCCTCGGCCGGCGGCATGATGATGGTAGGCATCCCGCGCTACCGTTTGCCGCGCGAGGTGATCGACCGCGAAGCGGGCATGATCGAAGATCTGGGCGTGCAGTTTTGCTTCAATACCCGCCTGGGAAGGGACATCACCCTGGCGCAGCTGAAAGAGGAAGGCTTTGAGGCCTTTTTCGTTGCGGTCGGTGCGCACGATTCCTTCAAGCTGGGCATTGCCGGCGAAAACGAGTTCGCGCAGGTCCTGCAGGCCATCGACTTTCTTAAAAACGTCGCCCTGGGCGAGCGCCACCTGCCCGGCAAGCGCATCATCATCATCGGCGGCGGCAATGTGGCCATCGATGCGGCACGCACCTGCCTGCGCCTGGGGGCCGCTTCGGTCACCCTGGCCTACCGCCGCACGCGATCGGAAATGCCCGCCGACGAAGAAGAGATCGAACAGGCCGAAGAAGAAGGTGTGCGCTTTGACTTCTTGACCGTTCCGGTCGCCATCCAGGGCCGCGACGGGCATCTGACCGGGCTGAACTGCCTGCGGGCCGAACTGGTGGTCAAACCGGGATCCGATCGCAAGGTGCCGGTGCCCATCGAAGGCAGCGATTTTGTCATGCCGGCCGATGCCGTGATCAGCGCCATCGGTCAACGCATCGACCGGCAGGATCTGGCCGAATTGCGCGCGTTGTCCTGGACCCGCCGCGACACCATCCAGGTGCACAGCGCGACCATGCAAACATCCATTCCCGGCGTATTCGCCGCCGGCGATGCGGTTTCCGGACCGGCCACCGTGGTCGAGGCCATCGGCGGCGGCAAACGCGCGGCCATGGCCATCGACCGTTACCTGAGCGGGCTGCCTCAACCCAATATGCCCCCCGTGCCGACCCGGCAAAGGCGCGCATCCTGGACCGAGGTGCCCGCCGCCACCAAGATGGCCCTCAAGCGGCCGCCCATGCCCCTGATCAACATAGATCGCCGGCGCACCACGTTTCAGCAGGTGGAGTTGGGCTATTCGGAGAACATGGTGCGCGAAGAGGCGCGCCGCTGCCTGCGCTGCGACATCTGCCGCCGCTGTGGTCTTTGTGTCAGCATCTGCCGCGACAAAATGGGCGTAAATGCCCTGCAGCTCGGTTACATGGACTTCGATCATCCGGTGACCTCCGATTTCAGGGCCACCCAGGAGCGCTGCATTCTGTGCGGAGCCTGCGCCGCCAACTGCCCCAACGATGCCATGCAAATGGAGGATCGCAAGGGTGAGCGGGTGCTGCACCTGTGCGGCACCGTCCTGAACCGCCAGGCGCTGCTTTACTGCGAGGACTGCGGCGCCGTCATCGGCCCGGCCCGCTACCGCGATTTCGTGACCAGCCGCACCCAGCGCATCGCTCCCACGATCGACGACCGCAGGTTGTGCGAAAAATGCGCCCGCAGGCAAAGCGCGCACGATCATCATCAGACCATGCGGTTGGAATAGAGCTAACCAGGGAGAAGCCATGTCTTTTCGCAAAGGTCAGAAAATCGAAGTCTATCGCCGCAGCGACGATGATGTCTGGGAAGATTACATGGATAAATTCGTCGGCCGTCACGGCATCATCACCGACCCGGACACCTCCATCAACGACCCCGACGCCCTCGTCGAGGTCAGCCTGGACGGCATGGGCACATACCGCCTGCCGCAGGACTGCCTGCGCATTCTGGAGGACTGATGCAGGTCCGGGCCGGCCGTATCAAATTCGGTTGGATTCCACATCCCCGCCCCCAGCGGGCCGACCTCGCCATCGATGTTAGGTTGCTTTTAAACGTCTCCTTTTTTTCATGAATATCATTTTTCACGGATGCCCCACCGCCTGCGAACACTTTGACAAATCCCGATCGGCACATCTATAGTAGTTGACGGTTGCACTACGCTTCTACTTCCGTGTAGCTCCATTTCCTTCCGAACAGCGCCTAACCGACAACCTGTACAAATAAGAGGATGCGCAATGTGCCAGAATCCGCAAAGAAGAATTGAACTGAGGGAATTCAAGGCGATCAGCCGCGCCATTTCCACCTATGAGGATTTGAATATTCTCATCGCACATGTCGTGGAGGGCGTTGCGCGGGCATTTAAAATCAAGGGAGCCAGCATCATGCTGTACGACGAAAGCGAAGGGCAGCTTTTCCGGGTCGGCAGTTACGGCGTGAGCGAACACTACCTGAAAAAAGGGCCGGTCTTTCTGAGCGACAAGGACGATGCGTTCTTCAAGGGTGAACCGGTCTTTATTCAGGATCTCCAAAACGACCCGCGCGTTCAGTATCCGCAGGCGGCCCAAATGGAAAACATCCGGGCCATGCTTTCATTTCCCATAAAAAGCCGGCACGCTGCGGTGGGGCTGCTGCGACTGTACCACAGCGAGCCGATTGCCTTGCATGCCGATGATGTGGATTCCATCGCCGCGCTGGTCCTGCACTTGGGGCTGGTGATCGATGAGAACGGCATGCGCAATTTTCTCCAGATGGTAGGCGCGGCGATGAGCAGCCTGCCGGCGCGCATGCGTAAATTTACATGACCGCTTCTCAAGGCCGCACTTTCGCGGATACCAGCGACTTTTTTGCCATCGCCCCCGGGGATGAAATCCTGGTCGGCGGACGCCGCTTCCTGGTCAGCGGCGAAGAGCGCGAATACCGCTTCGGCGTTGAAGATCCCAAATTCTGGGTGAAAAAGGTGCACGATTGCGAAACCCAGGAGCGCAAGATTATCAAACTAGCTTTTGTAGAAACCTTCACGACCTATTTGGGCGGTGTCCCGGTACACTGTTTTCGTGATCCGGCCAAGGAGAGCGCCATCTTGGAACTGACCGCAGGACATCCATCCTTTATGAAGGGCAAGACCTATTTGGACAGCCGCGGCAATCCGGTGCGCGTCCTTGACATCGTGCGAGGCGCCAATCTGCTGAACTACATACATGAATTCAGGATGCCCCATGAGATCTATTTCTGGACGGTTCTGCCCGGGATTCTGCACCAGGTCATCAAGGCCATAGAGGCGATCGGAATTCTGCATGACAATGGTTTCCGCCACGGCGATATCCGCAATGACCATTTGATCGTGTCGCCCGGGCGCAGTGAATATGTTTGGATCGATTTTGACTATGACTTCGAATTGCCCGAAAATCCGTTCGGCCTGGATATTTTCGGCCTGGGCAACCTGCTGATCTACACCATCGGCAAGGGGTTTCATGACTTTTATTCGATAAAAATCGATCCATACGTCTACAAGGATCTTAAAGATCGACTGGTGCGGGAAGATTTTTCCATACTGCACAAGGGCCGCCTGGTGAACCTGCGCAAACATTATCCCTATATCCCGCCGATGCTGAACAATATTCTGCTGCATTTTTCCAGAGGTACGCAGGTTTTTTATGAGAACAGCCAAGAGATCGTAGAGGATTTGCAGAGTTATCTTCAATCGGTGTGATCGTTGGGTTTGTTGAGTTTGTTGGGTTCATAGGGTTTGTTGGGTTTGTTGGGTTGGTGGTTGGCGGAGTTGGTTTGTTGGGTGCAGCAAATACGCGAATCATGACAACTGGCAAGCGATAACCTAACCCGAACCTCCGTACAACGAACCCCAACCAACTAACTCAACAAACCCAACAAACCCAACAAACCCTATGAACCCAACAATGGGGAGTACGAGAAGTGAAATGCAGCATTCTTATGGCCTTTAACGATTCATCCAGCGCCTCCTCGGCCCTGGAGTACATGGCCCGCATCTTTACGTGTCCCGAGGATTGCACCGTCACCTTGCTGCATCTGTTACGCAAACCGACCGGCAGCGAAGAGCTGATGGGCAAAAAATACATGCAGAATGTACCGGGACGCATGAAGCAAGTCATGGAAACCGCACGCCAGAAGCTCCTGGGGGCCGGTTTCCGGCCGGAACGCATCACTTTGCGGTTGGTGGAAACCCCCTATGCCACCTTAGCCGAAGGAATCATCGATCAATTTGCCCAGGGCGATTACAACCTGGTGGTGATCGGGCGCAAAAGGATGTCCAAGGCCGAGGAGTTCGTGCTGGGCGACACCAGCATCCGGCTGGTGCGCGCGCTTGAAGGAACGGCCGTCATGGTGGTGAAGGAGTAATGCAGTGCACAGGCACCCGCGCCGAAGCGCTACGTGACGGCGCGGTAAACATGTTGCCCTTTTTAATCCCCACGTGAGCCACGGCGATGCCGTTGGTGAACGACCGATGGTGGACCTTTGCAAAGCCGAGCTGCGTCAGCATGGCGGTCAATTCGCCGGGCAGCGGAAACATGCGGATGGTCTCCGGCAGGCAGGCATACGATTCTGCCGATCCGGCGATGAGCTCGCCCAGCAGGGGCATGATATTGAAGGAATAGAAATCGTACAGCCAACGGAACACGGGGTTGGTCGGCCGGGAAAATTCGAGGCACAAAATTTTGCCGCCCGGCTTGAGAACCCGGTGCATTTCGGCAAATCCCTGTTTAAGATGCGTCAAATTGCGGATACCGAAACCGACCATGGCCATATCAAAACTGCCATCCGGAAAACTGATCCGTTCAGCGTCCCCCTGGACGAAGCGGATATTGGCCAGTTCGGGAAAAGGATCGATTTTGGGCCGTCCGGCAGCCAGCATGCGCCAGTTGATATCATAGATGACCACGCGCCCGAGCGGTCCGCTGCGCCGCGACGCCTGGATAGCCAAATCGCCCGTGCCGCCGCAAACATCCAAAATCCTGTCGCCGGGCCGGATGCCCAGCATACGGATCGCCGCCCGTTTCCAAATGTGCTGAATCCCCAGGCTGAGCAGTGAATTCATGAAATCGTATTTTGGCGCCACGCGGTTGAAGTGACCCAAAACCGCCTTGACCTTTTCATTCTCCTCAAAGGTCCGCAACCCGAAGCACGCCTTGCCGGTATGCGCAATATGGTCGTCCAGTTGCTCGCGCCGCCGGCTTGCGTCAAACCAATTCGGATTTCGCCATAGGGGCATTGTGTATTCCTTTTTTAAAGTGCATCAAGTAGTTCATCTTCACGCTGGCACACAACCGGACATGCCGGACAAAGGGCAGGTAACGCAATCCGGACAGATCCATGACCTTCAGGCCGGCCGCTTCCCCCCAGCATCTCAGCTCCGCGGGCCGTACAAACCTGTTGTAGCGGTGGGTGCCTTTACGAACGATGCCCAGCAGATATTCGGCTGCCAGGATCACCAGCAAATAGGACAACGGGGTGCGATTGACCGTGGCGAAAAAAAGGTCGCCGCCCGGCCGCAGCAGTTCGGCGCACGAACGGATCAGCGCAGCGGGATCGGGTACATGCTCGACCAGCTCCATGCAGGTCACCATGTCGAAGAAGCCGGGACAAACTTGCGCCCATTGCTCCGCGCTGCCCTCCCGGTAATCGACGGGCAAGCTGTTTTCATCCGCATGCCGCCGGGCCACTCCTAACGCGGCTTCCACCATATCGATGCCGGTGACCTGGGCGCCTTCGCGGGCCATGGCTTCGGAGAGCAAACCACCGCCGCAGCCCACATCGATCACTTTCTTGCCGGCCAGCCCGGCACGCCGCACATACGCCAGGCGTACCGGGTTGATATCGTGCAAGGCTTTGAAATCACCGGTCGGCTGCCACCATAAATCGGCCATCGGGGTGAATTTGGCGAGTTCCTGGGGATCGACATTGGCGGGCCTGCGGGCCATTGCGTGGTTTCCTGACGACAGTAATGGCGGTGATGTAAAAATGTGCTTTACCATAGAGTTTACACAGGTCCCAGTGAAATCTTCGGGTAAACGTAATGGCGCATGTTCCCGAAAGTCTCATAGCGATTCGATTGCCGGGCCGACCCGAGAGTGAGGTCAGCGGGTTCGGAATCGGTATCGACGGGATTCCTTTCAGCCTATGAACAACATTGCATCACTGAGAAGGCCTGCACCGGTCGGGGCGCAAAAAACTAGCACTTGATAACCGATGCCATCAATAATAAGGTGACCCCAATTTGGCACGTCTTGCCGCCGCGCAGAGGATCTGTAACCGATCTGAATCCCTCTCAGTGGTCTTGGTGGTCACGATAAATTGAATGCCTGTTTCCGATCTTCATGAACAGAGTTTTTGTCAGACACGCGTCCTACAACTTTAAGCAGATCCGCGATCTGATCGCGGAAATGTTCGACAGTATGGGATCGGGTTGGATCGGCCGCGGCCATCGCGTCTTGATCAAACCCAATCTGCTTCTGGCGGCCGCGCCGGACAAGGGCATCGTCACCCACCCCATGATCTGCAGGGCGGCGGCTCAATATCTGCTGGACCAAGGCGCACGGGTTCAGGTGTCCGACAGTCCCGGAGTGGGCGGTTTTCGCAAAGTGATCACCGATACAGGCTATAAGGAAGCATTCGAGGGGCTGGATGTGACCCTCAAAGCCTTTGAAGGCTCCCTGGATGTCGATGTCGGCGAGCCCTTCGGGCGCATTCCGATCGCCAGAGAAGCGATCGAAGCGGACCGGGTGATCAACCTGGCCAAGCTCAAAACGCATGCGCAGATGTATCTTACCCTGGGGGTGAAAAACATTTTCGGTTGCATCGTGGGGCTGCGCAAACCGGAATGGCACATGCGCATCGGCGTGGATCGCCGCATCTTTGCCCGCTTGCTGGTGCAAATCCACCAAGCCGTGGCACCGGCTTTTACGATCGTGGACGGCGTTACGGCCCTCGAGGGCCAGGGACCGGGCCGAAGCGGGCGGGCGCGCGAAATGGGCCTGCTGGTGGGCGGTTCCAACACGCAT
>QZKV01000145.1 GCA_003599575.1 Desulfobacteraceae bacterium | reverse complement strand
GGGTGCAATGACCAACACCATCGCCGATATCGAACGCGCCGATGTGATCCTGATCACCGGGTCCAACACCAGCGAAAACCACCCCGTGCTCTCCACTTTCGTCAAACGCGCGGTCAAATTCAGAGGCGCCAAAGTGATCGTGGTGGACCCGCGCCGCATCAAGATGACCGAATTTGCCCATATCTGGCTGCGACCCAATCTGGGCACCGATGTGGCCTGGATCAACGGACTGATGCATGTGATGCTCAAAGAGCAGCTGCACGACGAAAGTTTCATCCAGAACCGCACCGAAGGATTTGAGGAACTCCAACAGCAGTTGGAAAAATACACGCCCGAATTCGTGGAAGGCATCACTGGGATACCGTCGGAAAGCCTGATCGAAGCGGCGCGGCTTTTTGCCAACGCCAAGGCGGGCAGCATCCTTTACTGCATGGGCATCACCCAGCACACCAGCGGCACCGACAATGTCAAATCCCTGGCCAACCTGGCCATGCTGACCGGCAACCTGGGCATCCCCGGCGGCGGGGTCAATCCCTTGCGCGGGCAGAACAACGTGCAGGGCGCCTGCGATATGGGCGGCCTGCCCAATGTCTATCCCGCTTACCAGCCGGTCAGCGACCTGGCTGTGGCCAAAAAGATGGAAGCGGCCTGGGGCGTAAACGGCCTGCCCACCCAGCCGGGTCTTAAGGCCACCGAAATGATCCCCAAGGCGCATGCCGGCGAACTCAAGGCGTTGTACATCATCGGCGAGAACCCCATGTTATCCGATGCCGATCTGAACCATGTCGAAGCCAGTTTAAAGCATCTCGATTTTTTGGTGGTTCAGGATATCTTTATGACCGAAACCGCGCGGATGGCCGATGTGGTGCTGCCTTCAGCCTGCTTTGCCGAAAAAGAAGGCACTTTTTCCAACACCGAGCGCCGTGTGCAGCGCGTGCGCCAGGCCGTCACGCCGCCCGGCCAATGCCGGGACGACTGGTGGATCACCTGTGAAGTGGCCAAACGCATGGGCTTTGCCATGCAGTACGAAAACAGCCGCGCCATCTTCGAGGAGATTGCGCGCGTGACGCCCTCCTACGCCGGGATTACCTATGAGCGCATCGAAGCCGAAGGGCTGCACTGGCCTTGTCCCACCATTGATCATCCGGGAACGCCCATTTTGCACGGGCAGCAATTCACCCGCGGCAAGGGAAAATTCCATGCCATCGAGTGGATGCCGCCGGCCGAACAGGTGGATGAGAACTATCCCTTGTATTTGACCACCGGCCGGGTGCTCTACCAGTATCATACCGGCACCATGACCATGAAAAGCGCAGATCTCAACGAGCGCGCGCCCCGCTCGTATGTGGAAGTATCCCTGCGGGATGCGCAGAAGTACGGCTTGCAGGATGGTGATACGGTCACCATCACCTCAAGGCGCGGAAAAATCGAGGCGCAGGTTCAAATCCTGGATAAAGCCGTGGACGGGACCGTCTTCGTTCCCTTCCACTTTGCCCAGGGCGCCGCCAACAAGCTCACCAACGCGGCCCTCGATCCGGTCTCCGGCATTCCCGAGTTCAAGGTGTGTGCCGTCAAAATCGACAAGGCCGCGTAACGCGCATCGTAGCATCCATTCACCGAAAAACAGCAGGCCGCCCCTCAAGGGCGGCCTGCTTCATTGTGCGCCCGGCACAGGACTGTCTGGCGATACCACTCCTCCCGAGATCAGGCCATCGCGTGGCGCCGCGAAACGCAACTGCGCAAGTTGATTGAGCGTAGAGAAATCATGGAGCGCAATGCCTCTGCGGTCGAACCGACCGGTGCGGACCCGCATTTCGGGTGGTGTGGCAGGCCGCCATGAACATTGCTCACGGACCAGCATGACGGTTTAAGTCAGACCCGCCGGCCTCGCTTTCGCCCCGCATCCTTCTGAGGCACCCTACCACCCATCCGAATGGTGCATATCCACCACGCCCCCATCCAACTGGTGCATATCCACCAGCCCCTCGTACCTGCAGGCAGCCTGGGCATGTGATCGGATATTTTTCAATATGCTGAGAATATGGACATTTCACATCATTCAAGAACTCATCGGAAGTCGGGTGCGCTTATTGCTGAATGGAAAGCGACAGCGTTCTCTGGAAGCCCGGGAAGTCCGTTTGGATATGGGTGCCGATGACCATCAATTATCCGAGGAGGTTCAAATGCGTTCATTCAGCAGAAGGTTTTTAAAGTCGGCCAGCATTGTGTTGATTTTCGTTTTCATGACAGTGCAATTCACAGCCTGTTCCGGCGGGGGCGGCAATTCGGAACCGACGCCTCCCGGGGACAACCTGCCGCGCCTTGTCCAATCAGCGTGTTATCCGGGTCAGTTCCTGACGATCGAACAGGACACGGCTGCCGCGGGCCAGATTATCCCCGTTACGTTCCAGGACCTGGAGTATAGCGTCACGGTTGATGCAGTGGTGGCCCAAGATGGTGTCATCCAGGTCCCTGCGCCGCCGTATTTTAGCGCCGGCGGCTCTGCGGCCGCCGAAGGCACGGTTTCGGTTTCCCTGCCCGGCAGCCTGCATTTCGCCGATTTGAGAATCGAAGCCCCGCCGGCCCTGGCCTATCCCGGGGAAGCGCGGCCCGGTTATTATTTACGCTGGTGGCTGAGCGCCAATGCCCAATCAGATGCCCAAATCATTGATAACGCCGGCCTGTTTCAAAGCGACAGCGCGCTTCTGCAAAGCAGCCTGCTGTCCAGGATGCAACTCGGCCAGGAGGCTATGGATGAATATGATCAAAGCGGCACATTCACGATCCGCATCCGGGACCTCGGCGATCGCACGCTCAGTGAAGACGAACTGCGCCTGGCGGACCAACTGCTCTATTCTTACTGCGCCGGCGTGCTGGATGCGCTGGCGCCCCAGGCGGCCTCTGTATTCATCGCGACCTCCACGCGATCTCGGGGACAGGCAGCCAACCCAACACAACAGGAGGTACTGCAAATTTTAAGCGACACGCGCGACGCCCTGCAGCGCGCCATGAGTCAAGCCGACGCGGGCACCCAGATTCTGATCGGTTTTGCCTCCGCACTTGCCGCTCTGGGCGTCCTGATTTTCGCTGGCAAATTTGCACTGGTCGTGGGCGCCTTGTGTTGCTTGGGCTATATGCTCAGCGCAGGCATCCATTCCGAAGGGATGGCTTGGCTATCCTCCCGGTTGTCCAGTCAACTCGGGGACGCATGGTCGGAAAGTTATACTTTCGGCACACAACTGTGGAATCATTTTTGCGATGCCGCAGCCTCATTTGGCAGCAATCTTGTCAGCGGCGTCAACAGTGCCGGGGACCTGCTGAATGATCTGTACACATCCTTATCCACACTGGAAGCCGAGCGGGAATTGATCTGCAGCACACAGCCGCAGCCCCAGAAGCTCGACATCCCCAGAGGCATGTCCGCGCTTGTTTCCATTGAGCAGTTCTGCCTGGACACGCAGGTCGATCCCTTGCAGGTGGTCTTTTCAAGCACACCCGATGCGCTGGATGTCAACCAGTCCGGCGTGCTGGGCATCACCATCAGCGGCGGAAAACCGATTTATAAAATCGATCTGGATTGGGGTGATGATGTGACCCTCACGCGTTACCTGACCCAGCCGGCCGATGCATGGACCCATGCCTATGCGGCCGATGGGACCTACCGGGTATCCCTCGCGGTTATGGACATCGCGGGGCAAACCGCTACCGCCGGCGCCACGATTAAAGTCGGTACTACAACCCTTCAGACCACCGTCACCTTTCAAGATATGTGGGGCGTCTATACCGTCACCCTGACCTTTCCCGGCGGCCAGGCCGGCGGTCACACGATCAGGCATGATACGGAGGTCTACAATACCGATGAACTGGTGGAAATCCAGTTGCCTGATTACCCCGCCGATCCGAACCTTTGGCCGGTAAATACCGTCCCCCTGCAGGCAGCTGTCAGCGGAGCGGATTTCCAGGATTGGTTGTTTTACAGCAACATCAGCAAGAGCGATTGGACACGGCGCACCCTGATCACCCACATGACCGACGAAGTGCAGGCTGTGAGCGGCAGCCGCTATTATTTCATTGTCATTTATCCCGCCACGGGGCCCTATCGGACGGTTGCATTCAGACTGGTGGGGACCGCGATGTAAACAAATAAAGCACGTCATCGAAAAGATTTCGTTATGGATGCGGAAAGACGTCAGGCCGTACGCAGGCCTATTGAAGGTCTGCCCGTGGCTGTATCGCAGCGCAAAGCCAATCGGTTGTCGGCCGAGTGGATTTTCGGAGAGATCCGCGAAGTCAGTTCATCGGGGGTCAGGATTCGTTTCGCGGCAGTGCCGGCCGTTCAACTGGGGGTGAGAGTCGAACTGTTGTGCTTCCCACCCCCGATTTCCGGATTTGAAGAAAGGCAAAACATGCCTTGTCGAATGCACGGTCGAATCGTTTGGTGCGACCCTTCGCGGTGCGAGATCGGTATCGCCCTTAAGTCCTGAACAGCGGGGGCGGCCGCTATTGTGTTTGCAGCCCGCGGCTATTCCGTCGCGATGCCGTGTTTTTTCATGCGATAGCGCAGGGTGTTGCGGGAGATTCTGAGCAACCGGGCGGCTTGCGCCTGGTTTCCCGCGCTTTTTCTCAGGGCCTCGCCGATCAATTGACGTTCGCTCGCCAGCAGGTCAAAGGCGGTCGCGGCGCCGTCGTTCCCCTGTTGGTGCGCGGCAGCGCCCAGATCGTCGGGCAACTCCCGAAGGGTGATCACCGGACCGGGGCTGGAAAGCACGGCGCGTTCCACGACATTGCGCAGCTCCCTGATATTGCCCGGCCAGTGATGGCTGATCAGGCATTGCCTGGCCTGGTCATCCAGGCCGGTAATATCGCGCTGGTAGGCCCCGGCAAACAGCCGCATGAAGTGTTCGGCCAGCCTGCAGATGTCCTCGCGCCTTTCACGCAGGGGCGGCACGTGGATCTGAAAAGCGTTCAGACGGTAAAAAAGGTCATTTCTGAATTGGCCGGCCGCCGCCATTTGACGCAAATTGCGGTTGGTGGCGCTGATGATTTTGACATCCACCGCCTGTCCCCGATCGCCGCCCACGGGGGTCACCGTTTTTACTTCCACCGCGTGCAGGAGCTTGGGTTGCAGGTCCAGGGGCAGATCGCCGATTTCGTCCAGGAACAGGCTGCCGCCGTGGGCGTTGACAAATGCCCCGCTGCGGTCCCCGACGGCCCCTGTAAAGGCCCCCTTGCGGTGCCCGAACAGTTCGCTTTCCAGCAATTCCCTTGGAATCGCGGCGCAGTTGACCCGCACCAGCCGCTCGTTGCGCCGCCGGCTCTGCAGGTGAATGGCGCGCGCCACCAGCTCCTTGCCGGTGCCGCTTTCGCCGGTGATCAGGACCGATGTGGGTGTGGCCGCAACAGTTGTGATTTGGGCACGGATCTCCGCCATGGCCGGCGATGGACCGATCATTTCCGTTTCGGGCGGCATTTCCGGATCATATGGCTGCGCGGTGTTCTCGGCAACGGCTTGCGCAATCACCTGAAGCACATGGGTATTGTCAAAAGGCTTGGTGATATAATCAAAGGCGCCTCTTTTGATCGCACTCACGGCCATGTCGATGGTGCCGAACGCCGTCAACAGGATCAGAGGCGCTCCCAGCGCCTTCCTGATTTTGAAGTCGAGCACCTGGAGACCGTCCGCGCCCGGCATTTTAATGTCGCAGATCACCGCATCGGGGGACCATCGCTGCCATTCGGCCATGCCCTGCAGTCCGTCCGATGCGGTGCCGACCGCATACCCGGCGCCCTCGAGCAATAATTGCAGGATGCGCCGCATGCGGGATTCGTCTTCAATGATCAGAATTTTCGATTTCATGGCAAAGCTTCCGTGCAGGGCCTTGTTTTGAGGCAGCCGCCTACGCCGGGGAAGTCGATGGCATCAGGCCGGCACTGCTCAACGGCCACTCTTTACCGGGACGGCGCGGCAGCCGGATCGTCACCGTCAGGCCGTGAGCTGGCCCGCTCTCGATACCAATGGTGCCGCCGTGAGCCTGCACAATCTGTTTGCACACCGACAGCCCCAAACCGACACCGTTCTTCTTGGTGGTGTAGAATTTTTCCCAGAGATGATCGATCTGTTCGGGTGGCACACCCGCGCCCGTATCCTTGAACCGGATGACCGCGTGATCCTCTTGATCATCGGGTGTCATCGCGATGTCCAGTCGCCCGCCTTCCGGCATGGCCTCTTCGCTGTTGCGAATCAGATTCAAGGCGACCTGCACAAGCTGTTGCTGGTCAGCCAGGATCGTCTCGGAACGGTCGCAACGACAATGGATGGCCACTTTGGGGTTATGGTCGGCGGATTCCGCCCAGCGCTGCACGATCGCCTCGAGGAGCCGGTCGAGCCGGACGGAAGCAAATTCCGGCGGCACGTAGCGGGCCATGTCCAGCATGTGGTTGACCACCGTGGTCAGGCGATCCACTTCGTCCAGGATAAAACCGAGCAGCTCCTCACGGCTGGCTTCCTGGGTTCCGGCCGCGGCGATGTATTGCGCCGAGCTGCGGATCACCCCCAGCGGGTTCTTGATCTCGTGGGCCAGAACCGCGGCCATTTCGCCCATGGCCGACAGTTTTTCAGCGTGCAGGACCTTGGCGAACATCTTCTTCAGTTCCGTCTGGCTGCGTTCCAGGGATTCATAATTCAGCGCATTTTCCACGGCCGTCGCCGCCTGGTTGGCCAACGTGGCCAAAACCTGGATGTCCCGGCCGGAGTAGAAGGTTTTGTTGCGTTTGCCTCCCAGGAGCAGCATGCCGGTGAAGGCGGTCCTGCTCCGCAACCCCAAGACCAGCTGGTAGCCGCACGCGACCAGCAGCGCCGCCTCCCTTGCCAGCGCCGGGTCCGAATAGCCTTGGGCGCATAAAAAAAAGGGGCGGTGTTTTTCCAAGCGTTCGGATACGGCCTCAAGACAGAGCAGCTCTTTCAGGCCCGCATCGGTTTCAGGATAGATGCGCCGGGGCCCGCCGGCCGCAATCAGCACCGCGGCCTTTTCCAGGT
This sequence comes from Desulfobacteraceae bacterium, assembly GCA_003599575.1. Taxonomy (GTDB): domain Bacteria; phylum Desulfobacterota; class Desulfobacteria; order Desulfobacterales; family Desulfosarcinaceae; genus Desulfatitalea. The sequence goes on along the minus strand of QZKV01000145.1, from coordinate 14,610 downwards.
TGAACTCGCGGGGCAATCGATCAACGATCATATGGATCAGGTCCGCCATCCTGATGGCGGCCACAATCTTTGCGCTGAATTCATGCAACACCTTGCGGTAGTCGATCTTCTGACGGAAAAAATGCACGTCGATGGCATGCTCCAACCGGTTCCGCACCGGCGCGAAAAAAAGGGCGATAATGAGAATAAAGGCAATGAAAAAACCTTCGGAAAACGGGCCCTGTTCCCCCAGCATCCGCTTAAGCGCAAGCAAAACCGCCGTATAAATCGCGATCAAAGCACCCACCAACACAAAATGGCTGAGCGTCCAGCTGATCATTTGATCCACATCCAGCAGGCGATAGCGCACGACGGCCAGGAAAAGCGCAAGTGGAATCAACGTGCTGGACAAAGCGACCATGTAGAAGGGTACCAGGGGCCGATCGATGATGATGTTGGGAAAAAGGTAGAGAAACAAATAGACAGCGATGCCAAGGATGAGCCCGGCGATAATCAGGCGAATCTGGTTTTTGGTCTGAACATCACCCGTCGCGCGATAGTCTTTCCAGAGTTTGATCCCGATAACCAGAAGCATCAACGGCACCGCCCAGCGGCGCAGGCGCTGCAACCACCCGAAAAATTCGGGGTGCAGGCCCGCAAGCGCAAGGGACAGTCCCACAGCCACACCCGGCGGCGCCAGATAGACCAGGGCGGCGATGCGCCACGGCTTGTTTGTCCAAACTTGGCGTTCGGGTGGAAAACGCAATGCAAAGTGGAGCCAGGCGCTGAACCCGATCCAATTGGCAGCCGTGGTGGTGAGGGTTGTCGCCGAAAGCACACCGGGATCGAGAATGCCGAATTGAAGCGGAAACTGGCTGACAAACAACAGCGCAAAGCTGCTCAGGATGAGAACGAACAACCCGGCCGGCTGACCCGATGGCGTCCAGCGCAGAACCGACAGGCACATCACCAGTGACAGCAGCATGAAAACGAGATACGGACCGATGGCTGAGAGAAATTGGAGCGCCCGCAAGGGAGTATATTGGACGTCGAGGTAGATGACTTGATCTTTGCGGACAATGGTAACACGGTTCGGAGGACCGGCGACCGCCTTGCGGGTCACCAGAGCCCCGAGGACATCGGGATAGGCCATGCCACCGATGTGCGTGATGCGGTCTGCTTCCTGAACCGGATTGACAGTTGCAGCGGTACGCGAAACCAGCAGGTAATGCTGTGTTTTTTCGATCTGAAAGCCCGCGGTGCCCCTGGAAAAAAGGAATACGGAAATAGCGATGGCGGCAGCCAGCGGCAGAAAAGAGACGGCCGGCAAAAACCATTTACGAAAGCGGCTGCCCGCTAATGCAGTCGAGAAACCGGCTTGAAATGTGGTCAACTGTCCGCATCCTGAATTAAGGTCGCCAAGCCCTTTCTAAAACGGATACGAGTGCCATTGAAGATGGGATCAAAATCGCAAACATCCCTCCGGGTGTCAAGCATTTAGCTTTTAGGGCGGCAATCCGGTTAAACAGTATTCATTGAACCCGGTGCAGGTTATCGGACGGTCGCGAACGTGCATGCAAGCCTGACGACCATTTTTGGCACAGTTTAATACCACCACCGACAAAGCGGGAATGATTGAAGACGGCGATGAATTGCCGGCTCCATCCAAACTTGAAGATATCATGGCCGATGCGGACTACGCTGATGCCGTCGCCTATCTGGTTGTTTCTATTCCGGATACCAAACCTCGCACCGTAAGGGTCAATATTACTGTGCCAGAGATGACCCTTAAGCAAATTGATGCAGCAGCCAAAAAAAGGGGAATGTCAAGATCCTCCTTTCTCGTTCATCTCGCACAGAATGCGATTCATTCAAATCCTTCGCAGCCATCGGCATAGCACTCATTTTGAATGGATAACGCCAGGGGTAACAGGAGCGCGGCGGTTTTCTGCGCAACCGGTTCACCCCGATGGTTAGGCCGTCGCGATCATTTTCACACCAGCGATCGCAAGCACTACGGCCAGAAGTTTTTGGATCGTTGGATTGCCTAGACGTTTACTCTCCATATTCAGCGCCAATAAAGCCGCCGACAGCTGCGGCGATAGCCCATTAAAGCAAGGCCGAAGGCAAAGCCGGAGTGGACGCAAAAACACCCAGCAATCCAGCCACAGAGTTGACGAGAATAAATAGAGCGGCAATGCCCGAGATGACCCGCACTTCGGCCCACCGAAAGAAAAGAAGCAGGGGGCTCAGGAATATGCCTCCGCCGACGCCCGCGAGGCCGGAAAGAAATCCAAGGAAAGCGCCGGTCGAAAGTAGTAACAACATATGCGGGCGAGCGCTTTTACCTCTCGTCGGGTGATATGACATGCGAAACGAACGCCATGCAGCGTAGATGAGAACGATCCCGACTAATGGCTTGTAGATATGCCCCGGCAGTGTCAGAGCCCCTCCAAGATAGGCAAACGGAATGGATGCAAGCGCAAATGGCCAAAACAAGTGCCAGGAAAACGCCCCAACGCGGTAATACTTTGCTGATGCAATGACAGCAACCACAATGTTTAATGTCAATGCCGTTGATCTCATCACCGCGGGTGGTACCCCCACCAGGGCCATCGCGGCAAGATAGCCTGATGCACCCGCATGGCCGACCGAGGAATAGAGCAGAGCAGCGCCAAAAATAAGGATTATGAGAATGATGTCTTCAAAGGTCATGCTGCAGCCTGAATAAAAGGACTAACGAGACTGTCGAAAACTTTTTTGTAAAGCTTCTAATCCCGCCTTTCCACGATTACGCGGCTTCAACCACCTTTGATTAAGGGGTGTGATAAATGAGCTCCAGGGAGACCGCATTTTCCAAGTCAACACTCTCGGCCATGAGTTGGTTAAACTCCTTGACCAAGGGCAGCTTAGATTTGGACAAAGCTTCCATCGCCACTTTCAAGTCTTTGGCTCTGGTGTAGATCAGGAGATGGTCGCCGCTCTCGGCCCCCCTCTCCAGGAACACCGCCTCAGCTCCGAGTCCTCCTTCGGCCATTGCCTCCACCAACTCTGTGGAGCGGTCGCCCAGACGGGCGATCCAGTTCACTAACGCTTCCCGGTGACCGGGCTTCACCGGATATTTGATGCACTGCGCTTCGGACATGGTCTTCTACCTCCAAATTTTTACTATATGGCGCCCAACGTTGCGCTCAGGCGCGAGCGTCTTCGCACGTCGCCTGCAGCAATTCGTTGGGCCGGTGCGTGCTACGTTGGCTGACCCATTGCGGATGTCCACCAGAACAATCTACACTCGTCATGTCGGATCTTCATCGCAGAGATTGACTCAAGCCGAGCACGTTCCCCTTGCTGTCCTTGGACCAGGCGGCCAGCTCGCCTTTACCTCCCTTGCTCGGGTAGTTCCCAACGATCTCTGCCACACCATCGACCGTCTTCAGCCCCGGCAGGTCGTACTCTTCAAACACTAAGCCGCGTGCACGCAGGACGTCGACGGCGGCTCGCAGGTTCGTGACCTCAAATCCCATTTGCGTGTGGTTTCCAGAAGCTGAACCACCGGAAACAAACAAGGCAAAAAAGCCGCTGCCGCAGCGGTAGAGCAGCCCCCCCGGGACGCTTATCGACAGGCTCTATGCCCAACTTCTCTGCGTAGAAGGACCGTGCGCGGCTCAGGTCTTGAGCTTGGAGTCGGGTAGCGAAAGAACGGAAGCAAGAAAAATGATGGAATCCGATTCTAAGGGGGTAGTATTTTCTCTTGACTTCCGCGGCCATATAGAAGTTAGATTTCGCCTCCCGTCGCAGGCGTAATGACGCAAGCCACATTACCGCGCCTTGCGTAGCATCGGGAACAGAGTTGGCGACGCTCCCACCTGGATGCGGCCCAGCACCGCAAACCCATGCCTCTCGTAGAGAGAGACGTTCTTCGGGTTCGACGACTCGAGAAAAGCCGCTTTCCCCTCGCCATCGCACCGCGCCAGCGCGTGCCGCATCAAAGCCGAGCCTAACCCTTTACCTTGCTGAAACGGGTCAACGCCGATCAGCGGCAAATACCAGTGCGGCTCACTCGGATGATAGCCCCTCATCTGCTCGAAAACCGCTAAGAGGTCTCTCAGAGTCTGCTCGGAGGCGCTGCGTTGCAGCAGAACGTTCAACGCTTCTTCATCGGGGCGGACATCCGGCGGGAGCCAGAGTGCGGCGCCGGCATAGCCGTCAGCGTAGTAAGCGCTCCCGCTTGGCAGTCTTGATCTTCGGCTGTGTCAATATTACTCCTCCTATAAAGAACCGCACGAGTGTTAAGAAATCTAACGGGATAACTGAGCAGCGCCGCCACAAAAGCTCGCATTACTCAGGCGCTCCCGAAAAACCGCTGACTTCTCGGCTTCTGCACCAGTTCCTGGCTCTGACTTTATTGCTTCATTGATATCTTTGATGTATTTCCGCATCAATTCGTTCAGCAATAAATATCTTTAGCAGTGACTGGTATGGTACATCGCGTTTATTTGCGAGCACTTTGAGCTCCTCTATCATAGACTCGGGAAGACGAATGGATATTGACCGAGTTGAAGGTTTAAGCTTAGGCAAAACTGCCTCTTCTGCATCAGACCAGTCAATATATTCTGAAGAATTATTCTGTTGCCAAAAAATGCGTTCTTCGGCCCCGTTTTTTCATCACCAGGCCTCCATTTATTTTGATAAAAGACTTCAGCTGCTTTTGACGCCTCATTCGGCGCGACAAAAATAGTTATGAGGTCGCCAGTTAAACCGAGCATATTCAAGCCATGCATGTCACGAATTGCCTTCGCTCCTTCCGCAAAGATAGGATCTTCTAAAGGCACATCGGAAAATGCAGGCGTTGTCATGAACAAAGACGCCAGAATAATTGTAACAAAGGACAATATTTTTATCTTCATTCCTTTTTTCAGCAAACTTATAAAGCGGGGTGTTGCTTCTTCCGGCGACGGACAGCGGCCAGCCCGGCAAAACCGGAACCCATCAGCAGGATGGTGGCCGGCTCGGGGGCGGCGGAAGGCTGTTGGTCCCCGATCGTCGCCACCGCCTCTAAGCGGACATTATCGAGATTGATCTGATAAAAAGTCGAACCGGGAGTAAACCAGAGTTCAATGGCGTCACCCAGAGCGGCGGCCGGAGAAGAAAGAGATCGTATAATCGGCAAGCCTATAAAGCGGCCTGTAACTTCTTCCGGCGGCGGGCAGCGGCCAGCCCGGCAAGGCCGGAACCTATCAGCAGGATGGTGGCCGGTTCGGGCACCGGGGACACCTGTTGCCCCAGGACATTCGAGATGGCGTAGTAGTGCAACGAGGTCAAATCTCCAGCCCAATCGCCACTGGTCCAGCCAGCGCCAGCCAACTGACTCTCGCCATGTCGCACGCGATCCCCGTCCGCCCCAAGCTGATAACCGGCGATTCCGCTACCATCGGTGGCAGTGCCGGTGAAGACCTTTTGCGCCCAGGCAGTGCCGTACTGGTCCACGTTGATGGGGTTGAGGAGGGCGCCGTCCCAGAGATCGGTATAGCTGCTGGCGACCATCAGGCCCGCAAGATTGTAGATGGGCACGCTGGCATCCTGCGTCGGATCGGTGGCCGTATTGGTTTTTGCATCGACGGCCGACGTGCTGCCGATCACGCTCCAGCCGGTATTGAGGTCCGCGAGCGCCGTCGACGCAAGAGCCTGTCCGGTGACGAAGACGTTGTAGGCCGCGATATTGTTGGAGGTCGCCTGGGCAAACCCCGCAGTGACGAACGCCAGGCGATAGGGCGTGTCCGGGGACAAGCCTTGCGGGTGGGTGATCGGGCTTGCATGAACGGTCCCGTAAATACCGAACAAAATGGTTACCATTAAAATCACAATGAGCTGTTTCCTTTTTCCAACAATACCGATCAGTTGTTTTTTCATGCGATGCCTCCTGTTCTGAATGTATGTGCCCTCCATGCCTGTCCTGTACAGTTCTGCACCACCTGCCCCTGTCGCCGATCCAAAAGGGTTTTGCCTCTGGTATCTCTGTGGATCACGATAGCATGGGGGATCTTACAGATAACCTACGCGGATAAAATTTTTTCATCTCTTTTCACGAAACCTCGGATGGTGATGAAAAATTCTTTAAATTCCGGGATAAAACTTGATTTTGCGGAGCTGACGAGAGGGCGGCTTAAAAGCGGTTCAACGCAGGCTACGATAGAGCGCTTCCGTCTCCGCCGATGGTGGGATGCCGTAGTGGGTAAAAAGCGCCTCGCGACAGCGTTCATAGGCTGCAATGGCCTCGGGGATACGTCCCTGGTTTCGATAACAGGCGATCAGACGTTGATGGATCCGCTCCTGCCGGTCATCCATCTCCAGTATCCGCTGGTAGAGAGTTGATGCCTGATGCCAGTCCGTATGCTTTTCCCAGTAGCCACCCAGCAGGCCAAGCCTGTTCAGGTATCGATCGTGCAGACGTTCACGATAACCGATGATGCAGTCGGGTTCATCGTCATCGCTCAGAAAACCACCCTTGTAAAGTGAAATAAGTTGCTGTTTTAATTTCACTGTTTGCTCACAGTCCAGGGACACTTGCCCAAGCAGCGCCTGGGTCTGTCCGAGCAACCGTTCCATAACCCAGATATCAACCCAACAGAGCTGAGCATTGAGTGACAGTTTCCGGTCCCGCACCTGGATGACCTGCTCATATCCAACCAGTTTTCGAAAGCGGTGCAGGGTTGTGTCCAGAGCGCGTGCGGCCTTGTCACCGTCGGTATCCGGCCATAGGGTGTTAATCAGCCGATCCTTGCCAACTTCCCGGCCGCCTGAGGCGATCAGGACCTTCAGCAACTCCAGCGGTTTCTGTTGCGCCTTGCCGCTGGATTGCAGCGGCTGGCCGTCAATGAGCAGAGAGAAGCGGCCCAGGGTGTAGATCTTCACCGGCCAGGGCCACCTCTCGCTTGCCTGTGGCGGTGCATCCGTACGCAGGCCGTGTTTGCGGATAAGCCGTTGCACAAATTCCGGCTCGATGTCGTTTTCAAGGGCCTTGAGCAGCAACGGTTTCATCAGACCGCCACGCCATCCCGGGATATTCAGGAAGCCCATTTTGCGTTGCAGCGTCAGTCCCCGGCGCAGATGAGATAGTGCCGCTTCAGTATGCCGCTGCTGAAGTTTGAACCATGCCGATGTCAGTTCATGCAGCAGTTCCAATGTTCGGCTCTGTATATCCCGGGCCAACACGCTTGCGTTTGCAAGCAGGTTTATCGCCGATTCCTGCTCTCCCATCTCGAAATGGATCTGGGCAAGGGTAAAACTGGCCAATGCCTCGGGAAAGGGGGCGCCAACCTCGCGATTGATATCCACCGCGATCTGTCCATGTTGTCGGGCCATCTCCAGATCACCTGCGATGAGATGGTAATTACTGCTTAAATAGTGGTATTGACTCATGGCAAGGCGCCTGCCATTTTGCACGATCGGCTTTATCCAGTCGAGAAATCGCCTGGCGGTCGGCAAGTCTTCCCGTGACAGGCTGGCATAAACACTTTGCGCCATCAATCGGTCATCTATTATATGAATGCCCATCTCCGCCGCCACTGCCAGCGCTCCGTCGATGCTGTCCAGACAGTGGTCAAAGTCAGCGGTATGCCAATCGTGAATGGCATGGTTCATTGCGGATAGCAGCCGGGGCAGCGTGGAAGATCCACCGGCATCGAGGAGCTGAACCAGGATATCGGTGGTGTGTGTGGCGGCGGCCAGATCGCCTTTCCAGTATTGCCAATGCACCAGCACGTTTCCGATATCCATGCGCAGCGAGATATCAATCTCGTTCTCCCTGATAAGCCGCTCGGCATGCGCTTCCCAGCGCCCCATCGCAGGATGTTGGGGCATACGGAAAAGCAGGGCACCGAGCATGGCCAGCACCACCATCGCTTCCGTGCCGGCGGAGGGATAGGCCGGGGTTTCGCCGACTATCTCATCCAATGCCGCAATCCACGGATCCAATGATCTGAAGTCGTCCCATTCGGTCATGATGGCGAGAATCGCACCGCTTGCGGAGAGCAGCATCCCGTCCTGCGCTTGTTGCGCCTTGAAGCCCGCATAGGCCAACTCAAAGTGGCTGCCGCTCTCCCGCTGATCGAAGGGGCGACGGCAGCACCCGAACCAGTAGTGTAACCAGGGGGAAGCGTTGAGCGCTTCCTGCGGCAGCTGCTTCAGCCACTGCTCCAGCAGCTGGAAGCGCTGCTGAGCCAACATGACGGGTGCCTGCCGGTTGATAAGGTTACACATGAGAGGCCAGTCGGCGGCGGCGTGCGCCAGTGCGATGGCTTCTTCCGTCCGGCCGACACCTGCCAGGATATGCGCCGCCCTGGCCGTAATCCGCTGACAGCCTTCGTTGCCGAGATCCTTCCTCCCCCGGCTGAGCAAAAAATCCCGGAACAGCGGGTGATACTGATATACGGGTTCGGTTTGATCACTTTTGCTGGTGAAGTAGTGCCGCTCACATAGATCCTCAAGTATATCTTGCGCCTCGGGCATCCCGGTCAGCTCCCGGGCAACTGCCGATGTCATGCCGTCGAGGCAGGCCGTCTGCAATAGAAACCGCCGCCTGTCGGCATCCAGGGTATCGAAAATCTCACTGGCGAAATAGCTGAAGAAATACTCATTACCAATTTCCGTGGCCGAATCGTCATATCCGCCACGTTCAAGCAACAGCACCAGCCCGGCAATCCAGCCATCGACGAGTTCATTCATGCGCCTAATCGTCCCCTCCCGGATCTCACATCGCAACCAGAGGCTGGAAAGGCCGAGTACCTCATCATCGGTAAGTCGCAGCGCGCTCTGATCCAACAGGGCCAGGGCGCGGTTGAACTGCAAGCGGCTCAACGATGCGGGCGGCGGGCAGCGGCTGATCAAGATCGCGTTCATCTCCCGGGGGATCTCACTCAGCGCCACCGCTATAATCTCATTCAGCGGAGAGTTCGGAGCAAGCGCCTGAAAGTTGTCGAACACCAACACTAACGGTTTCGGCAGCCCTGCAAACAGCTCGCGGAAGAAAAGCCGGGCGAAAGGCGTCAGATTAAGCAACGACTCAGGCGTCAGTTTGGCCTGCGGCCGATGTTGCACCGATAGCAGGTCCTCGGCGGCAAGACTAAAGTAGTGAAAGAAGGTGGCGGGATCGTCATCACCGGCATCCATCCGATACCAGATCGGTTTCATTCCGCGCTGCTTGATATAGCTGGCGACCAGCGTTGTCTTGCCGGCTCCGGCCTGCCCTTGAATCCAGATCGCCTGGCGGTCACGAAACTGATCGAGCATGCCGAACAGCCGTGTCCTTTTGAACAGACTGGGTAGAACCGGCGGCAACATCTTTGCGTAACCCATAATCGAACCTCTATAGAGTTATTACAGCCCAGGTTATTCCCTTATTGCGTCGCCATTCAAACCCGATTCGGTACATTGTCAGCGGGCTTCGCACCAGGGTCCCAGCACGCCGATTAGGGCGCTGAAGGGGGTACTTCAGGTGCTTGACAGGAAAATCTCCAGTTTTATCAGGAACATATAATCACGCGAGTCGTGTCGCACAAGGTAGGCTTCAGCGGGAGCGGCCGCTCTTTGGCCGCGATCCCGTGCAAGCCTTGGTTTGAACAAAGGATTGATATGACCTTTCAGGTCGTATCAATCCTTATGGTTGGGCAATTTAGATATTTGCTTGGACGGGCTCGGCATGCAATTTTAGCCCGAGAGCACCGATAACTTTTAGTATTGTGTCAAAACCGGGAGTTCGTTCTCCAGAAAGCGCTTTATAAAGGCTTTCGCGGGACAAACCAGCATCACGCGCCACTTGTGACATGCCCTTGGCCCGCGCGATATCTCCCAAAGCTTTGGCAATAAATGCTGCATCTCCATTCGCTTCCTCAAGGCAGGCCTCAAGGTAAGCAGCCATTTCCTCTGGGGTACGAAGATGTTCAGCAACATCATATCTGGAGGTTTTAGTTTTTGCCATGATTTACTCCTATAAATTACGCGATAGACGTAAAGCGGTTTTAATGTCTTTGGACTGGGTATTTTTGTCGCCGCCAGCCAACAGGATGACCACCTTTTGACCTATTTTTTTAAAGTAGACCCGATACCCGGGTCCGTAATCGATCCGCATTTCCGACACACCCTCACCAACTGGCTTGACATCTCCCGGGTTGCCGGCCGCTAATCTTTCAATTCGGACAAGAATACGAGCACGAGCGCGGAGGTCTTGTAACCCATCGATCCATTTGGCAAAAGTTTCAGTTTTTCAGAAAATTAATGTGGCTAACTGAAAGTTAAGCTGGCGCGGCTTTTTGCGCTCCGCTTGAACGCAATGTTCGCCTCTCCTATGGTTCTAAGCGCGCATACTTGCAAAGACGCAAATTCTCGCGCGCAAGTTCATCCGCGGGATCCATGGCAACCGCTTTCAACAGTACTTCTTCAGCCTCTTTAAGCCGCCCTGCTTGAAACAGGCTCCATCCGAGATCGTTTACCAGTTTCTGGTTATCAGGTTCAAGCTCCAATGCCCTCCGCGACGCCTCTATTTGCCTTGTCGAACAACTTTTGGTGTCCGGCACAACAACCCAACCCCTGATAAAGGACTGCCCGTTCGCTAAACCTCCCAACCGCAGCTTGATAGAGCTCGAACCCTTCTTCATACCTCTCCTCTTGAATTAGGAAGTCGCCAGCCTTGTCGATGATCTCCCAAAGATCTCCGGATTCGTCCGAGAGCGAGAGCAATGTCGAAAACAGACGCGCACCCTCATCCGGTCTCCCACGTTGGTATTCGATTGATCCCATGGTTAGCATGGCAGGGGGATAATCCGGCTTTATCGCGAGTGCTCGTTCAGCAGCGGCGATACTCGCTTTCATATCTCCAATGGTTTCGCGAAAGATACTCTCCGCGTAAGCCGCTTCGGCCTCAAATGAGCGCCGTCTTTCTTTAGACTCTTTCTTGCTTCGTTTACTACCCACAATATAATCCTTTTGAAATTGACTCCTCGATGTTAATTGTGCATCGAGGTCGCTGTCCGCGTGGCGAACGTCGCGGGTAACTTGCCGGGCGCGTCGTTTTGCCCGGTCAAGTTCACCCGATGGTTCGGCGATTTTTGCCGTGTAATCTTCTAAAGATATATGAAGTAATTTTAACTTTGGAATTACTTCTTTTTAGTTTGATTCTTGTCGACTACCTTTGCATTTTCAACGCAATCAACCAATGTCATATTTGATTCAAGTGTTTCATAGCAATCTAGGATTGCTTTACAAGTGTTATAGTTATTTTCACTAGTATGAGCTTTTAATAGATTACGTTCTGCACCACTCATGTTGGGATTATATAACTGGGTACTATATGTTGCGACACCATAGCCTGTGTTCTGTGCCATCATATTTGCCTGAGTCTTAGCGCCATACGCACCTAGTACCACAGCCGCAACTGACACGACAGCCTTTGCGTATTCCTTTTGCTTGTATCCGGCTGCAATTGATTTATAGTTTTCTATTCCTTGAGGATAAAATTCAACTGCTTTTTTATAAAATTGTACAGCTTTCTCTTCATCTGTCTGAGCATAAAAATCTGCGGCCAAATGGGCCAATTCGGCATTGTAGTGCATATATTTAGGATCGGATTCTATCTTAAGTGAGTTCTCTTCCAATAGAATGACAAGATAATCCATTCGCCCTCTTTCGAGAGCGTTATAACTTGATGTCGAAGGATCAGCTCCATATTTTAGTAATAACCGCGTAATGTCTGAATGCCCTAACTCAGCTGAAAAAGAAAGAGCATCAAATTCACTCAATTCACTAAATCCCCATAAGCCTTTTTCTGTAAGTTGGTTGACATCAGCTCCGGAATCTAGCAATAGCCTACTTATCTCCAGATTTCCTATTAATGATGATAGCATAAGAGCACTTCCTTTGAAGGCATAGTACCCCTGGCTTGGAGTTCTGGGGAATTCTTCGGGGCTAGATGTTATTGCATGACAATATCGGGAGAGATTCACATCAGCACCGGCATCAAGAAGTGCTTTGACTGCTTCAAGGTTTCCTTGAAGTACAGCTAAATCCAATGGAGAAGAAGCAAAAACTTTAAAAGTTTTCCTAGGGCATGGGGCAACTTCATCAACTAAAGCCCCTGAATCAACCAGAGCCTTAATTTTATTAACATCATTATCCCATGCCGCTTGATTAAGCGGGCTTGGTGAAAGGCCAGCACAACCGGATAAAAAAGCAGAAATAATTACCATTAGTGAAAATAGAATAATACCTTTCATTGCTAGTCTTTCTTGTTTTAATGTAATGGGTAGCAAATTAATAGCTCCTGTGAGTTATGAATGCCTACTGTTTATCTTAAAACTGATTTTCTCGAAATGCCTTATGCTATTTCATCGCCGCCGAACGTTGCGCCTTTCCAGCGCGCGGTGAGCTATCGTGCGTCCGAGAACAGGCGCTTGTTCGCTCAGCGATATACATCTTTCCGATGGCCAACCTTGACCACCCATACCGTAAGCTCGTTATCCTGTATCGAATACACGATCCGATAATTCCCTTGACGGATACGGTATAATTCATGGCCTGTGAGTTTTTCGCAGCCCATGGGCCGAGGATCGTTTCCAAGTTGCTCAATTCGGGAAAGGATCTTTTTCAGATCGACTTTGGGTACTTTTTTGAGTTCTTTCCAAACGGATTCTCTGAAAAATATCTCATATCCGGCCATCTTTTTTCAGCCTTTTCAGCATTTCGGAAAAACTGATCAGCGGCTCGTTCGCCCTTTCCTCGAAGGCGGCTATATCCTCAGCATCTTCTGCAAGCGCCGCCTTGACAGCCTCATTGACGAGATCGGAAATTGATTTCGATGTTTCTATCGATTTTAATTTTAAGGCCTTGTGAATAAAAGGGTCGAAATATACAGTGGCTCGTTTTGCTGGTGTTGCCATAATGTCACCTCCCGATATATGTGACATTATAGTGTCATGACGTTATGACGTCAATGGCAAGATTTGCAGAAAGCGAACGGTTGAACTGTGCCGCCCGGCTTTTTGGGTCGGCACCAGTGAATGGATATGCTCATTTTTTATTCGATAATATACTGTATCTCATGCCCAGCTTCACCATGACGTCCACCAGCCCAAGCTTGATATGGCCTGTTGCAGCGAGGGCAATGAAAATCAAGGAAGGAATTTGAACCGTTAAATTCACCACCTTTTACCGTCTCTTCAATTTCCAAGGCTTCTTTCTCTGTCAAATTTGTGTGTTTGGAGAAGCTATGTTTATCGAAGTCCTTAAAACAAAATGTTACTACCTCATCGCACTTTGAGCACTTGTATGTTGTCTTTGGGTAAATTTCATAATCCTCATAGTTGCCATATGAAATTTTATCTAAGATTTCGGTAGCGTTAAGGATTTTCATTTTACCTTGAAGCATATCGTTCGGCATAAGGCGCGGCGGTCTTTGCCGTCGCCCTTAATGCCGTTGTTGGGACGCATGCTCAGACCAAGGTTTGATCTTATTAAGTACTGGGCCAAGAGTGCGTTCGGCGACTTCCGTATCGTAGGCGGCTTGAGCACGTAACCAGTAGCCGTTAGATAAACCAAAAAATCGACACAACCGTAAATCGGTATCAGCCGTTATTGAACGTTTATTTGAAACGATCTCACTGATACGCTGGGCTGGAACATCAATTTCCTTGGCCAAGCGGTATTGGCTAAGCCCCATAGGTTTCAGGAACTCCTCTAAAAGGAGCTCACCTGGTGTGATAGGTTCGAGCTTTTTCATAATGGACTCTCCTCAGTGGTAATCCACGATTTCCACATTCTCTGCACCTGCATTCGTCCAACGGAAACAGACTCTCCACTGATCGTTGATACGGATGCTGTATTGACCAATACGATCACCCCTGAGCGCTTCAAGATGATTGCCAGGTGGCACTCTCAAATCATCGAGCCGATTTGCAATTTCGAGCTGTCTAAGTTTGCGCCGTGCAACCTTAGCAATTTTACAAATCTCTTGACATGATAGCCTTTTGCTAGCGCCTCAGTGTATTCACAATTGAATGATCTAATCATGTGTCACATGGTAACGCACAGCATGCATAACGTCAAGCGTGATTAGGTCAGCCCAACGGTCCGCATAACCGGCTGGCAATGAAGCGCAGCGGAATTGCCAGTCCGTGTTTATGCGGTTGTTCTCCGTTTTTCCTTTTTTATTGAATTGATGAAACCGGCCTTTTGCTTTGGAACTTTTTGGTTTGGGCTCTCGATTAATTTTCGTATTTCTTGAACCAACTCTATCAACACCTCGTCGTGATCACTCACTCGCATTTCCAATTGATCAACTTTTCGAGCAAGCTTTTCATTTGAAAGCGCCCCTACTGGACCCTTCTTTGCTTCGGCCTTGCAGTTTATCAACATGCGTCCGGCTTGCTCTTGAGCAACAATCTGATTCCAGATCTGCGTGGCTAAAATAATGGTGAGAAGATGAAGTTTGTCTCTACTACATTACTGCTATGTCGCGTCCCGAAGATTTATCTTCGTTCGTCCAACCATTGATTATCAGGTCGATTTTCCCTGATAATATGATATTAAGCGTGTTTTCGGGCACATTTTCCCTGAAATGATATCAAGCTTGATTTATTAAAA
>QZKV01000031.1 GCA_003599575.1 Desulfobacteraceae bacterium | reverse complement strand
GGGCCTCGGGATACTCCTGCTTGAAGGCCGTCAGTCCATTGAGCATGCCGGATCGGATGGCGGCCGTGTTTTTGACTTCGATGGCGCAGAAGGTCTCCTTGCCATAGAGAATGAAATCCACTTCCAGGCCGGCGCGGGTGCGCCAGAAGTATAGATCGCAGGGCACCTGCCGGTAGGCGCACCAGCTGCGCAGGTGTTGCGCCACCAATCCCTCCAGGGCGGCGCCGTCGATCTCAGCGGGTGCATCCAGCGGGCCGGCCGGCCGAATGGCCCGAAATACGCCGGCATCGAAGAAGTAAAACTTGGGGTGCGCCTGCAGTTGGCGGCGGGCTCTGCGCGTAAACACCGGTAACTGGAAGGAGAGGAGCAGATCTTCGAGGATGCCGAAGTATGATTCGGCGGTTTTGCGCTGAACCTGGCACTCCCTGGCTACGACGCTGATATTGAGCTGCGCGCTCTGGGAAAAGCTCGCCGCCTCGATAAAACGACCGAAATCGCCGATGCGCCGGACCAGCCCCTCGTTTTGCACTTCTTCCTTGAGGTACAGGCCGATAGCTTTCAAGGGTTTCATCGGGTTGTGGCGTATCCAGGACCAGCGGCACCATGCCGCGGGCCAGCGCGGTTTCGAGTGAAAACCGGTCGCCCAGCTCCCCGCCATGAACGGATGCAGCGCTTTGGAAAGAGCGCGGCCGGCCAGAAGGTCGACACCGCCGCGTTTGAGCTTTCTGCGCTGGAACCCGTCAGAACAAATTGCACATCCGAATAGGTTTCGATCAGCTGATGGACGACATCCAGCAGCTGGGGCGCTTTCTGGATTTCATCGATGATGACGGTGCGGGTGTCGCTCCGGGCCGACAGGAGTTGAGACAGGTATTCCGGGGTCGCGTGTAGCGGCGATAAGCATCCGGCGCCAGCAGATCGATATACAGGGCATCCGGGTAATGCAGCTTGACCCATGTCGACTTGCCGGTGCCGCGGGGACCCAAGAGAAAGTAACTTTGTCGAGGGGCCTTGAAAGTGCGCCGGATCATGCAGAATCCTGTCAAAATGGAGTTGTTGATGCCAAAAAAGCATGCAAAATGGAATTTGCAAGCCATTTTGTCACAACCTCGTGAGGTTTTATATTTTTAAACTGGGAGTGCTGGCAATCGGCTGAAATTTGTCCCATCACGCATCCGGCAGGCCCTCTCACCCTGGAATGCCGCGGCCAGGTGAGGCCCAAGGGATCCGTCTCAGCCCAATGCGTGACTGGGATGCCTTATGGACTATCAGCCAAGCCATTGTTACCCTGGAAAGGTTATCTCAGCCGTTGGTTAAAATTATGGGAGGCCATGGATGTCGAAAAGAACCCAGGTACTTATTTACCTCATATTGCTGGCTATGTTTGATACGATCATCCCGATCCCGATTACAGCATTGGTGCTGATATATGTGTTGTTGCAGAAACCTGTTTGGTTCAGGCAGTGGATGGATGAGGTGTATAGGTATAAGGGAGGGCGGAATTCATCATAATGGAAATGAACTCATCGCCCCCCTTTCCAAAAGGTGGTGCCGGGGCTCCTCGGACCTTTCACTACATGGCAGAAGGCAACCTGAGAATCGGACCTGTTAGCGGGACTCAGGGCAGGGCATCAATGATTTCGCGATATTCACCTTCATTGAAAGCCCGGAAAGTCTCCGTCTTTACAGCGCCGCGCGATCCGACCGCCAGCGCCACCTTCGCCGCTGCTTTATCATCGGGCGCCTCTGAAATGAGAACGACGTCATAGCGCCCCATTGCAAGATAGAATCCTTTGAGTTCGCCCCCGAAGCTTTGAATCACTTCCTTAGCCGCTGCAAGCCTCTTGGGGCTCTCCTTTATGTTTTCGATTCCTTTTGGGGTAAAGTTAACCAAGGTAATGTATGTAGGCATGATAAATTCCTCCTCTTTGTCGGGAATGGCCCCGGGCACCACCTGACGGCAAGTGGAGAAGCAGATCGGGATCAACTGCATGTTGGGCGGGATGAGAGCTACAGGATTCGGGTAAGCTCCAAAGTAGTGTCTCACAAGCCTGCACGCAAGTTGCCGCGAATGGTTGTGGCCGGTGCACCCTTCGCCCCCGTGGTTTCACCGAATCCGCAGTTCCTTTGAAAAAACACGTTCAAGAGGAAGATGATGAGATAAGTGCAGGTGTCACCTCCAGGCCCCTGGCTCGGGCGGGCGTTCTCCTGAAAGACCGCGACTCCGCCGGCTTGATTCATCAGGGCGACGACTCCTTTCAATATTGCCTTTGTCCCAGCCCGTACCTAGCTTCGTGCTCGATCTTTGCAGTAAAAGGAGGCACAGCATGCCCGTTCGAACGCTCGAAACCGACTATCTCGTCGTCGGATGCGGCGCCGGGGGGATGGCGTTCACGGACGCGTTGATCTCCGACTCCGATGCGCAGGTCCTCATGGTGGACCGGCGGCATGCGCCCGGTGGACATTGGCACGAGGCCTACCCCTTCGTGCGCCTGCATCAGCCCTCCGCGTATTACGGTGTGAATTCACTGCCGCTCGGCAGCGAAGCGATCGACCGGCATGGTCCCAACCAGGGCTTCTACGAGCGGGCGGGCGCTTCCGAGATCTGCGCGTACTACGACCGGGTCATGCAGCAGCGGCTGCTCCCATCCGGGCAGGTGCGTTATTTTCCTATGTTGCGACTACGTGGGAGAGCATCGGTTCGTCTCGCGCCTCTCCGGCGACGAATACGCGGTGAAGGTGCGCAAGAAGCTGGTCGATGCCACCTATCTCGAGCCTTCCGTCCCGGCCAGCACCCGGCCCCCGTTCCAAGTCGCGCGCGGGGCGCGCTGCGTCCCGGTCAACGATCTCTCCCGCATGGCCGGGCGGGCCGACGGCTTTGTGATCATCGGCGCCGGCAAGACGGCGATCGACGCTTGTCTGTGGCTGCTCGATGTCGGGGTTGCGCCGGAGGCCATCCGCTGGATCAAACCGCGTGAGTGCTGGCTGGTGAACCGCCTGTTTGCGCAGGGCGGCGAACTCGTGGGGACCATGTTCGAAGGGATCTCGCTGCAGGTCGAGGCAGCGGCCCGGGCCACTTCGATCGGCGACCTGTTCGAGCGCTTGAACGCAACGGCGCAGCTGCTGCGTGTGGACGAGAGCGTCACCCCCACCATGTACAAAGGCGCTACCGCGAGCGTGAACGAGCTCGATCAACTGCGCCGCATCCGCGACATCGTCCGCCTCGGCCATGTCCGCCGCATCGAGCAGGACACGATCGTGCTGGACCATGGCAAGATCCCCACGAGTCCGCGCCACCTGCACGTGCATTGCGCTGCTTGCGGCCTGAACCCCGCCCCCGAGGTCCCGATGTTCACAGAAGATCGCATCACGCTCCAGCCGATCCGACCCGGGCTGATACCGTTCAACGCCGCGCTGGTCGGGTTCGTGGAAGCCTCGCGCGGCGATATCGCGGAGAAAAACCGCCTCTGCCAGCCCAACCGCCTGCCGGACTTCCCGCTTGACTGGGTGCGCGGAACGCTCGTGGGGATGAAAGCCGACTATCTGTGGACGAAGGACCCCGCGATCGCTCAATGGCTGGAGCGCGCCCGGCTCAATCCCTCCCGCGGCCTGCGGCAGCGCCGCAACGAGCCGCGGGTGCAACAGGCATGGCCACGCTTCGTCCAAAATGTGCGGCCGGGCCTCGCAAGGCTCGAGCGGCTGATGTCGCAAAGCGGGGGAGGCACGTCAGGCAGAAATTGAGGTGCCGTTCAGCCGGCTTTTCAAGCAAACAAGGTCGTGGGCGCTTTTTCTTCCATGGCCCGCCAGGGTTAAAAAGTTAAGGGCGTCCCGCTATTCCCCCGCTATTCACGCTATTCCAGGTAAGGGAGCAGAGGTATGCCCTTATATTCAACCTTGTCCAAGACCCGCTCCTGCCGGGGATAGGGATTCTACTTGAAAATCTTCTTCCTTCCATAACCTGCCAGTCCAATCAGTCCGGACCCGAGAAGCAGCATGGTTGATGGTTCGGGGACGGGGACATTGGGAGTTTCGCCCAAGTAAGAGATTACACCTGTCGTCAGCAGGCTGGAGGTATCCCAATCGCCTGCTGGGAGATTCAAGGAAAAAAAAGAGCCGGACAGACTTTCGTACCAATCCAGGATGTCGAATGCATCCCCGGGATTCGGAGAAAATCCTGCCCCTAGCGAGACATCCAGAAAGCCGTCCAGCGTCAGGCCATTCCAGAAAATGTAGGTGTTCAAACTATTATCGAGAGTTATACCCAAGGAGCCGGTCCCGGATTGATAAAAATGTCCAGCGAAAGCCCCCCTCCACTCGATATGACTCCGTTGTTGTGGATACCATCCGGGGAGGTGATGTTAATCCGCGATCCCATCACATTACCGCCAGGTGAAATGGACACATTTCCACCTGCCGTAAGGCTGACCCCTTGGGGCGCTCGCGCCGATAAAACGTGCATGGCATCTCTTTCCGCGAGGCTGATCGAATTGCCTGCGGTGAGGTGTATGGCACCGAAGCTCGTAATATTAGAAATAGAATCGCCCAAGGTGATGGAGCTTCCCGCGTAGACAGTAAATGTTTCACTAACATAAATGGATGCGCTGGAATCATCTGTAACGTTGCCTCCCGCCGTGAGCTCTAGGACATCGAAGGAATTAACCCCCGTAAAATTATAGCCTCCCACAACATTGATGACAGCAGCGGTCGCAACCGACGAAAAGCAGCATATCAAACCGGCCGCAAGCATTATCGCGAGTCTATGCCCCATGTGATTCCCCTTTCCAGTGAAATGAATTGGATGAGAACTTGGCTCGGGATGCGTACCACATATGGAAAAATACAATTCACCTGGCTATAAACGGTTCATGGTAAGCATCTTTCGTGCCACGTTATGCCGCGATTAAATAGGTTGAAAAACCGTCTGCTTAGCGAAACAGATGTAAATTCGGTCAAGAGTTTTCAAAAGCCAATCATTTTAAGTGGGCAGTGAATTACATAAATGTCTGAAATTAACTTCATAATAAAAGCTGTTCCTGGGCTCACGTGCGTAATACACGTTTTATCGCGTCGGGTCGGACCAAATATTGATACTACTATGCACTCTTCCCATCCTCGGTTGTCGATCCTCGGAAGCGGCACAGGGTTCGGCGAATTCGGCCAAGCCCAAAAGGCTGATAATCCTGGCAGGAGCTGCCCGGAGCGCCTCGTTTCAAAGTCGCGAGATGGGCAGGCAATCCCCACGCGAACCCCAGTCCCAGCGAGCAATGGTTGGAGCGCGCCCGGCTAATCCCTCCCGCGGCCTGCTCTCCGCTCGCTCCGATTAGCTGCAATCTTTACAGTTCAGCATGGATTTGGATGCGGACATCGTGTGTGAGGGGCACTTCGGCATCTATATTTGACATTATATCTTCCGATGCCATTGTGATGTGGTGCTTAACCCTATTAATCTCACCTGTTACCAAAAGGAATTACTCAAATGATACACTCAGCAAGGGAATTTTGGACCGTATTGCATGGAATGGTCCTGGGTTCGTTATTCTTACTCTCATTTTCGGGCGTAATGGTGGCCCTATATGGTCTCAGATCGGATTTGTTGACGCCGCGAGGAGTAAGCCAGCGTATTCGCCTGTTGAAATTCGGGACCGTTGCCATGGCTATTGTTTCTTGGTTAACCGTAATTACCGGTACATATATCGTTTATCCCTGGTACAGGGCAAAACCACCGCAGGAAGTATCCAATTTGCTTGAATACCCGCGTTCGTACTTGCTGTCCGTGCCGGATCTGGTCATTTTTCATACCTTTGGAATGGAATGGAAAGAACACGTGGCCTGGTTTTCGCCGATTCTGGCGACAGTAGTGGCTTATGTGATCTGGCATTTCAGTGATCAAATTGCAGAGAATCTCAAATTGCGGAACGCGATAGCGGTTTTCTTCATCATTTCCTTTTCTGCTGCTGCTATTGCGGGGCTATTCGGGGCTTTTATTTCCAAAGCAGCTCCGATCTTATAGCCGGGCCGCCTCATAGAGGTGAACATGGGAAAATCAATATTAACTCAAGATCAAAAAGCAAAACGGGATGTATCCACCAAAATTGACGGCAAGATATCCGCAGCGATGCTATCCAGTGGCATCGGTTGTCTTGTTATTGGGCTGATGACCACCGGGGCGGTAATCAGTGAATGGCTGAAAAACGCATTGGACTGGTGGAACCCGGCAGGACCGTTGTCAGGAAAAACAAGTGTCGGCATCATTGTCTGGTTGATTGCTTGGGCGATTTTTCACTTCCTATGGAAAAATCAGGAAACTGACGTGAAGAAAACAATGAAAATCAGCTTGATCTTAATTGCTTTAGGATTCGTGCTCACATTCCCTCCGGTGTTCGAAGCGTTTGAGTGATACGGGTAGATTTTTGCTGCGCGCCGAGACCGCAAACTGCTTACCGGCACGCAGCAGACCCTGTGTTTACCTTAAAAGAGCCATTTCAAAATCTTCAATCGGGTTCAAAAATCCACACCCCAAGATCGTCGTGGCAGGCATGGCAGGGAGAGACCATACCTCAAACGAGTCGAGTTGCTCATCGGGCAAATTGAAAAACAAGCGAAACTGATCGCATGGTGGTGGCAGTGGTGGTGCAGGATCTTGAATAAGCCCTGGCCTCCCCCCTGTCCTCAGCATTTTCTTGACCTTTCGCATACCTACAGGGTATGTAGGTTCTGTCCCCACTGAAGGTAACCACAATGAATCGGGTGAACCTGATGCCGGATCTCAAACGTGTAATCAATTCCCCCGCCAACGAAATTATAATCGATTTAACCGAATTATCCGGCTTCACAGCAGGCGCGTTTATTAGAAAACGGGCGATCACAGAACGCATTGCCCAGAAAAAATCCGCAAACCTTACCACCAGTTCGATCCGCCTCAATTTTTACTTAACACATGAAAATTTAAGAAGTGTATGGTTGAGTCCCGACGCCCTTGCAAAGGATAACTGCAGCTGATGGACGATCGATTCTTTGAGAAACCGATTCTAAACTCCCCTTATGCATATCCGGCGCGACACTGGGAACTCGACGACCAAGGTCAGCCGACCCAGCGCATCATCGAGCGCCGGCGCAGCGTCGAGCTGATCACGCCCATCCCCAAACCCAAAAAACGCAAGGACTCACACGCCCAGCTGCGCATCTTCGACGAGGGCAGGGGCATCTCGACCGCAGCCCAGCAGTACGATCCCACCCCCATCATCAATGAATTGCGGAGACAGGTAGACCAGTGGCGCAAGCTGCCCAATCCCAGCGACTGGAAGGTCACCCCCGAAACCGCCCGTTTGCTGCAGCACTGGCGGCATCACCGCTTCGGCAACATCCGCCCCTTCTTCTGCCAGGTGGAGGCGGTTGAAACCGCCATCTGGCTGACCGAAGTGGCCCCCCAGGTCGGCAAAGCCGGCAAAGGCTTCCTTACGCACCTGGTCAATGCCAACCATGACGCCAATCCGCAGCTCATGCGCCTCGCCCTGAAAATGGCCACCGGCGCGGGCAAGACGACGGTCATGGCCATGCTGATCGCCTGGCAGGCCGTCAACGCCGTGCGCCGGCCGGGCAGCAAGCGCTTCACGCGTGGTTTTCTGGTGGTCACGCCCGGTCTCACCATCCGCGACCGCCTGCGCGTGCTGCTGCCCAATGATCCCGACAGCTACTTTCAGGACCGGGAGCTCATTCCCAACGACATGCTCGACGATCTGAAGCGCGCCAAGACCGTCATCACCAACTATCACGCCTTCAAGCTGCGCGAGCGCATGGAGCTTTCCAAAGGCGGGCGTTCGCTTCTGCAGGGGCGCGGCCAGCCGCTGAACACCCTGGAAACCGAAGGCCAGATGCTGCAGCGCGTCATGCCCGAACTGATGGGCATGAAGCAGATCCTGGTGCTCAATGACGAAGGCCATCACTGCTACCGCGAAAAGCAGGAAGCCGAAACCGAAGAGGAACTGAAGGGCGAGGAGAAAAAAGAGGCCGAAAAAAGAAACGAGGCCGCCCGGCTCTGGATCAGCGGCCTTACGATCGTCGGCCGCAAGCTCGGCATCGCCCGCGTCATCGATCTTTCCGCCACGCCCTTTTTCCTGCGCGGCTCGGGCTACGTCGAAGGAACGCTCTTTCCCTGGACCATGAGCGACTTTTCCCTCATGGACGCCATCGAATGCGGCATCGTCAAGCTGCCCCGGGTGCCCGTGGCCGACAACATTCCCGGCGGGGAGATGCCCAAATTCCGCAACCTGTGGGAGCACATCCGCACCCGCATGCCCAAAAAGGGCCGCGGCAAGGCCAAAAACCTGGACCCGCTCAACCTGCCGGTCGAACTGCAAACCGCCTTGCAGGCGCTGTACGGCCATTACGAGAAAACATTCAGGCTGTGGCAGGAAAGCGGCATCCACACCCCGCCGTGCTTCATCGTGGTGTGCAACAACACCTCCACTTCGAAACTGGTGTACGACTACCTTTCGGGATTTTACCAGGAAAACGAAGACGGCACCCGCTCGCTCGTCAACGGCCAATTCGAGCTGCTCCGCAATTTCGACGCGCACGGCAACCAATATTCCCGCCCGTACACGCTGCTGATCGACAGCGAGCAACTCGAATCGGGCGACGCCCTGGACGACAATTTCCGCAGCATGGCCGCCGATGAAATCGCCCGCTTCCGCCGCGAAATTGTCGAGCGCACCGGCGACCGGCGCCAGGCCGAAAACCTCACCGATCAGGACCTGCTGCGCGAAGTGATGAACACCGTCGGCAAGCAGGGCCGCCTGGGGGAATCGATCCGCTGCGTCGTCTCGGTCTCGATGCTGACCGAAGGATGGGACGCCAACACCGTCACCCATGTCCTGGGCGTGCGCGCCTTCGGCACCCAGCTGTTGTGCGAACAGGTGATCGGCCGCGGCCTGCGCCGCCAGTCATACGAACTCAACGAAGAGGGCCTGTTCAATGTCGAATATGCCGACGTGCTGGGCATTCCCTTCGACTTCACGGCCAAGCCGGTGATCGCGCCGCCGCAGCCGCCGCGCGAAACGATCCGCGTGCACGCGGTCCGCCCGGAGCGCGACCATCTCGAGATCCGCTTCCCGCGCGTGGAAGGTTACCGGACCGAGCTGCCTCAGGAGCGCCTCAGCGCCGAGTTCACCAAAGATTCGGTGCTCGAACTGACTCCCGACCTGGTAGGGCCGACGCAAACGCACAATGCCGGCATCATCGGCGAGGGGGTCGATCTCAACCTGGTCCACACCGGCAACCTGCGCACGTCCACGCTGCTCTTTCACCTGACCAGGCGCCTGGTAATGAAATACTTCCGCGACCCCGGCGGGGAACCCAGGCTGCACCTTTTCGGACAGCTCAAACGCATCGCCCGGCAATGGCTCGATACCTGCCTGGTGTGCAGCGGCGGCACATTCCCGGCCCAGCTGATGTACCAGGAATTGGCCGACATCGCCTGTCAGCGCATCACCAACGGCATCACACTTTCCCTGATAAACAAACAGCCGGTCAAGGCCGTTCTTTCTCCCTACAACCCCACCGGCTCCACCATCCATGTCAATTTCAACACCTCCAAAAAGGAGCGCTGGGAGACCGACGCGCGCAAGTGTCCCATCAACTGGGTGATCCTGGACAGCGACTGGGAGGCCGAATTCTGCCGCGTGGCCGAAGCCCATCCGCGGGTGAAGGCCTATGTGAAAAATCACAATCTCGGCTTCGAAGTCCCTTACCTCTGCGGCGCCGAAAAGCGCATCTACCGCCCCGATTTCATTGTCCTCGTGGACGACGGAAAAGAAGATCCGCTGCACCTGGTGGCCGAAATCAAGGGCTACCGCCGCGAAGATGCCAAGATGAAGAAGCAGGCCATGGAAGCCAATTGGATCCCCGGCGTGAACCACCTCGGCAGTTACGGCCGCTGGGCCTTTGCCGAGTTTAGCGATGTCTACCGCATGGAAGCCGATTTCGCAGCCAGGATCGAGCAGCAGTTCGATACGATCATCCATCAAACCCTATGCGAAAAGAGTGAGCAGCATGCCGTCGGGGCGGTATAGAATTTTCATCAGCAGCGTCCAGAAAGAACTCGCGGCAGAACGCCGGGCGGCGAAAGATTTCATCACCCGCGATCCGCTCCTGAGCCGCTTCGTCTCCGATGTCTTCTTGTTCGAAGATATTCCCGCCAGCGGCCGCAAACCCGACGATATCTACCTCGGCGAGGTCGAAAAAAGCGATCTCTACATCGCGATACTCGGCAACACCTATGGCTGGAGAAACGCTCAGGGAAAGTCCCCGACCGAACTGGAGTTCGAGCATGCGACGCAAACCCGCCGCGAGCGCCTGGTCTTTGTAAAAGGCAACGACGATTCTGCCCGCGAGCCCGAGATGGCCAGACTGATCGGCAGGGCCGGCCGCGAAGTCACCCGGCGCCGCTTTTCGGATATCCCCGGTTTGATCCGGGAAGTATACGCCAGCCTGGTCGAATGCCTGGAGCGGCGAGGGGATCTGCGGGCTACCCCTTTTGATGGCAGCATATGCGACGGGGCAAACATCAAGGATATCGATGGCTCAGCCATAAGGATGTTCGTGGAAACGGCCGAGGCCGCGGGGCGTTTGAAACTCAAAGGCTCGCGCACCCCGAAGGCGGTTCTGCAAAACTTCAACTTGCTGCGCGACGGCAGGCCCACCAATGCCGCCATGCTTCTGTTCGGGAAAGACCCGCACAGATTTTTCAACAATGCGCAGGTCCATTGCTTTCATTTTCACGGAACAAAAAAGCGCAAGCCCATCGCCTCCCAGCAACCGTATGAGGGCAGGTTGCTCGAAGTGATCGATCAGGCCGTCGAGTTCGTCCTGGGAAAGATCGATCGCCGCGTGGGAACCCGCGCCGCAAGCACTCAGGCCCCGGTCGCGTTCGAAATTCCTCGCTCCGTTATCGCCGAAGCCATTGTCAATGCCGTGGCCCACCGCAACTACCGCAACAATGGATTTGTCCAGGTGATCGTCTTCGCCGACCGCCTGGAGGTGTGGAACCCGGGTGAACTGCCTCCTGGCTTGACCCCCGAACTGCTGCGCGAGCCCCATGGGCCCATACCGCGCAACCCGTTGATCGCCGAACCGCTGTTCCGGGTCAAATATGTCGAAAAAGCCGGAACCGGAACGACCGACATGATCGCCGACTGCCGCAAGGCCGGCCTTCCCGAACCCGACTTCGAGCAGCGCGGGCCGCATTTTGTGGTGACGATCTGGCGCGACTGGCTCACGGATGCCGTGATATCCGATCTTGGCCTCAACGAACGCCAGATGAAAGCAGTCGCATACATAAAAGCCCACGCTCAACTATCGAACAAAGATTATCGTGATTTAACAGGAACTATCATCCGCACGGCCTCACGGGATCTCGAGGAACTGGTTGCAAAGGGGGTCCTGCGCAAAATCGGAGCTACAGGCAGGAGTGTCCATTATGTTTTGGCTGGCAAACAGGACTTAAAGAAGACAAACAGGACATGAATGCCGCCTGAATGCAAACTGGACATAAACCGGACAAACAGGACATCAGCTCCCGGCACGGAGGGCAAATCCTTGGAATAAAGCCTTGGAAAGGACTCAAAAATGGCTCAATGGGCTCATGCATTGATGGTCTCGAAAAAGTCGAAATACTACTCAATTCGTCATTCCGGCGAAAGCCGGAATACAGTGCTGGCGGTGTTGCAAGAATAGGTCGATGCAATCGACATATGCCTTTCGATATGTCGAAAAAATAGAAAAAAATCGACATATCCTGAAAACGTGTCGATGAAGCAGCAGGATAATCGTCATTTCAAACGGGATTGCATATGGCCAAAAAATCCGATTCCAAGCTGACCGTCGAAACCCTCAAACATGACGAGGCCACCCGCAAGAACATTCCCACGGCCGAATACCAGTCGGTGATGCGGCAGGAAGAGCTTTCCCACTTGCGCGTGGCTTACGAGCGCCGCAACCGCGACCTCGACCCCCAGCTCGTGTGGCGCGGCAAGGACGAACAGGACTGGTCCGACCTGATCGTGCAGGCCCCGCCCCTCTACATCCAGGAAAAGGTGCACCCCAAGGTCCTGATTGACGACCTGCTGCGCCAGGCACAGGCGCAGCGGCAGGCGGGCGCCCCCGAGCAGCTCGATCTCTTCGCCGATTTCAACGGCCTGCCCAGCGAGAACGCCCGCACCGAGTTCTACCAGCACGACGGCAACTGGTCCAACCGCATGATCCTGGGCGATTCCCTGCAGGTCATGGCCTCCCTGGCCGAACGCGAAGGCCTGCGCGGCAAGGTGCAGTGCATCTACATCGACCCGCCCTACGGCATCAAGTTCAACTCCAACTTCCAGTGGTCCACCACCAGCCGCGACGTCAAGGACGGCAACAAGGAGCACATCACCCGCGAGCCCGAGCAGGTCAAGGCCTTCCGCGACACCTGGCGCGACGGGATTCACTCGTATCTCACCTACCTGCGCGACCGGCTGACTGTGGCGCGGGATCTGTTGACGGAGAGCGGCTCGATTTTTGTGCAGATCGGGGATGAGAATGTGCATCGGGTAAGGGCTTTGATGGATGAGGTGTTCGGAGATTCGAATTTTGCTTCAGTTATTACATTCCAAAGCACCACAAGCCTTGGTACGATTGGCCTCTCGGCAGCTGGTGATTATGTCATTTGGTACTACAAAAATCATTCGTTCGCAAAATTTCGACCTTTAATGCGCATAAAATCAGAGCATGGAAGCTTTGATTATTATGCCTACTTGCGCAGTGCTGATGGTCGAATGTGGAGGGGAAATAAGGAAGAAATAGCTTCATCTGAATTTCAGGTTTTCTTTCCTGACAACATGACTAGCCAGCGACCACTAGGTGAAGGTGATTTAAAAGAATTTGTATGGCATGGGCAGGTATACCGGCCAGGTAAGGGTACATTCAAGACTGAAAAACGGGGATTGGAAAGGCTGAGAAAAGCAGATCGGCTTTACGGTACAACCGGTGGGGTCCTTAGATATGTAAGGATGATCGACGACTATCCTGTTGCTTCCATTAACAGCCTATGGACAGATACAGGAACCGGTAGTTTTACTGAAAGTAAGGTTTATGTAGTTCAGACAAATTCAAAAGTTATTGAACGCTGCCTCCTTATGGCAACGGATCCAGGTGATCTTGTTATAGATCCCACCTGTGGCGCCGGCACCACCGCTTATGTCGCCGAACAATGGGGCCGCCGCTGGATCACCATAGACACCTCCCGCGTGGCGCTGGCCCTGGCCCGCGCCCGCATCATGGGCGCCCGTTATTCTTACTATCTGCTGGCAGACAGTCGCGGCGGGCAAATCAAAGAAGCTGAGATGAGTGGCCGGTGGTCAGTGGATAGTGACTTGAAAACAAACCACCAACCACAAACCACAAACCACAACTCCATCCGCCAAGGCTTCGTCTACGAGCGCGTGCCGCACATCACCCTCAAATCGATTGCCAACAATGCCGAGATAGATGTTATTTGGGAGAAGTTTCAAAAGACCCTGGAGCCGCTGCGGGACAAACTCAACGACGCCCTCAAGCAGAAATGGGAAGAGTGGGAGATTCCCCGCGAGGCGGATGCCAAGTGGCCGACAGCCGCCAGAAAGCTGCACGAACAATGGTGGGAGCAGCGAATCGCCCGCCAAAAAGAAATCGATGCCTCCATCGCAGCCAAGGCCGATGTCGAATATCTCTACGACAAACCTTACGAGGACAAAAAGAAGGTGCGCGTGGCCGGTCCCTTCACCGTCGAGAGCCTGTCGCCCCACCGGGTCTTGGGAGTAGACGAAAACGATGAACTGATCGACGGCGCAGCCCAATCCAAATCCGGGAACTTCGAAGGCTGGGATTTCACCCGCATGATCCTGGAAAACCTCAAGACCTCCGGCGTGCAGCAAGCCCACAAGGAAGACAAGATCTCCTTCATTTCGATTAACCCCTGGCCGGGCGAGTTGGTATGCGCCGAGGGCCGGTTTGTAGTTAGTGGCCAGTGGCCAGTGACTGGTGGCCAGGATAAGATCCTGCCAGCCACCGACCCCAAGCCACCAACCACCGAATACCGAGCCGCCATCTTCATAGGCCCGGAGTTCGGCACCGTATCGCGGGTCGATCTTGTGGCCGCTGCCCGCGAAGCCGGCGACGCCGGCTTCGATGCCCTGATCGCCTGCGCCTTCAACTACGACGCCCACTCCTCCGAATTCTCCAAGCTCGGCCGCATCCCTATTCTGAAGGCACGCATGAACGCCGACCTGCACATGGCCGACGACCTCAAGAACACCGGCAAAGGCAACCTCTTCGTGATCTTCGGCGAACCAGACATAACGGTGACTAGTGGCCAGTGGCTGGTGGCCAGAAATGGGAGGATGATCGCCAATTATGAGTGCCTTAAAGAGTTATCAGGATTTGGAAGTCTGGAAGAAATCAATCGAGCTGGCCGAGATGGTTTATCGAATATCCGCCCATTTTCCACAGGAGGAAAAATTCGGTCTGACCAGTCAGATAAGAAGGGCAGCGGTGTCGGTGCCAGCAAACATAGCCGAGGGGGCGGAACGAGCGGGGACACGGGAGTTCCTTCAGTTCCTGGGCATAGCAGGGGGCTCCCTGGCGGAGACGGAAACTTTTCTGATTCTGGCCGAAAAGCTTGGGATGGCAACTCAGGAGCAGACCCATCCGATTCAAGCACAGGCGGCCGCCATTGGTCGGATGATCAGCGGTCTCAAACGCTCGCTGCGCTCGAAAGTTTGAGCGATGCCGACTTCCCGCTTTCACTGACCACCGACCACAAGTCACAAGTCACCATCCACGGCGTGGACGTTTTCCATCCCAACACCGGCGAAGTCCGCAGCGACGGCCCCGACGGCATTGCCTGCTGGTTCATCGACACCGACTATAACGAGGAAAGCTTCTTCGTCCGCCACGCCTACTTCCTCTGCGCCAACGATCCCTACAAGGCCTTGAAAACCACCCTCAAAGCCGAGATCGACGCCGGAGCCTGGTCCACCCTCAACAGCGATACCTCACGGCCGTTCGACAAACCAAAGTCCGGCCGCATTGCGGTCAAAGTGATAAACCACTTGGGGGATGAAGTTATGAAAGTTTTCAAGGTTTGCTGAGGAAGCGGGATGAAATGAGCTATGCTTTAACTGTATAACATTAAAAAAGCGATGATATACGGAAACTATAGAATCACTTGTTAGCCCTGAAGAAGACATGGAAGGGAAAGGAATGCCGACCAATAAGCAACCGTTCTTAGCACCGTTAATCGCAAATGCTGCGCACTTGAGAAGAGAGGCTGTTCGCCGCCGCAAGCTTTTCGATGAGAAATCAGTCCACCCGGATTCAATCCTTGATCATGAAGCGGAAGGGTGGATCGTCGACCGGAAACTGAAAACGAAGACGAAAGTCAAACGAGAGAAAGTGGTGGATGAGCGACTGGAAAATCGCTTTTGGATGCTTCTGTTCAAACTTGGCTATCCCGAGCTTAATGATGGCCGCTCATTTACTGTGCTTATAGAGCGCAAAGGCGCTGAGCCTCTCAGAAAGCAGATTGATGTCTTTGGGCGAGATGACGAAACGGTCATTGTTGCTGAGTGCAAGGCAAGCGAAAAACTCTCCCGTCGAAGCCTTCAGAAGGATGTCGAGGAGTTCTGCAATCTTAAGGGACCAATAGCTAATGCAGTGAGCAAGCACTATGGAAGAGACTTTAAACCTAAGATCATTTGGCTGTTTGTCACGGAGAACATCATCTGGTCAAGGCCTGACCGCGAGCGAGCTGCTGGCGTTAAAATCCGCGTCATTACTGAACGCGAATTGCGATACTACTCACAGATTGCCGAGCATCTTGGCAAAGCAGCACGTTATCAGTTTCTTGCAGAGTTCCTCAAAGACCAACCTATCCCCGAGCTGCAGGACACGACGGTGCCAGCGATTCGAGGCAAGCTCGGAGGGCGCAAGTTCTACTGTTTTGTGACGACACCCCGTTGCCTGCTGAAGATCTCCTTCGTCAATCATCGCTCTCTGAATGATCCTGATGGGGCTCCCACGTATCAGCGACTCGTAATCAAGTCCAGGATCAAGGACATCGGTAATTACATTTCCGGCGGAGGTTTCTTCCCGAACAACATCATTATTAACTTCACCCGGACACTACGTTTTGATCGGATCTCACATGACGATGCCTCCGATGTCACATTTGGCACACTTTACCTTCCTGACCGCTATCGCTCCGCTTGGATAATTGACGGCCAGCACAGACTCTACGGCTTCTCCCCGATTGACGACAAGTATCTGAATCACAACATCATTGTTGTCGGGTTCGAGAACTTATCAAAAGCCGACGAGGCCAATCTGTTCGTGACAATAAACCATGAACAGAAAAGCGTTCCCAAACATCTCCTTGACGACCTCGAGGGTGAGCTGAAATGGGGCTCGAGTGTTCCGAGCGAGCGCATCGGCGCAATCGCTGCCCGGCTTATTAACTGCCTCAATGCTGATGTCGGAGAACCTTTTTATAACCGGATTACTCAGCAGGGGATCAAGTCAACCAACAAGACCTGTCTAACAATGCCGGCCCTTAAAGACGCCATTCGCCGATCGGGCCTCATTGGGAGAGCACTGCTCAATAACACCAATTACGAGCTCGGTCCTTTGTCCGGGGCAACCGACTCCGAAACTCTTGAACGTGCTCGGTGCGGCCTCAACCAGTACTTTACCTGTGTCCGCAACTCTAAATTTGAAGAGTGGGAAAGCGGTCGCGAAGGCCACCTCTGCACTAATGTAGCTATTCAAGCGTATTTGCTTCTCCTCGGATCCCTGGTTAAGTATTGGGAGGCAAACACGGCCGCAGACTCTCGCGAGATGGCAGTCGAAGACATGTTGATCGAGATTGAGGAGTATCTTGCTCCCGTCACAGATTTCCTTGAGCAATGCAACGCTCAAGAGATGGAATTAGCATTTCGTGTTCCTTTCGGCTCAGGTGGCCCACCGGAGTACTATTACCGGCTATGCCAACGCATAAAAGCAAAGTACCCGGACTTTCAGCCTGAAGGAATGGACCAATGGGAGGCCGAGCAGTCTGAAGAGAACATAGAGGAGGCTGATCGTAAACTGAAGACCATTGTCACCGACATGCGGCAATTTATATTCGACATGTTTCGCGTAGTTCATGGAGAAGATAAGGATGCCTACTGGGATAAAGGAGTACCCGACAAATCATTGAAGGCGAAGGCGTATGAACGGTCGCTTGATTACGAGGTTGAAGATCGTCTGCCGCTCGAAACGTACCTTGAAGTCGTAGAGATGAAGAAAATTGTCGAGAACAAGCAGAACTGGCCCTTATTCAAGAAGGCTTTCAACATCCCAGAGCCGGGAGAGAAGGGCTTCGCTAAGAACGTGAAGTGGATGGATCGGGTGAATGAGTTGCGGAGAATACCTGCGCATCCAGCGAAAGAGCGGCGCTATAAGGTCGAGGACTTCGAGTACGTCGACTTTATATACGAGGTATTCATGCGCCGTTTGACGGAATGCCAAGAGAACCCAGAGTTCGAAGTGCAACCATCTGAGGAGTCTTCTGGTGAATGAACCCTTTTTAAAGTGGGCAGGGGGAAAGCGATGGCTCGTCGCCCTGCATCCAGAGTGGCTGCGTCTTGGCGCAAAGAGGTACTTGGAGCCATTTCTCGGGAGTGGTGCTGTCTTTTTTCGCACGGAACCGCGCAAGGCGATTCTCAGCGATTTGAACGCTGATTTAATTGCCACCTACAAGGCATTGCGGGACACCCCGGTTGATGTATGGCGACATTTGAGGTTGCACCAGCGTAAGCATAGTGATGAGTACTACTACCGTGTTCGCAATGCACGATGTCACACGTCCACTACTCTGGCAGCACGCTTCATCTACCTCAATCGAACCTGCTTCAATGGGCTCTACCGCGTAAATCTCGGGGGGGTATTCAACGTGCCCAAGGGTACTAAGAGTGCGGTACTGCTCCCGACCGACGACTTCGTGCGCGTATCTGAAATGCTACGGCCTGCGACTCTTGAGACCTGCGATTTCTCGGAAACAATTGCACGGGCTCGGGAAAATGATTTTCTTTATATTGATCCACCTTACACCGTTCGCCACAACAATAACAATTTCTTGAAGTACAATGAGAATATCTTTTCTTGGCGAGATCAGCAACGTTTGGCTGGAGACCTTGCCTCTGCAGCAAAGCGCGGCGCCAGTATTCTTATTTCTAATGCAAACCACCCCTGTATTCACACATTGTACGGGGCGAGGTTCTGGCAGCGCATCAAGGTGGGGCGATTTAGCAGTCTGGCTTCTTCTGCTAAGCATCGTAAAGCAACAACTGAACTTGTTATATCGAATTATTTGAATGCAGCAGGCGAACAAGAGGATCAAAGGTGCTGAAAACTCATGTCACCGGTTCTCAGCAGAGGGAGGGGAACTTAAGGGACATTCTTCAGATGATCAATTACGCGTTTTTCAACTGGTCGTTCCAGCGGGTAACCCGCTGAACTAATTGTTCTCGGCGACTGCGTCGCCGAGAATCGCGGTGCTGACTACGTCGAGCACCTTGCCCCGGCGCTGCGCGCCAGAACAAGGTACTCGACCGGCCACCGTACACCGATCAATCAAACTTTGCTTGATCGGCGCACGGCGCCGGTCAGCACCGCGATTAGCAGCCAAAATGAGCATTTGTGAGCAATCTAATCGTATACGGAAGCGAAGAGATGTTTTCAACATTCGCTATTTTGGCTTTTATCGGAGGATCTGATGGGAATACCGGTTGTGGAAAAAGGCACGACGATGTCCAAATTCATCGATATAGCCAAGAACGCAAAATTCTGCTTGGATTTTGGTTTTGGAAGTTTGGTTCAGGCAAAGACAGAAATCCAATACAGGAACTCGATAATATCCGTTCACAATGGAGTCGAGTTGCTGATGAAGATATATTTAATGCAAAAGGATAGGTCACTGATATACCAAAAGATGGATTACACTGTTATTTTAATTGACAGAACTGATACATTGAAGAAGATCACACGGCCAAATACTGTTAATTTTGGCGAATGCATGCTTAGACTTTCTCATTTCTCGGCATTGCCAGGACAATATGGAGTACACCTGAGAAAGTTAAACGATTTAAGAAATGCTTACGTTCATTTCCAATACTACACAAACCACAAAAAGGTGAAGATTCTACTGATTGTTCATATATTTGAGTATGTAGCCTTTTTGATAAAGGAGATGGGACTCGAAATCGACTTATTTCTCAAGGCTGGGATTGTAACATCATTAAACAGGCTCAAGGCGTCGATTGATAGCCAAACGAAAAGCAGCTTTTACGAAAAAGTCGAGATCGCAAAAAGTCATTATTTTGAAGAACTTACGCTTCAAGAGCGAGACCAGAAGCAGAACACCGAAGACTACAATGTCAGAAAGATCGATAAAATCGTGACATGCCCAGCATGCCAACAAAGAGCCTTACTAAAGAGAGAGATACTACAACAAGTGGAGCCAGATATAGACTTCGCGGTCATAAAGCGTAGATTGATTCTCAAAGAATTGGCATGCCACCACTGTGGTTTAAATGTAACGGAATATGAAGAGCTAATACTTGAGTTCGGCAATGAAGAAGCGTCACTGCGCGATCAAAGAATAATTACATACTATGCTGATGAGGATTGCCCCGACTGTCCAGATGAAGATTGTCCTGATGAGGATTGCCCCGACTGTCCGGATGGAGATTGTCCTGATGAGGATTGCCCCGACTGTCCAGATGAAGATTGTCCTGATGAGGATTGTCCCGACTGTCCGGATGGAGATTGTCCTGATGAGGATTGCCCCGACTGTCCAGATGAAGATTGTCCTGATGAGGATTGTCCCGACTGTCCAGATGGAGATTGTCCTGATGAGGATTGCCCAAAACATCGATGAATTCTTCAGCTATACATGGAGAGTGTTTCTTGCCTGCCTACATTGCTCCAACATATAGATGCAACTTGAAATGCGAGTACTGCTACTCTACCAAGTATGCTTCAGATTTCCCTTCCGACCTAGACTGGCCCAAATTCATTGATATTTGCAAGTCTCTGAGATGGAGATATAATAGATTCTGTATAATTGGTGGAGAACCTACCGAATGGAAGTTTATTAACGAGGCCATCTTAGTACTAAAAAACAAGAATAAGCTTGTGTCAGTTTTTACCAATGGCATAAAACCTTTGAGGGCATTTCCTAATAGTTTATTTATCAATGCCAGCGCGTTCTGGAATGAATCACTACAATCCACTTTTCTAAAGACTCTTGAGAAATATAAACATAAATCTAAAATAGTCTTACGCTTTAATATTGGAGAAGAATGCACAAAGCTCGACATAGACGGTGCCGTATCATTGGCATCCAGATATGCAGACTCAGTATCAATATCCTGTCTGTTTCCTGCCAAACTACAGGCTTATAGGGGCGATGCCATATATGAATTAGCAAGAAAGATGACCATAAGATCAGTCAAAACTCGTATATCTAGAGCGACACCCCTTTGCATTTTTAATCTAGAACAAATGGATTTTCTAATAAAAATGTGCAGATTGAAGGGGCAATGTGGTTTACCGTCTAACTCTGTTTATATACATCCCGACGGAAAGACCATACAACCGTGCCCGGAATTGAATATGAAAGCAGACATCAGAGCCCTTGGGAACCTTTCTCCAAAGGTTTTTTTTATTAAAGATGTAGAATCGAAAAAACGAGAACGTATTTTATTTTGTTTGAGCTGTAATTTTTTCCAGCGTGGACACTGCTGCGGCGGCTGCCTTGCTTATGATCTACTACCACCAGAAGGATAGAATGCAGAGCGTGGAAAGTGTTGAGCCGCCAGCTAACCCAGGGCTGGAGCCGAACCGGACCACACGTGCTGCTGCGAAAGACCACGGTGCTACGGCCGACCGGACACCGCACACCGATCAATCAAACTGCGTTTGCTTGATCGGCGCACGGCGCCGGTCAGCACCGCGATTGGCATCCTGCATATTTTTCCTTGAAATACACAAAAACATCATTTATTGTGTGTAAATATGATTGGAGGTGATCACATGGGAAGGACAAACGTGGTGATTAACGATGATCTGGTCAATGAATGTCAAAAACTGACCGGAATCCGGACACGGCGTGCTCTCATTGACTACGCGCTGCATGAGGTACGCCGCCGTGGCCGTCAGAAGCGCTTGCTTGAACTGAAGGGCACCATCAAATGGGAGGGAGACCTTACCGAATGGCGGGAGGCTCGTGATTGATGGTGCTTGTCGATACAACCGTCTGGATCGACTTTTTTTCAGACCGTAACGAGCCACACGTGGTGACGCTCCAGGAGTTGATCGAGAATGAAGAGGATTTATCTCTCTGTAGTGTCATCCTGGCGGAGGTGCTCCAGGGAATCCGATCTGACACAGACTTTATCAAAACAAAGGAATATGTTTGCGATCTAATTTTCCTGCCCATGCGGCAGGCAACATTTTTGCGATCTGCGGAGATTTACAGGTCCCTACGAAAGAAGGGTATTACCTGAATTTTGCACGCAAACGCCCGTGAGCGGGCAAGTTGCCCGAAAGTTTCAGTCGTGAATCGTTAGTGGTTTTCTATCAGTCACATGTTCGCTAC
>QZKV01000023.1 GCA_003599575.1 Desulfobacteraceae bacterium | reverse complement strand
GCTGCTGCCCGTGACTTTCAGGGGGGAGTTGCTGCACTCTGAAGTCCCCTTTGAAAAAGGGCGGGCCATCAAGTCCCCCTTTGAAAAAGGGGGATTTAGCTCAAGTCCCCCTTTGAAAAAGGGGGATTTAGGGGGATTTTAACCTGCCCGAATTCATCCCAAAATCCCCCTCCGCCCCCCACTTTTTCAAATACGCCTGTGTGTCCTAAGTACATATGTTCATAAATATTGTAACGTAACTTTCGGGGTCGGGGTCGGTATCGGGGTCGCAATCGAATTCGATACCGATACCGATACCGATTCCGATCCCGAGACTGGCCGATTCACCAAACAAAACAGATCCCGAAAGCGGTGCGTTATTGAGTTGCAAAAAATTCTCTGCGTTCTCTACGCCTCTGCGCTGAAAAAAATGATCTGCAAGCCAGACGATACGTCACCGAATTTATGAAAACGAGCGCTGAGCTTTCGTTCAGGCAGGGGTCAGCATTTTTCGGTCAAAACCTTGGCCAGCCTGTGCGTAATATTGCTGTAGTCATAGGCGTCCAGCAATTCCGGGTGGCGGTCTATAGTCCAACCGTTTATCATGCCGGCTTGCACACCTTCGGCGATGTATTCTCGTATACCGGAAATATCTTCGGGTAAGAATGATTTTCCCGAGGCCGTCGCATCGATCAATTCGGAGGTGGCCCCTTCATTGGCAATGGCCAGTATTTTTGTTCCCGTGCCGATGTAGTCGTAGACTTTGGCCGGAATTTGGTACGGCTGGTCGGGTGCAAAGAGAAGCGCCAGTTGACTTTTTTTTAGTACTTTCAATACTTCCTGATAGGGTATCGGCGGCAGGACATCGACGATCCCGTCCAGCCCGTAGCTGGCGATTATGTCTGCCGTCGGGAATCCATCAACATGACTGCAATTTCCAATCAATTTGATTCTCAGATCGGCGGCCTTAACCCTGCGGGCGTCGATGAGTTCGCGGACGGCTCTGAAGATCGGCTCCGGCGTTCTGTAGAAATATAAGCTTCCGGCATATGTCATGGTGAACTGATCGAATTTGGGCAGCCCATCCAGCGCCTGGAACGCCGTTTTGGAAATACCGTTGGGGATATGGACGATTTTCTCCGCATGAACGCCGGGGTATGCTTCTTTAAACGTCCGGCAGAGTCTTTGCGTATTTGTGACAATCACTTTGGCCCGCTGCATGATCCTTTTCTCACACACTCCTTCAATGGCGCGGGACAATTTACAGGTGGGATACATCCTTTTTTGGCTGGCCACAAACCACGGATCGCGGAAGTCGGCCACCCAACGGACACCGGTAAGCAATTCGACCAGCCAACCGATCAGATGCACCGAATACGGCGGGCACGACGTCAATACCCAGTCAATCTTCTCCTTTTTGATGATGCCGACGGCCTTCAGAACCGCCGGCAGAACCCAGTTGCGTTCGTAATCGGGAAGGGCCAGAAACAAAGACGCATAATATCGTATGAATCTGGCGCGCACGCTCTCAGGGGAGCTGGTTTTCTCTCCGGATCCGCGGCCGGCGTCCATTTTTGGGAGAACGTGCGGCCGGCGTTTGATGCCGGCTTTTATCGATTTGACCTTTTTCAGCAGGAACACGACGGCGTCAAATAATTTGGGCAGCTTCAAGGACCTGTTGATTTGGATCCCTTCCAGGTCTTTAAGCCTGCCGAAATCCGGGTTCGAAAGATACTTTTGGTCAATGGTCAGAATGTAAGGGGTCCAGCCGAATCCGGATATGTATCTAGCGAAATTGGCTGCGCGCAGTCCTCCGACCGCAGCACTGGGGGGAAAGTGGTAGGATATCAATAAAATTTTCTTATTGGAGGCCATTTCCATGGGCAGCCTTGTGCTCCCTCCCGCTATGCAATTATCAACCCAGTAAATCTTTTAATAATTGAATTGCCACCTTGGGATATGCTTCTGTGGTCGGGTTGTAGTGATGGTGCATCCCGGGAGTGGTGTTGACTTCGTTGATTACACCGCCGCTTTGCGCCAGCGGCACGGTGGGGTCGGTGGTGATAAAGTCGACTCCCAGAAAATCCGATCCCACGATTTTCGCTGCCTGGACGGCATCATTTTTTAGGGCGGCACACACCAAGCCGGATACATCTTCGTCATAAACCGTCCGCACTTCCGCTTTGCTGGCTTTTGGCTCGCCCATGCTGCGCACCAGGATCTGTTGACCCGCGGCCGGTATACTGTCGGGGGTCAGTTCCTGGTAACTGAGGGTAAATCGAAAATCCCAGTCCTGGCGGGCGATCCGCCGGCCTTGGGTTTCCGTTATTCCGGAATGACGTCGATACAATTCGGCAATGCTGGCCGTCCCATCGGCCGTCAACCTTAAACCCCTCCGGCGCACCGCCTGAAGTACATCACCTTTAAAGACCAGCAGGCGATAGCTTTCACCCGCGATCATGGGTTCGATGAGCAGTTCATGGCAATACAATGACGCCAGGATGGACGCCTTTTTCAGTTCCTGCAAGGTCATGACGTGGGTTGTGACCCCCTGCCCGGACGACGTTCCATGGGCCGGCTTGACTGCACATCCGTGAGGATGCCGCTTCAAAAAGGAGCTGACATCATACCAATCCTCAAGCTTGTAACACCTGCTTTCGGGAACTCTCAGTTTGGCCTCGGAGAGCAGACGGTAAACAACCGGTTTCATGCCGGCCAGGTTCAATGTCACGGGGTCGTCGAACTGCAGTTTGTCGTTCAGGATTCTCGTCTTTTTGCCGTTTTTGCGGATCTCCCATAAATCGCCGGTCAGTATACTGAATTCAGCCCCCAGATGATCGGCAGCCTTTTGCCACATCCGCCTGTATTCATCCACCCTGTGCCAGACATAGGTCTGGCCGGAGGTTCCGGTGATCTGTTCGCCGATCTTGTGAAGCCGCAGAAAAAGTCTTTGCAGTTTTAAAGGCGTCGGTTTCATTTTCAATTCTTCCTGCCGGCATGCTCCAGACACTGCAGCGGCGCGCATGGATAAACTGCAACACGAAGGCTTTGGCGGTTTGCGAACTTCTTCTCGATATGCTCAAGCACAGATTCCCATTGGCGGGTGATTCGAATGCCATCAATTTCAGGAAGCGGCAGTGATTCGCCCTCCGGTCGATACAGCCACATTCCTTCGAGGCTCTCGGAGAGTATCGTGCCCGCACTTGCAGCATGCGGCTGCGGAGGATTCATCTTGTTGGAACGCGGGCTTAGATTTTTTATTAATTTGGCGATAATCTCCTTCTTGTCCATTGTCGACATTCTCAAAAACAATGCGTGCATTTGATTGAGCCTTTGATTTTTGCCCTGGGGGAAAATGCCGTGCCGTCCGATGCCTTCGTAGTTATAACCGACGGCTATCCTTACCGCGTCAGGTGTTGCACAGCGCACGGGTTTCAAGCCTTTGCGCATAAACGTATAGGAGATATCCGATGGATAGGTGTTGGCTATAACGACATCGGCATCATGCGGCAGTGGTGCAGCATATGCTTTCCTGGAGAATGCGGCCGCCTCCGGATAATAAGCAAAGTGGTCACCGCAGGTTAAATTCACGAGTTGCGAGCACCCGTCGATATGCAGTGTGAATATTGTAGATAAGCCGATTATACGGGCGATTTCATCCAGGTCCCTTCGGAAAGTGTTTTCGATGTTATAGGTACCCGCTACACTTTTATGTTTACCATAGTGTAAATGAACGATCGATTTACGTCCCAGGACACCCAAGGCAAGTTTACTTCCGCCTCCGAAACCTGTCGTATGCTGAGGATAGATGCCGCCCACACCGCATACCAGGTCGCTGTCCAACACAGCGGGATTGACATATACCGGTGTTGCATACGAAGTTCTGCCGACCAGCCGGCATTTTTTTTTGTCGTTATGAACGATGATTTGGCAGGCGCCGAATGCCTCTCGTCCGATCTTTTTCTCCAGAGCATAATGGTTCTGGTTGCCATGCGTGCCGGCAGCGACAAGGATGCGTATGTTTTCTGCAGGTATCCCCGCTGAGCCGAATTCCTCGAGAAGCAGCGGCATGATCTGATATACCGGAGTGGGACGGGAAAGATCGTCCACGATGATAAGCGGCTTTCGCTTGCCTTTGGCGAGTTCCCGCAAAGGCGGTTGACCCATCGGGGAATTTAATCTTTCCTTGATCCGGGCAACCGATAATACCGGCGGCGTATCGGGCCAGTATGTCCGTACGTCCCAATCCAAGGGGAACCTCAACTCAATGGCGTGATCGTTGTACCATATTCCGGTTCGAAGTTTTATTGTTTGCATGTGCCTGCATTTTTCGGGTGGTTTGGCTGCGGGTTGACTGAGTGCGCGCAAGTTTTTAAAATCCATTTCAAGCCGCGCAGGATGAACCTGCGCAGGACGATCACGAAAGGCATTGGATCGTTGCGGTTGAACCAGGCGGCCTCTTCCAATTTCTTAAAAGACTTTATCCAGTTGTACAGCGATAAATTTCCCTCGTTATGGTAGTGGAGGGATGAAATGACATCGTAATCTTCTATTATCCATCGGCGTCCTTCGCGCGACGGTGTGGACGGCACATTTTGGCCGGTCATATCAAGATAGAGCGCCCGGACGACATCCAAGCCGTTTTGTGCCACGAATATCCGAAAGGCCTGGCCGACGCGGGGATTGACATCCAGAACCTTGTATCGCCCGTCCCGTGGATCGAACCGGTAGCCGATATCCAAAATGCCGCGATAGCCGACCCGTTTCATGAAATCGATCGTAATCCTGGCCACATCTTCATTCCAGCGGCATTCTCCCATGGACGCACACCCGACGTGAATTGGGAACTGACGGACTTTGTATCCTGTATAGCCTATCAAACATTCGGAATCTGAATTGAAATAGCCATTGAAAATGTAGATTTGATCATCTCCCCCCGGGATATACTCCTGCAGCATGAGATTGGGTTCGACAGGATCTTCAAGTAGCTGATAGTATTTGAGCAGCTCTTCATAAGTCGGCACGATGACCATTTTCAGGCCGGTTTTTTCCTGGAGCCGGTTGCCGTAGATCCCTTTAAGCATGACCGGAAATTCAATGCGTTTGGCATAAGCAATGACGTCTGCGAGGTTCCTGGGAAACAGGGTTTGCGGTGTGGGTACACCGACTTGTGAAGCAATGCCGAACATCTCTTTTTTGCTGGCCAAACCGCGAACCAAATCAATCGAGTTATCAGGAAAAAGAAAATACGGCTTCAATGAAGCTCGGTTTTCAGCCACAAACTCGGACAATTCATCCGAGGTGGGAATCAGGATGGCCGCAGCGGGCATCGATTTGCCCACGTCGATCAAAAAACGCAGGTAGCGGTCGGACGCCCCAGCCTGATACACTTTAAAGTATTTCCGGTACAGGTAGCGCGAGCGCAGCGCTGGATACTGGGGGTCATCATCGACACCGTAAACCTTGACACCCTGTGAGCCCAGGCTGCGCATGATGGCTAAAGCGCCTAATTTGCAGCCAAGCAGCAGAACCGGTGTCCGCGTATTTTTGATTCGAATGTTCCTATCATTCATTCCGGATCTCTTCTCCTTTTGAGGTTTATCCAGCGTCAAATACTACCTTGGGGCGCAGCAACCGCTTGAACAAGTTTAGAAGTTTATCCCTGCCGGGATTCAAATTATCGGCAACGGCGTTTAGACAGATCCGCTGCGCTCCTCCGAAGCCTTCCTTGAAGCGGAACAGTCCGTGCGATTGCGCCTCCGGCTGCCGGGCTTCCTCAGGAACGCCGCCCAGATTGAAAATGCGGCGGCCCCTTTCGCGGCAGCACGAGAATATGTGGCTGAACAGCAGGATGGGTGCATCCATTTCAAAGCCGAGATCATTGCTGCCGCCGTACATGTATAAGGCCTGCGGGCCGTAATGGGCGACGAATGCGGCCGATACGGGCCGGCCGTCGCAGGTAAGCATGAATACGGTCCCCAAGTCGGCTGCAAAGTAGCGTTTGCCCAATTCTTCATAGTAGCCGTCCTCCCTGACGGCCATGTTTTCGCCGCGTTCCAGGCGCCGATCGCGTGAGCGCTTTTGCAGTTGCCTGAACTGGCGCATGGCTTGCGGGTCTTGAGACCCGCAGAACACCAGATCGTGTTTTCGCGCTTTTTTTATCTTGCGCTTGTGGTGCGCGCTGAAGCCGGAAAAAAGCTGGCTGTCGGAGCGGGTTAAATCGATAATGAATTCGATCCGAGGTTTCGTTTTGAGACCCATGTCCCCGGGGTGTTTCAAGAAAGTCCGGGTCAAGTAGGAATTGAAGACGACCCTGCGGAAGCCCCGCCCCCGGGCATGGGAGATGATTTGCTTCATCATGGCATGCACAAGCTCTTCGCGGTCGTCTTGTACCGCCGGATACGTTTCGAACTCCAGTTGCTTGGAATACCGGCCGATAACGGGAAGCGGCGACCACATCTCGATGCCCAAGGCAATGCCGAGACAGTCCCTGCGGGCATCGTACAGCTGGAAAAAAAGCGCACGGCTGGCTGCGGACCTTCGCGAGTCGGCCCATTGGGGGGTATGGAATAAATTGCCGCCGAACCGATCGATCTTATCCGTCCAATTGCTGTCGGCGTGCGCAAAGACTTCCAAATGCATGCTTGCTGTCCCGGTTATCTGTTCGCGGTGCCCACGGCCGTGGCACCGGCCGTCTTTGCATCGACAGGCTGCCTGGTATCCAACTGCCGGATTTTCGAAGCCAACTCGATTGACAATTGGATGGCCGCGTCTTCGCACAAATGGCTGCCGTCATAACTGTGATAGCCTGTCGGGTTGAAATCGA
The DNA here is from genome assembly GCA_003599575.1 of Desulfobacteraceae bacterium. Lineage (GTDB taxonomy): Bacteria > Desulfobacterota > Desulfobacteria > Desulfobacterales > Desulfosarcinaceae > Desulfatitalea. Next base: position 15,090 of record QZKV01000023.1, on the reverse strand, counting down.
GCCATGTGCCGCCGGCCTCTTCAAAAGCGCGCACAAATCGCTCCTGGTCAAATCCGCTGTGCTGATTTTCCAATTGCAGCATAGGGGCCGATGTCGGCAAGCGCATGCCCAAGACCGTTATGCCCGCATGCCGCCAACGCTGCACAAAATCAAACAATTGCCGCGTCAGTTCCGCTGAAACCTGGTTGCCGTCGAATCGGCCCCGGTAGCGGCCTATCTGGTACAGCGGATCTTCGGGCTCCTTATGACTGGCCACCCATCCGTCGCCGTGATGGTGTTGAAAGTATTTGACGTTGGAAATGCCCTTCAGCCGATTCATGTAGGCGTAGACATTATAGGGTTCAAAAAAAGTCAGGTAAGGCTCTATGTATCGCTTCAACAAACGATCGCTCCAATCGTTTTCGCGCAGGGAGATAAAAGCGTTGTTCCGGGCGGCCTCGAGGGTCAACGATTGCGGAGATATTCCCAGCAGGATCATCTTATGGGGACTGCTTTGGTCAATGAGCGCCTCGAGCGCTGAAAGATATTCTCCAGTATAGGCATTGTGATCGAAGGCATAATTGTAAATCGATATGTTCGGCAAAACCTTTGCCATGGCCGCCGGTGAAATCCCTTTCATAACCCGTGAATCTCCTGCCACAATCATATCGTAGGTCTTTGTATGAAATGCCTTGGCGATCCAAAAAGCATCGCTGGGCACCCCCGTGTTTATCCACGGGGTCGGCGGCGCCGCCGCCCCGGCCAACAGGATGAGGACGGCGGCCAGCACGAGGGTACGGGTAAAACGGTCACGTTGCATGGGCTGGGGGTCAGAATTGAAAGTAGATAAAAGCGCTGCCGGGGCCGCGCAGGTAAATACAGGCGGTCATCATCAGCGCCAGCCGGATTTCAGCGGCCCAGTTGCGATAAAGTGCGGTTATCTTCGCGCTTTCAAGCAGGCGGTAACCCGCGCCTATTTCCACCGCCAGCCAGAAGCCCGCCAAAAGAGAAGCCTTCAGGAAGAGCACCGAATCGACCGGATAAAAGGATGTCAGACGAAAAGAAAACATGCAGCGCACAATTTCAAGGGCCTGGCCGATGCTCTGGGCACGAAAGAAAACCCAGCCGATCCAGACCTGGATCAGGATCACAATGGTCGTGACGATGGCTGCACCGCGAATTCCGGCCATGCGCCGGGTCCAGCCGGACAGACGTTCGATGCTGAGAAAAAGGGCGTGAACGGCCGACCAGGCAAGAAAGGTCCAGGCAGCACCGTGCCACAGACCGGAAAGCAGCATGGTGATCCAAATATTGCGATAGGTCTTCCATGGGCGGACGCGCGAACCGCCCAATGGCAAGTAAACATAGTCTTTGAACCAGCTGGACAGCGAAATATGCCAGCGTTGCCAGAATTCCCTGAGACTGCCCGCGGCATACGGGTGGTTGAAATTGAGTGGAAAGTTCAGTCCCATCCAGCGGGCAAGACCTCTGGCAATGTCGCTGTAGCCGCTGAAGTCACAGTAGATTTGCAGTGCGAACATGGTCATGATCAACCACCAGTAAATACTGGATGTCTCCAAGGCAGAACTGCCGAAGGCCGCGTTGACGACCGGTGCCATGTTGTCGGCAATGACCATTTTTTTGAAGTATCCGTGAACGATGAGCCGCAATCCTTCCCAGCGGTCTTCTTTGGTGGTGTCGGGCAGTTCGATCAGCTGGGGCAGCAGATCCGCGGCCCGCACAATGGGACCGGCCACCAATTGGGGAAACATCGACAGATAGGCGAAAAAATGAAAGATGTTGCGCGTCGGTCGAAAATTTCCCCGATAGACGTCGATGGTATAGCTCATCGATTGAAACGTGTAAAAACTGATGCCGACCGGAACCATGGCCAGAAACGGCGGTATCGCCGGGGCCAATCGAAAGGGCAGATCGAGCATCGCCAAAAGGCGATCCAGGCTCTCTGCAAAAAAACGGCTGTATTTGAAAATTCCGAGGCATCCCAAATTGCCGAGAAGTGACAGAATCAGAAACTGTTTCCTGTGACGCGGATATTGCTCAATCGCCAGGGCCGCCAGAAAATCGACCAGACCGCTGAACACAATCAGAAAAAGAAAGCGCCAATCCCACCAGCCATAGAAAAAGAACGAAGCGCTGATTAAAAAGAGCCAGCGTGTTTGCTGCTTGTGCCGCAGAAAGGGCCAGAACAGGAAAAAAGTGCTTCCGAATAACAGGAAGATCAGGGAATTAAATAACAATCAGGCGCTCTGGGTTTGTTGGGTTTATTGGGTTTGTTGAGTTTGTTGGGTTTGTTGGGTTTGTCGGCTCGAGGTCGCCAGGATCATCAGGCAGCGGCATTGATCAAACGGCCGTCGACAAACTGCGGAACTGTTCCCAAATCGTCGACATGATTGAGCACGAATTCCAGATCAGGAACTTGCCCGGACCTCCTCAAATACTCTGCGCTGCGGCCTTCACGCACGACATCAACATTCACGCCATGCCAGCGCGCGATGATGTCCAAACTATCCCGGGTTTCCGGCTCGTAGCCGCCGGCCTGCAGCTTCTCTCCGATCCAGGCGCAGCACATCTGGTCTTCGCGCCTGAATTGCCCGCGCGTTCCGGCCCCCAGCAAGGCGACTTTGGGGTGATGCTTTGCCAGGTGGGCCGCCACGGCTGAAAAGTTTCGAAAACAAGCCAGATAAACCGCAGTTGCACCGGCCGCATTCAGCAACAGCTGGGTGCCTGAAGAAGACAGCAGAATGATCGGGCGGCGTGTGTCCGAAAACGGCCCGCAGGGTATCAGCTCAAGGGCGGCCATTTGCAGCGGGCTGTTGGTCGTGTGAAAGCCGTAGGGTACATTTCCGCCCAGCTCGCCGACCAGGAGTGCGCCAGGCATTTTCTCGGCCAGAATGAAGGCATCGTCGGTATTTTGGACCGGCAAGACTTTACGGCCATATCGAACCGAAGTGGTGGCCGTCGTCGTGGCCCGGATCACATCGATCACCACGATGGCGTAGCCATTCTCTTTATACCGTGCCGCGGATTCGGGCAGACAATCTATGATAAAGGTTTTTTCCATAGGCATGCCTCATTGTTGAGGTCCCGCAGGCCTCAAATTGTGATGTTGGAAAGCATCTGAATGCAGACCGCGCCGGTAGATTTCGACGCGCAGGAGCTCTTCGATGCGTACGTTGCTGAGGTGAACGCCCGGGCCGAAATGGTTCAATAAAGCGAACTGACTGGGTTTGTTGGGTGCTTCATAAATGGCGATATCCAGCCCGAAGGCTTCCGCAAAGCGGTCGGCCGCGCGGGCGTCGAAGGCGCCTTTTTCTCCGAAGATGCCCACGTTTTCGGCGCTTTCACGGGCTTCCACAACGATCGATTTGGCGCCGGCATCCAGCCATCGTTTGCCCTGATCGATCAATTCGCCGACCATATCGGTAGTAAAACTGCCGGCGTGCTTTTTGCCGACTTCGAATTGGACTTCCAGGCCGCGTTGTTCGGCCATTTGAACGATCTGGCGCGGATCGAGGTGGGTCTCGGTAAATCCCTCACCGGCCTCGATCCTGGTGAAACGCATACCGGCGCAAAGATCCAGAAAATCGGGAAGCTTGTCGAAAGTTGCGGCAACCTCGAAGGGGCCGCCGCCGGTGCACACATTCAGGTTAAGCCTGCGGGCGGCATCGATCTTTATGCGCGTCGCCGTTTCATTGGCCACTTGCCAGCAAGCCATGGATACCTTCAGCACTGAAATGAGATGAGCGCTTTGCTCCAAATGGCTGATCAATGTGTGCGGATCGTAGCCAGGATCAAAAGGCGAGGTCCTGGGTGGCATGTCGGGAACTCCGATGGAGCGAAGATATTCCCATGAACCGATTGTCTTTGGCTGTCTGTTTATCATCATAGTCTTCCTCCAGGTTGGGTTGGTCGGGTTTGTGGGGTTTGTTGGGTTTATTGGGTTTGTTGGGTTGGTTGGGTTGGTTGGGTTTTTTGGGTTTGTTGGGTTGGATCCGGATTACAGCTTAGTACTTGGTTTCATAAATTCGGTGACGTATAATCCGATCGGGCCGCTAACGATGAAGCCCCCTTTGAAAAAGGGCGGGCCATCAAGTCCCCCTTTGAAAAAGGGGGATTTAGGGGGATTTTAACCTGCCTGAATTCATCCCAAAATCCCCCCCGGCCCTCCTTTATCAAAGGGGGGAGCTGGTGTTTTGAAGATCCTTTTTCAAAGGGAGGAGCTGGTGTTTTGAAGATCCTTTTTCAAAGGGGGCTGCTGCCCGTGACTTTCAGGGGCGAGCCGCTGCACTCTACTTTTCAATCGCCACCGAGCAAAGTGCTTAACCCGTCGTCCCAACATTTCCCTATTCGTCATCTGTATCCTCCGGGTGAAATATGGTCACCCCATTTACGCCTGTGTGTACTTAGTTGACCAACGGTTCACGCACGTAGTCTGAAAGCGAGCTGAACTTGATGTTGTTGCGATTGGCGAATTCCAGAACTTTTTCAATTCGAAGCAAAAAAGCATCCAGATCGTTCTGCGACCGGACAAACGGCGACATACCCGGCAACAGGCTTGTCGAATGAAACGACAGGTTCAAGGTGGGGCAGCCTCTTTTTATCAGGGAGCGCGAAAGGGTGATCATATCGGCGGCCGAGCTCAACTCCGGTGACAACCATCTGAAGTTCATCACCTTAAGCCGATCCAAAAGCCCGATCAGGTGCAATCGTTTTATATAAGACCTTGCGAGCAGTCTTCTCAATTGAAGCAATGGCGTGCCGGCCGCCTGAAAAAATCCTGTGGAAGCCGGAATTTCCAGCAATTGCCCATTGACGTCGGGTTCCAGAACCCGTGCAGGGTCGAAGCGATATGGCTTGTCGGGTGCGCTTAAAAAATCGGGACCGTAATCGCTGCGCCAATCCACGCCCGGACATACCGAAGAATCAACGGCATACCCGCTATCCAGCAGAGCTTTAGCCACATAACGGCCGAATCCCCATCGCCCCGTGCGGAACGACTGGGGTTTTACCTGCAATCTCTCTTCTGTGGCAGCGGCCAAATTGGCTATCTTGGCCTTGGTCAGAGCTTCCGGCAAATTACACATCATTGAATTGACGCTGCTGATATTCTCCTCGATCGGCGGTGTATTCCAGGGATGACAATGGGTACCGATTTCGCACCTGCCGCTTTCATGGATATCTTTCATGATCCGGCAGGCCCTATCATCCATAAGGACCGGCCAATTGAGCAAATAGGTCGGCACGGCGCCGAATCGATCGAACAGCGCTTGCAGGCGGGGAATTTGATTGATGTTTTCAACAGAGCCGTCTTTGCGATGGTAATCGCCCCAGCCGTCCTCTTCGGTATCGATGGTGATGAATAGTTTTGTTTCCAATGCCATCAAACTCATGCAACAATTTGAATGTACGCCGGCGGTAGTACTCTGCGCCAAACCGCGGCCCGTCTTTATTCCCATACAGAGCGTGGGAATCAGGGAAAGCCGCGCAGGATTATTCTAAACTTTTCTCTGCGTGTTCTAGGGGCTGAAATATAGGTAACTCTATTGGGTGCCCGCAGGTTGACCTGTGTGCGGAGCATGGAACAAGGGACTTTAGCCGGTATGTGCGGCCGCTTCGGAGAGGGCGGCAGCAATACGGTGCCGGTCCATGGCTGTCATCCAGGAATGCGTCGGGAGGGTCACCAGTGCCCTGGCAACCTGTTGGGCCTTTACGCTGTCAAATCCGGCCAACTCCTTTTGCAGTTGCGCGATTTGTGTGACCGCACCGGGATATGCCCCCATAATGCCCAGCCCTTGCCGGTTGCTTTTGTTCAGCAGCGCCTCACGGACCTTGTTTTTTTCGAGATACAGCGGGTAGCGGATTAAATTGGGCATGCAGGTTGGGAACTTGATACCGTTTACCGATCCCAGGCTGTGCATCGCGCGCATCCAAAAGCATGCATTGGCTTGACGCTCGGATTGGGCGTGGTCCAAGCGGTCTTCCCAACCGGCGGCCAGACCGGCCTGAAAAGGCGATAGTTGATCCATCTCGAAAGCGGTGTCGTAGATGGTTTCCCCCAGCCGCAAAAAAGGCATCGATTTCGGCAGCCAGAACAGTGCCGGCCTGGAAAAGCAAAAGACAAACAGGGTGACGGCAACGGAGCGCAGAATCTTGAACAGACTTGGTTCGGCACATCGATCGACCTGCCCGGCGATCTCAGCGGCTAATTTTTTATCATTCGTGATGATAACGCCGCCGCCCATTGCGGAAAAGGCCTTGCCCCGTCCCAGGCTGAAGAATCCGACGTCGCCCAGACAACCCAAATAACCCCGGGCGCCCTTGGATCCCATTGCCTGGGCGGCATCCTCGACAACGAGGATGTTGTCCTGGGCGATGATTTTTTTGATCCCTTCCACGTCGGCCGGCAAACCGAACAGATGGGTCGGCACGACGGCAAGCAACCGCTCGCGGTATTTTAGAATGGTCCCGGCCAGTTTTTGGCGGTCAAAATCAAGGGTCGCGGGATCGATGTCACAGGGGCAGATGTCCAATCCGGCTCGTTTTATGGACGCAGGAACAGAGTGACAGGTGTAGGCCGGTATTAAGACAAGATTTCTGTGCGGCTGCAATTGCCGGGCTGCCTTCAAAATGATCGCCAATGCCGCAGCACCTGAGGAGACCAGGAAACAATAGCGCATTTGAAAATGTTTGCGCAGCGAGCTGCTGAACCTCTCGACAGCCGCCTGCCCGTCCATTAAGCCCCTGAGCCCGCACAGAATGGTCTTCAGTGTCAGCGGCGCCGCCGCCGGAGGCAAGGTTCTACCGATACGCATTTTTTAAGGGTTTTCTTGCGAAGCCTTCAAAGGCTGATGTGTTTTCTTATTTTGGGTCCCAGCCACTTCGTGAGACCCACCGGAAGTTTTTTCCAACAATAAATGGCTGTCGCATACCTGCTTTTTTCTTCCCTGGGCTCGCTCGAAAAAGAAGTGCCGAGGGTATACACGGACCATTCTAACGGTTGAGGAACCGCCCCCCACTGGACTTTGAATTTATAGGTACCTTCCTGCGGTGTGGATCTTCCGAAATCGAAGAATTTAAAATTCCGGCGGCAACCGAATTCAAGCATATGCCAGTACAACAGCATGTTGGGATTGAGCTTTCGGTAAGTCTTAATGGAAGAAGCCCATGGATTGTACAGGCAGTCCCCGAAACCGATTGCAAGGCCTGCGGCAAGCGGAGTGCTTTTCTGATAGGCCACAAAGATATGGGTTGTCTCCGGCAGCGCCCGGAGGATGGATTGAAAGAACTCTTTTGAATGAACCGGGGAGCCGAGCTCTTTCATGTTCAAACAGAGGATTTCATAAAAATGGTCCAATAATTCCAGCCCGCCCGCTGCGACGGTCAGACCGTCGCGCATAGGTTTTTGGATCTGACTGCGAAGTTTCGATTTAAATGACTGCATCAATGTATCCGGAGAATCCGGCAGCTCCAGCACCAGGCGGACTTTACGGCGCAGGACGTTTTTACGATAGCCCTCGACGACATCTGCGTTTTCCTGCGCCGGTCTGTGCGCAACCGCCTCGGCTGTTTGGCACGATCCGTTGCCTGGTTGCCTGAATTCAAGTTTCCGAACCCGCTCCAGGGCAGCGATCCGCAGGGCCTGCCTCACCAGCTCCTCCGCGGTTTCGCAATCCTCGGCCAGGACACCGCCTGTATCCAGAAACGGCATGGAGACCCATTCGTTTCCCCACAACAGGGGCTTGATGTGGACCATGGGTAAAAGGCCGACCAGCGTTCGTCTTTGCTCCGAGGTTCCGGGCGCTTCGTTGTTGCCCGCGCTCCGGCTGCAAAAAGCAGCCAGCGTAACCGTCTTCAGACCATAGGCTTTTTCAAACGCCTCTGAAATGCCGGGCAAATGAGCGAACGTGGCCCGGCTGTGACGGCGGACGAATTGCTCCCACAGCGCATGGTCAGACTGCTTGAGTTGTTCTACCCACAAAGCTTCTGGTGTATGCCGGGTTGTTTCTCTTATCATTGAAGAACCTGTTGTAAATATCATCCGCGATCCTGACCGCGGTATTTCCGTCCCACAGCTCAATTGGTTTCCCAGGTGCGGGCCGGCCGTCCAGCAGGGCTTCGACATTTTCCTCCAAGGCATCGATGGAACTGAGTTTATTGGTGCCTTGTGTCACCGTGATCGGCCGTTCCGTATTCGGTCGCAAGGTCAAACAGGGGATTCCCATGTAAGTCGTTTCTTCTTGAATGCCTCCGGAATCGGTGATCGCAATTCTGCAGTTGAACACCAGGTTCATGAAACGCATATAGCTTTGCGGTTCGGCAAGGGTAATGGCCTGGGTTGACGCAATGCTGCCCAGGAGCGCAAATTCCTTCAGGCGTCCCATGGTTCTGGGATGGACGGAGAAGATAAGGGGCAGTTTCCGGCTGATCCGGCCAAGGAGGTCAACGATGCGCTGGAGAGTATTTTTGGCGTCTACATTGGCCGGCCGATGGAGGGTAACAATCCCGTAGCGGTTCTTTTGCAAGCCGAATTCCTGATAGACCCGCTTGGATTCTATTCTCGGCCGCAACATTTCCAGCGAATCGATCATAATATTTCCGACCCGTGCGATCTTGTCGGGGGAGATACCTTCATGCAACAGGTTTTCATCTCCATCTGCAGAGGGCGTCCAAAGGATATCGGCAACGGCATCGGTGAGAATGCGATTGATCTCTTCGGGCATGCTGCGGTCAAACGACCGCAAACCGGCTTCCAGGTGGGCTACGCGGCAACCCAGTTTCACCGAAGCCAGAGTCGCTGCCAGGGTCGAGTTCACATCTCCGACGACAATAACCAGGTCCGCCGGCCGATCCAGCAAAATCTTTTCATAGGCGATCATGACTTTACCGGTTTGCTCGGCATGACTTCCGCTGCCGACTCCCAAATGAATGTCGGGCGGCGGCAGATCGAGGTCGACGAAAAAAGCATCGGACATGTTCAGGTGATAGTGCTGGCCGGTGTGAACGATGATCGGTCGTGCCCAAGTGCGTTTCTTCAGTTCATGAAAGACAGGTGCAATTTTCATGAAATTGGGTCTTGCAGCTGCAACGAGATGGATGCGCATCGGGGGTTCCTTGGGTTGGTTGGGTTTGTTGGGTTTATTGGGTTTGTTGGGTTTGTTGGGTTGGTTGGGTTTATTGGGTTTGTTGGGTTTTTGGGTTTTGACAATTTCTTGGGGAATGGGAACGGAAACGGGAATGGGATGGGAACGGGAAACAGGATGGGAACGGGAACGGGGGACGGGGGACGGAGATCTTTTAAATCGAGGTCACATCATTGAGATTTTCTTCAATATGATTGGGTGATGCAGCTCTGATCAGCCATTCTATGCATTTCTCGAGGTCGATTTTCCCGCTGGCGTTTTTGGGCAGCGAGCGGATCATGATGATGTCGGCCGGTCTTTTGTGGTTGGGCAATCCGCCGGCGCACAGCCTATTCAAGGTTTCGGAATCAACGGCCTCGTCCCTGGGAACCACCAAAGCTGACAGCTTGCGGCCCGACAACTTGTCCGGCAGGCCCACCACGGCGCATTCTATCACCAGCTCCGTGGCCATGAGAAAATCTTCTATCTCTATAGGATTGATGCGGTGTCCGCCCACTTTCAGGAGGCCGTCTTTGCGGCGACGCACATAGAGAAAGCCATCGGCATCGCGGAAGCCGATGTCACCCGTATGGTAGCCATGTTGATCAAGCACACGCGCGGTTTCCTGGGGATCTTTCCAGTATCCCAGCATGATGTTGGGGCCACGGGCGACCAGTTCACCCTCGCTGCCGTCAGGAACTTCCCGGCCCATATCATCAAGCACACGAATGCTCACCTCCGGGATGGGCTTGCCGATCGATTCAATCTTGGTCTCAAGAAAAGCCGGATCTAAATAGGCAAGCCGTGCCGAAGCCTCAGTGGCACCATACATGACAACCACTTGGGTGTGAGGCGGCAGCGCCTTGACCAGAATCCGTTTAATGGAAGCCGCCATGTGGCCGCCGGCTTGGCTGCAGTACCGTAAAGCGCGCAATTTTTCCTTGCGGTTTGCCAGAGGTGACCGGTTCAACAGATAGGCATAGGTCGAAGGAACACCTGAAAATGCCGTGACCTGTTCTTCAATCATCTGGTGAACGACATCCGCCGGATAAATGAAACGATTGTTGATGACGACAGTCCCCCCGGCCGCAAAATGCGTATTCAGCAATGATTTGCCCATGACATAGAAAAACGGCAGGACCACCATTTGTATATCGTCCGGTGTGATCGACAGGTATCGGCATATGGCCTGAGTATTGGAAACGATGTTCCGATGGCTCAACATTACACCCTTAGGTTTGCCGGTGGACCCCGAGGTATAGATGATGCTGGCCAGGTCGGAAGGGCCGATGCCGGTTTTCAAGTTGCCATCGCACGGCGCCGCAATGCATTCCTCGAAGGTTAACACGGGGGATGGAAAGCCGGACCATTTTTGCTTTGGGCTTTTAATGATGAGGCTCTTGATTCCGAGAGTATTGAGGTCAGCGGCTTTAAGCAGCCTTTCGGCTTTGAGGCCGGCAATAACAGCGGCGGGCTCCAGATCGTTGAGCAGGTGCCGGAGACCGTCGGGTTTCAGCCCCGGGTTCAGAGGGCTTGCGGCTGCGCCGGCTTTAAGCACGGCGTAATAGGCAACGATGTAATCGATGCTGTTCTCAAAGAGAAGCGCTATGCGGTCCCCTTTGGCGACGCCGCTATCGCACAGGCAGCGTGCAAGTCGGTCGGCGCGGGCGTTTATCTCATGATAGTCGGCCCGTTGGCTGTCGTGAACAACGGCAACTTTAGCGGGGTGCCGCGCCGCCGAGTTTTCCAGGAAATGATGTATCAGCATAATAGGTGGAATCGTAAAAGTTCTTTCGTTGAGCCGGCCGCATTATCCTAATTTTTTCTGCAGAAAAGCAGTTACATTGTTTAGAGAATCCAGATTTTCAGGGATCAGTTCTTCATCATCGACTTTGATCGAAAATTCTTCTTCCATAAAAGTGACGAGTTCCAGCACACCTGTAGAATCGATGATGCCTTCTTCGAGGAAAGAGGTCGTGTCTGCCAGGCCTTCTGCGTTGCCGAACAAAAAATTTTCGATGATGAAAGTTCGAACTTTATGTTTTACATCGGACATTATGGGCAACTCCTTATTTTTCTTTTCGCTTCAGGACTGCTAAAGGTGTATGTCCTTAATATTTAATTTCCGGTATTTCCTCGATCAGCTGTGCGTTTAAATGCAGGTACCGGGTCGTAGCGCGCTTGGTATCGATATCGTCGTAGACTCGTTGGGCCTGCTCGGGGGTCAACTCGACCAGCGGGGCGATTTCAGCAGGGGCATAGCCGTGGTTTTTTGCGTAGAGACAGAGATCCATTCTCTCGTAGGACAGCGAGAAGTAAAATTCATCCTGGCCTTGGGGCAATGAATAGGTATCCGTTGTGGGGGGTCTCCTTCGAACCTGCTCGGGTACGCCGAGGTAAGCGGCCAGTTGATATACCTGGCTCTTGTAAAGATGAGCAATGGGTTTGATATCCGCGGCTCCGTCGCCGAGCTTGACGAAGAAGCCTTGATCGTATTCCAATCGGTTGGGCGTACCTGCAACGGCATAATTGAGCCGGTCCGCGTGGTAGTATTCGAGCATTTTTCGGGTGCGCTGCTTGAAATTGGTGGCGGCAACGATTTCCAAATAGGCTTTCAAGGGAAGCCTTTCACGTAACGTGTGGCCTTCCGGCGACTGGGCGACGATTGAGAACACATTGAATCCCTTCGATTCAATCGCATTGGAGATGACCAGCTTGGATTTCCAGCCTGCGCCATACGCGGCAATAACCTGCCGCACGGCCGCATCGTAGCGCTGGTAAAAGCCCACGGCTTCGAGAATGCCGGAAATATTTTCATGCGCGCGATCCACTTTGAATGCATCGGCGACTTGGGTGCTTAAAGCGAGCGTATCATCGGAGGAATGGCGTTCGGGCATAAGCAGGGCGAATACGCGCTGCGGGCCCAAGGCCTGAACGGCCAGTCCGACGGAAACACTGCTGTCGATTCCCCCGGACAGAGCAACCACGAGTCCCCGACGCTTGAGCTTCTTCGAAAGAATGGTCCGGATGGCGTCGGCTATGTGTTGGACCTCTTTTTGCGGGTCGAGTTTTAAAACATCTCTCGAAAAAGGCGCTTGGTTCATTGTTGGTTCCTTTTTCATTTAAAGTGATTTACAGACTCCGCCGGCCCATCTCCCTATGCCGATTTTTACGCGCGCATGAATCAGGGGATCTATGAAATTGGATTTGGGCGGGCCTAAAAATCGGGCTGCAGGCGTCCTCCCAGAATTGGAATTTCGCTCCCGCGCATCTCTGCCTCGATAAGCCGGGCAGGCTTTTGAAAGGCCGCGAACTCAGCTCCGACCATTGCCGACAGATACTGGGTGCAGGTGCGAAATTCGCATCTTTGAAAGTTTCCGATCAGTCTGGTCAAGCGGTCATGGGTTTTATCGATATTGATGTAATGCCGCAATGCCGGCACGCCTCGGGCCTCTGCAACTCTTGGCTGATCCGGGTCGATTTCCCATGGGTGCAGGTAGAACATATACGCATTTTCACGTTTCAATATTCGCCGTATGCCCGCCCGGAAGAGCCAGGGGGGTATCAGCCTGAAGTACCCGCCGCCCCCCCATGGTATGGTCTGGCCCGATACCTGCAGATTGCTGACGGGCAGATCGAAAAAACCATTATCTATTCTGAGTGCAATACCGTAATGCCTTTTTCCGTTGGTTTCAATCCTGCCGTAGCGGCCATGTCTTTGGAATGAATTGTAACTTGAATCGTAGGCGTACCCGGTATCCTGAATCATCTTCAGAATGGCATCGTTTATGGAAAAGCAGGGCGCGCGGTACCCGAAAACCTGTTCACCGGAAATGTCTTCCAATAACTTTTTGCTCTTGTGCAAATCTTCCTGCAGGGTCTTGTTGTCCATCTGATCATTCAGCAGATGGTTGTGTCCATGCGAAGCAATTTCGTGGCCGCGTTGTTTAATTCGGCGAACAAGCTGAGGATATCTTTCGGCGATCCAACCGAGTATGAAAAAGGTTGCCTTCACCTTCCGATCGAAAGAATCGAACAAGTCCAGGAGCCGATGGGTGTTGGATTCCACTCTGGACGGCAGGACCTCCCATCGAGAATGGGGGAACCATGGGCGCAGGTTTTCAACCTGGAACCAATCTTCGACATCCACGGTTATGAGGATGATGGGGGTGCTTGGTTGGCTTGAGTTCATTGGGTTTTTAACTGGAAATTTTCTGTAAATTTACTGCGCGTTAGACCAAGGCGCGGCGGGAAGCCATCCCTGTTTCAAGGATGACCTCACCGCCGAAGCATGTCTTGGCAGGGAAGCGTCTCAGTGGAGAGGAAATTGGAGGTTTACATTTTTATAAACATGCCTTTGTCGCATGACACCAAGGCACTAGTTCCACCGATACGGCGCAGCAGGCGACATCGTGATGCTGAATATCACGCTGTTTTCGGTGTATTCATCGGTCAATATATCGGAGTTGAAATCCCGGTAGTTGTAAGTCAGCCCGAATTGCAGCCACTGCAGTACTTTGTACCTGAGACCCGCACCGGCCAACAAGATGTGATCTTCCCTTTCCGGTACTTCATCGGGATATTGATTGTATCGGTAGCGAATTTGCGCATCGGCAAAAAGGCGCGAAGTAAAGTTATGGCCGACTACCACCCGGGCATCGTAATATATGGCCAAACCCAGATCCGCTGTGCCGGTGTCTTGAATCTCGTATCCGCTGGCTCCGATCAGATCGATGAAGCTGGAACGAAATGCCCACCTTTTATATATTTCCGAATTGGCCACCCAACCTTTGTTTCTATCCTGATCTTCAACATCCTGTATGTAGTACCCGGCCCCGATTAAAATATGCGCCGTTTTTTGAAACTGGTAACGAATACCGGCGGAGGGATAAAAAATTTTAAAGTCCCTGTTGGCGCCCGATTCTTCCTCGTAATGCAGTTCCGTATGCCGGTATTCAACAAAGGCCGACAATGTCCGCGAGAGCGAATGCAGCAAACGAAGGCTGCCGTTGTATTCTTCACGATCGTTGTTTTGACCATCAATGGTTCTGACATAATTCCGATCGGAATAGTAGCCTTCCATTTCCAGGCCCCATCTTTGGGTAAACCAATAAGACAGCCCCAGCAGTGGCTGCAAATTGGTATAATCGTCCACCGGCACTCCTGGAGTGGTATCGATTTCTTTGAGCAAACTGTGCAGGACACCCACATATACCCTATCGTTGGCACCGAACTGATGGATCAAGCGTGCTTGAGCGACATTGGTGCGATAGCGGTTTCTGCCGCGCCTGTAAAAATCAGGATCAACGACAGGTCCCTCCACCGGCCCCCCTACTACGACAGGGGCGGTTTCGTCCAAGGGATTCTCCGTTTCCAGGTAATCATCGCTGGCTTCAAATCGCGTATAGCGGCTGAAGTCGTTCCACGCGGACACCCGGGCGGCGTGGCGCCAATAATCCAAATCAGAGTGATCCGCAAAGGAATTGAATGTGGGCATATAATTCAATTCCAGCCCCGCGGTACGACCTACAATTTGGGTCCTCAGGTTGACACCGGCAGAAGTAATGAAGTCATCCACTTCATTTTCGTGGGTTAGAAAAATGTTGTCGGAGTATTCCTCACTGAGGATCAGTTCCGGTGTGAACAGCACCTGTGCAGCCGGTAACTCAGCCGCTGCGTACACTGTAATGAACACTATCAATAGAGCCGCTGATGTGAGTCTGCTCAGTTTCAACTTGCATCTCCTTTCTGCTCAAATGGATCTTATTGGTTCGAAAATTGAACTTCATCCGGCTTTATGAATACCCACTTTCCGCGGGGATAAGCTCCTTATCCATCCCTCAAGATCCATCCCTCAAGCAGAGGAGATAACTAGTGTCCATCCAGAAATGGCTATTTTCGCCGATTTCGGTGTTGGGCGAAAATTTTAATCCTCGAAATATGTCCATATATTCCTGCGGTTAAAATTTCC
>QZKV01000118.1 GCA_003599575.1 Desulfobacteraceae bacterium | reverse complement strand
TGTATACCATCCTCGAAACCCTTGCCGGAAGTGTGGGCATGACGCTTAACGAGCTTCCGGCCTTCCTGGTGGCAGGCACCTTCGGGTCATTCATCGATCCCCGCTCGGCTATCACCATCGGCATGCTGCCGGACCTGCCCCTGGAAAGGTTCACGGCCATGGGCAATACCTCCTTGGGCGGCGCCACTCTGGCCTTGATTTCCCGCGATGTAGCCAATGAAATAGACGCCATACGGGAGGCCGTCACCTATATGGAGCTGAATGTCAATCAAGAGTTCATCAACCGTCTCTCAGCCGCCAGATTCATCCCTCATACCGATCCAAATCGGTTTCCCTCGGTCGTTCACGGGTTGAGCCGCTGATGCGGGTTGTTTCCTCAGCGACGCCCATCCACTGGTTGGATTTGGTCAGTCCCGCCTGCACGGCGCATGAGAGATTTCCAAAATTAACGTTTAATTTTGGTTTGGCGCGACTGAATATAGGCGTTGCGGAATGACGCATAGGGGTCCAGAGCAGCGTCTTTGAGGGATTCGTAATCGCCGATGTGGAAAGAAAGATTATTGATCACATTATAGCTGCTGATTCCCAGTGAAAGTTCGAGGGGTTCAACATAACCCAGGGGACTGAGAAAGCGATCACCGGCCATGCCGACGGTGTCGCGCAAGGTCGAAGGACCCAACAGGGGCCAAAAGATGAAAAACCCGTCACCGATGCCGTAAACGGCCAGCGTTTGACCCAGATCTTCTTCCCGGGGGGCCAGGCCCGGGTGTGCCGCAGCCGGATTTCCGAATCCAAGCACGCCGACCGTGGAATTGTAGAGAAATCTGGCCCATTCGGCTTCGGCGTTGCGGCCTTTGCCTTGCAGGATATTGTTGACGATCCGTATCGGTGCGCCCGCGTTCAGGAAAAAATTCATGACGGCGCTGCGCGCAACCCGGGGTACAACGGCTCGATAGCCCTGAGCGACGGGTTTCATCAACCAGAAATAGAGTTTGTCATTGAGGACGAACATCGCCCGGTTGAATTTTTCCAATGGATCGGCAACGGAATAAAAGTGCTCGTTTTGCTGATTTTCCCAGCCCAGTTCGTCTTCCAGCAGCAGTTCCTCTTCGGTCAGGCCCCCGGGTGACTCGGGCGCTATTTCCGCCGGGCGGGTTTCCTCAACCGGTGCTGACGGTGCTGCAACGGATGTATTCTCAGGGCCCGCCGGGCGTGCAGCCGCGCACCCGTAAAAAAGACAAAAGGCTGCAACGATACTCAGCACGACTGCCAGAGGCCTGCTTTTCATGTTCCAAACGCCGTCTTGAAAGTTGTAGGTAGCTTAAGGGGGAGTCTCGTCAGGATTGCTGCCGGTTCTTGAGTTTCTGTTCCAGGCGCTCAATAAGCTGGCCCGGCGATTCCTTCTGTAAAATGGATTGAAACTGAACGCGATAATTTTGAACGATGCTGACGCCGTTTTCGACCAGAATATCATAGATTTTCCATTGACCATCTTCCAGTTTCATTCGGTAGTCAATGGGAAGCGCAACATTTTCACGGACCAGTTGGGTCCGGACCAAGGCCTGGGGCTCACGTACCAATTCCTTGAGATAGACGATGCGCTCGTTGTGGTATTCGCCCTGCATCTTGTCAATATAGGAGTTGCCTAAAAACTGCGTAAATACTTGTGTAAAACGCTCTTTCTGTTCTTCCGAAAACCGTTCCCAACCCGGACCGACCGTACGGCGGCTGATTTCCTTGAAATCGAACAAGGGGCTGGCGATTTCCCAGATTTTGTCCCTTTGTTCATCCCTTTTGGCAGGCTTATGGTATTGGGGGTCGTTCAACACTTCAATGACTTGGTCGATTTTCACTTTGACCGTTTCCATCGGATTCGGCGCCGCGGCGGGAACCGTTGTATATCCGAACAGCAGGCTGAACATGATGAGGGTCGAAACCCAAACTGTGCCTCGCATAAACCTTCCTTTTCAGGCGAATCATCGTAATATCAAAAGCAAACAGCGCCCAATATAGAAAAGAGACTGTGGAGTGTCAAGCAGGATGGTTTCATTTGAACAAATACGGGAGCATACCAAAGCAGGACCAATGAGCCTTGTTCTTCAGGAGGTTGGCATCCGGCAGCTCTTGATCCCATTTCGGGTAAGCAACTTCCCTGTAGATAGAAATCTACCCAAAAAATGGGTAAATATTTGCATAGCGGGGACACTCCGGTCCGAAGGCCGGGCTCCACTTTATTAAATATGATTTTAGTCAGTTAGAGATATGTTTGGCGCTCGCATGCATAATGGCACTAACATTGCGAGCAAAAAGGCTTAATTACCAGATAATGCCAAACTCCGGGTAACCGGAGGACGGAAAGTTTCGGGTCCACTGGCGTGGATGGCCGGGCTGCCTGGATGGAGTTATGATTGCACAACCGGGTTGCTTGGCGGCAATCCGGTTTTTTTTATCTTGCTGCAGGATCGTGCATGAACAGGACTGGCTCCCAAAATCATGTAGATGGAGTTGCCATTCCGGACAGGTTGTCCCTGTTGGATTTGATTCCTCTCGAAGACCTGCAGCATCTTCAGGATGCGCTGGCCGAAATCGGCCGTGTTAAATCGGTGATCAGCGATCCGGACGGTCATATACTGACCATGCCGAGCAACGATATACCTGTTTGTAAAACCGTCATGCAGTCCTCGCGTGGATCGCAGGATTGTCTGCGCAACCTCCAGCGGCTGTCCGGAAAGATGAAACAAGAGCGCCGGGCAATGATTCATCATTGCGAAAGCGTCGGGATTTTAAAGGCGGCCGTACCCATTGTGATCCAAAACATGCATCTGGCCAATTGGTGGATCAGCCAGTACTGCACCGAGCTCGCAAACCCTTCGCAGATGGTTTTCTATGCCCGCCAGATCGGCTTGAACAGCGACACGCTCTTGCACGCTGCTGAACAGTCCGTGCAGATCACCCGCGCCGAATTTGAGAAGGCGTTGAACTTAATCGGCCAACTGGCCCAGAAAATCACCCTGCTCGGCTATAAGAACCTGATGCTTCTGCGCGATAATTCCAAATTGAATCACCTGCAAAGCGAATTGGATCGCTACAAATCTGAACTCGAAAAGTTGATCCAGGCGCGCACGGTCGATCTGGTCAACGTGAACAAGCGTTTAAAATTGGAAGTGTTGGAGCGCGACCTGGTGGAAGAGCAGATCGCGCGTAAATCCAAGCTGCTGGACGCCATCAATCAGGTGCTCCACCAGGTAGTAGCCGATCGCAGCGAGCAATCACTGGCTGGAACCTGTTTGCGGGCAGCCCAAGTGTTGACTGCAAGCCCCTTCGGCTTTATGGTCGAACATCAAGAAGATGAATGGCAAGTGGTGGCATACGAACACCTGGGAGAAGCAAAGGATACACCGCAGCCGCTGCAGTTACAGAAAAAATTTGAAGTCCACGGGATCTGGTCCAGTCTGGTGCAAACGGGTAAACCCGTTACGATACAATCCACGATCGGAAACCCGCAGTGGCGGCCTTTGCCGGAAGGATACCCCAAAATCAAAACCTTGATGGCCGTTCCGCTGCCAAGACAAGCGGGTATATCCGGCTTCATCGCCCTGGCCAACAATCCGCGCGGTTATGCCTTGATCGATCAAACCGATGTCGAATCCCTGGCAAAGGCATTTTCGGAAACCTTGATGCGCACGCGCGCGGAGCAGGCCAACCACCATAGCGAAAAAAGGTTTAACCTGGCCCTGGATTCGGCCGACGAAGGCCTCTGGGATTACCTGCCGCAAAAGGGCTACGTCTATTACAGCCCGCGCTGGTTTACCATGCTGGGCTACAGTGCGGGCGAATTGCCATACAGTTTTGAAACCTGGAGCACCCTGACCCACCCCGAGGATCTGCCTGTTCTGAGAAAGACATTTGCCCAAATGGTCCCAGGCCTGGAAGATGCTTTCGGGATTGAACTCCGAATGCTCTCCCAGGCGGGGCAATGGCGGTGGATGCAAACCCGCGGACGCACAGTGGAGCGGGATGCCGACGGCCGTGCCCTGCGCATCGTGGGCACCTTGATCGACATCAGCAAATACAAACAAGTCGAAATGGCCTTGCAGAAGGCCAATGAAGAGTTGCAGCGCCTGGCGGCCCTGGATGATTTGACCCAGATCGCCAACCGTCGCCGCTTTGATGAGCGACTGGCGGATGAATGGCGGCGCGCCCGGCGCGACAATACCATGCTGGCGGTTGTCATTTGCGATATCGATTTCTTCAAACGCTACAACGATACTTACGGGCATGTGAAAGGTGACGATACGCTGTACGCCGTCGCCCAGGCCATCAATGCGGTTCTCAAGCGTCCTATGGATCTTGTGGCCCGCTACGGGGGCGAGGAGTTTGCCATGGTGCTGCCCAATACCGATCTTGCGGGGGCTACACGCGTGGCCAACGAAGTCAAGGCTGCCATCGAGACTTTGCAAATCCCTCACGAGGCTTCCCGGGTGGTTCCTTTTATCACCTTGAGCTTCGGTGTAGCGGCTACAATTCCGCAAGGCAATTCCCCAGCCAAAATGTTGGTTGAACAGGCCGACAAAGCCCTCTACAAAGCCAAGGCCCAGGGACGCCATAAGATCGTACAGGCCGACCCGGCCATCTTTACCAATAGACGTGCGATTCCTTAAACAGAACCAGACGGTGATCGATTCCCGCAGCGGGTTGATGTGGACCCGGGATGCCGGTCTGGGAACCTTTCCGCTGACCTGGATCGAAGCCTTGGGGTTCGTCCGCGAGCTGAACGAGCAGTCGCGCTTTGGGTTCAAGGACTGGCGCTTGCCCAATCGGGCCGAGTTGTTCAGCCTGATCAGCCATTCTGCCGTCAATCCGGCCTTGCCCGATGGGCACCCTTTCCGCAATGTCTTCAGCGGGTATTACTGGAGCAGCACCACCTGCAGCCGCCTGCCCGATCAGGCCTGGTATATCCATTTGGGCGGTGCACGCGTGTTCAAGGGCATGAAGCATGGGTCCTACATGGTGTGGCCGGTCAGAAACGCCCCTGGCGAAGGGCTTCGCGTCCATCGCACAGGGCAGCGCAACTGCTATGCAGCGGACGGAAGCGTGGCCGCCTGCAGCGGCACTGGACAGGATGGCGAAATCCGCGCCGGCCGCCCCTGGCCGCAGCCGCGCTTCGGCTATAGCGGTCGGGCCGTGATGGATCGGATGACCGGGCTGATGTGGGACAGCATCGCCGATCGAACCGGCGCCCCGGTGAGTTGGGATGATGCCTTGGCTGCGGCTCGTTGCGCCAATCTCCACAATCTGCTCGGCTATGAAGACTGGCGTTTGCCCGGCGTGCGTGAACTGGAAAGCCTGTGCGATATGGGGACCCACAGTCCGGCCTTGCCTGAAGCCCATCCGTTCAAACATGTCCGACCCTGCTATTGGTCGGGCAGCACCAGTCGTTATGACACCCGGTATGCCTGGACCCTCTACTTGGATGACGGAGCGGTAGGCGTAGGCTTCAAGCCGCTGGCCGAATTTCATGTTCTGCTGGTCCGCAATGCCGGAGCGGATGTGCAATATCAAAAAGCCGCAGCATCGAAGTCATAAGATACGAAGCCCACCTGAGGCCTTTTTTTGCGGGGACCATGGTATGCCGCAGATGGCTTGCACAAATACCCATTCCCATCCCGTGTGATTACTGTTTTGACCTACTGATCCGCAAACTTCTTTTTCTTAGATTCTAAGGGGTTCCCTTTGCATCCCGGATACCGTGCCCGAAGTCAAACGCGCAGAACCATAGAGGGCCGGCGCATGGAGCGCCAATGATCAGGCGCTCCCCCCGGCGAACAAACTTTCACGGCGCGCGTTCAACATCCGAGCGCGGCCAACTTGATCTCCTCCCGGCGCGTTCAAATGGGCCGGGACTCTGCGCATCGGGGTTCCGCGCAGGGGGGACTCATCCCAACCGTGGAAATGTCATTGTGAAACAAGGAGGAGCAACCGTCCATGAAAAAGTGGCTCAAGCGATTGCTATGGTTTTTAGGCTTTTTTTTCCTTTTTGTGGTGGGGGTTGCCCTGATCTTTTCCTATGCGCTGGATGAACCTTTGCGCGCCTGGTTTGAAAAACGGATAAACGCAAACCTCAAGGGGTATCGGGTGCAACTGGCCGACGTGGATGTGAATCCGTTCGATCTTGCGATCATTTTCCGGGGGCTGACCATTGTTCAGGAAAAACACCCCGAGCCGCCCGTGGCCTTCTTCACGACGATCGAAGCGGGGGTGCATTGGCGTCCGATTCTTTCCGCCCGCATCGTGGGAGATATCGACCTGGATCGTCCCAAGTTGCATCTCAATCTGGCACAACTGCGCGAGGAAACCGCCAGCCAGGTGGAGGTGGAGGAGCGGGGCTGGCAGGAGGCGCTCGAATCCGTTTATCCCCTGAAGATCAACCTGTTGACCGTGAAAGGGGGCGAACTGACCTATATCGATCAGGATCCCCGGCGTCCCTTGCGGGTCAGCCGGATTGCCCTTACGGCCTCCAATATCCGCAATATCGCATCACCCCAGCATGTATATCCATCTCTCTTTGACTTCAAAGCCACGATATTCGAGAAAGGGAAATTGCGCGTCGACGGCAAAGCGAATTTTTTGGCCCAGCCCCACCCCGGCATGGCCGCCGAAGTCACGGTTCAAAACCTGCCACTCGACCATTTTGCGCCCATACTGGAGCGCTACCATGTTTCCATGGAGAGTGGACGGATCGATCTGGCCGGAGAGGTGGAATATGCACCGAAAACCAGGGTCGCTCATTTGAAGAAGCTGCATCTGCAGGATCTTCGGGCGGACTACATTCATACGCCAGCGGCGGAACCCAAGGAGCGCAAGGCGGCAAGAAAGACCCAGGCGGCCGTGCAAGAGGTGAGTAACAACCCGCAGTTCCAGCTGCGTATCGCCGATCTGCAAGTCCGCGGGGAGGCCGGACTGATCAATAAAGCCACCGATCCGGATTACCGTGTTTTTCTGGCCAACATCGACCTGCGCATGGACAACCTGTCCAATCATTTCAGCCAGGGCCCGGCCGAACTCAAGTTGAACGGCGACTTTATGGGCAGCGGCCCCACCACGATCCGCGGCACTTTCCGCCCTGAAGATAAAGGACCCGATTTCGATTTAAATCTTAAGATCGAAGAGACCCAGTTAACCGACATGAACGATCTGTTCCGGGCCTATGGAAATTTCGATATCGAGGCCGGAACGTTCACGCTTTTCTCCGAACTGCAGGTCCGGAATGA
Organism: Desulfobacteraceae bacterium; assembly: GCA_003599575.1. Classification (GTDB taxonomy): domain Bacteria; phylum Desulfobacterota; class Desulfobacteria; order Desulfobacterales; family Desulfosarcinaceae; genus Desulfatitalea. The sequence continues at coordinate 14,594 of QZKV01000118.1, read as the reverse complement.
AGCCATCGACGGGTATGTGAAACCTTTCTTCAAAAATCTGAATGTGTACGATCGGCGCCAGGACGCGGAGAAAAGCCTCTTCCGCCAGATGTATGAAGGTCTGGTGGAGGGCGTGAGCGACCTCTTGTCGCGGGACCCGCAAGACCGTGTGGCCGCACGGACCGATATGTCGGGGAAAGTTGAAAATCCCCGCGCCGACACGTGGCAACTGGTCGCCACACTTATCCAAAACGCCTTCTTCAGGGCCATTTTGCCCGGCTTCGATCAGGCCATCTCGGAATAAGGCGCGCACGGCGAAACCAAACAGGCGCTTTTGCCGAGGCCCGATTTCCGCAAACAACTTCTTTATTCATGCGGATCTTTGGGATCACAGGAGTTTGCTCCGCAGGCTCCGTCCAGCGGCATACAATTGCTGCGATCTGTTGCATCTGTATGCGGATTGACACGCAGATCGACCTTTGACATACTCCCGTGAAAAAATAGATCTTTTTTCAGCTTCAATCTGCCGATAGACTCCAGGAAGGCAGTGGGCACGCCCAAGTGCGGAAACAGTGATACCTGCTCAACAACCGTTGCTCCTCAAATTCCATGCTTTACAGCCATGGGGAAAGGCCCGCGTTTGAAACGAGACGGTACTGCAAAGGTTTTGCCGCGCTGGAAAACCTTTGAGAAACGAATGCTGGCCCCGCATGTGTGGCATAGCGATCCGCTGACCTTTTGGCGCGAACGGATCTTGTTCCTTTTCATTCTTATCTGGAGTCTGTTCGGTCCCTTGGCCCTGATCCCCTCACTCCTGTTGGCCCACTATGAGGGTCTGTGGGGTGTCATGGTGCTCGACACCAGCGCTTATGGGGTCTTGCTGACCGCATTCCTGCGGCCGAAATGGTCCCTGAAGGTTCGCGGCATTCTGACCTGTCTGTGCTTGTACGGACTAGGCGTCGGCTTGTCGCTGGCCCTGGGGCCGGTCGGAGCCGGATACATCTGGCTTTTCGGCGCGTCGGTCATGGTAAGCATCCTCTTCGGATTGGGTGCGGCCATTACATCGCTGGCATTCAATGCGGCCGGTTTCACCGTCATTGCCCTGCTGGTCTTTTACGGGAAATTGGATTGGGCCTGGGTGCTCGAAAATGCGCTGGAAAAATGGCTGGTTTTGGGAATCAATTTCCTGCTGCTCAACACCTTCGTGACCATCATCGTCGCTTTTGTGCTCAACGGCCTGAAAAAAGCGCTGTCGCGTGAACAGGAAACCAGCGCCAATCTGCGCCAAAGCGAGGAGCGCTACCGCATCATCGCCGATTTCAATTACGATTGGGAATATTGGGTCGGTCCGACGGGCGAATTGAAGTATGTCTCCCCTTCATGCGAACGCATCACAGGGTACGGCATGGATGTTTTTCTCAAAAACCCTGCCTTGATGAGCGCCATCGTCCATGATGAGGACAGGCCGCAGGTCGAGGCGCATCTGGCCGCGGACCTCGAACAGACGCAGGGTTTCGGCTCCATCGACTTTAGAATCGTGTTGCCCGACAGCCGCATCAGATGGATCTGCCATTACTGCCAGCCCGTTTACGGGGAGGATGGCACATTCCTGGGCCGCAGGGCCGGCAATCGCGACATTACCGAACGCAAGACGGTCGAAGCCGATCTGCGGGCGCACCGTGAGCGCTTCCTCAGGGTGCTGGACAGCATCGACGCGTCCATCCTGGTGGTCGATCTGGAAACGCATGAAATTTTGTTCATGAACAAACGGCGTATCGAGAATTCCGGCCAAGACATGACCGGCAGACCATGCTTTCAAAGCATCAAGGGAAAGAGCGCCCCTTGTGAAGACTGTAATATCCAGACGCTGGTCGACGCCAATAAAGAACCAACGGGGGTTCACGTCTGGCACGAGCAACATCCCGCCACCAAAAAGTGGTATCTCAATTACGACCGGGCCATTAAATGGACCGACGGCCGAATGGCCAAGATTCAGATTGCCACGGACATTACGGAGCTCAAATGCATGGAAGCCGAGCTGCGCCAGGCGCACAAGCTGGAAGCCATCGGCACACTGGCGGGCGGCATCGCACATGATTTCAACAATATTCTCTCTTCCATCCTCGGCTATACGGAATTGGCCTTGGATGACGCTCCAAAAGGAACCCCGCTTTCGGAGAATTTGGGAGAAGTGCTTACCGCCGGAGAACGCGCCAGGGACCTGATCAAACAGATTCTGGCCTTTGCCCGCCAGTCAGATGAGAAGATCAAACCTGTCCAGGTCAAAACGATCGTCAAGGAAGCCCTCAAGCTTATCCGGGCCACCCTGCCCGCCACGATCGAGATCCGCACCAACCTCATCAGCGATTCGGCGATTATGGGCAATCCCACCCAAATCCATCAAATCCTGATGAACCTTTGCACCAATGCCGCCCAGGCCATGGAGTGCAGCGGGGGCATTCTGGAGGTCGAACTGATCGATACCTGCGTCAGGCCCGAAACCTCCGCCCGGATTGCCAACCTGGTTCCCGGAGACTATCTGCGGCTGAATGTAGCCGACACCGGCGCCGGAATCGCACCCGAGCATCTCGAATCCATTTTCGAACCCTTCTTTACTACCAAGTCTCCCGACAAGGGCACGGGCATGGGACTGGCGATGGTGCACGGCATTGTGGAGAGTTATCACGGCAAGACGACCGTTGAAAGCCAGCCGGGCCGGGGAACCCGCTTTTCAATTTATCTACCGCTTTCCCCAAAAGCAGCCGAAGAAATTTCAGACGCCGCCGGAGAACTTCCCACCGGAGCAGAACGCATTTTGCTGGTCGATGATGAGCACCGCAATGTACTGGACGGGAACCCGCCCGCGCAACCACAAACAGGCCTTTAACCCAGGTATCCGGCTGCGCTTTCGAGAAAATGCGGTGGGGCCGTCTACATTCCGAGATAGGTTTTGCGCAAGACTTCATCCTTGAGCAGATCCAGCCCCTTGCCTTCGGCAATGATTTTCCCGGAGGAAAGGACATAGTTGCGGTCGGTCATTTTAAACACCGTGCTGACCTCCTGCTCGACCAGCAGCACGGTAATGCCCATATCTTTTATTTCCTGTATCTTGCGGAACACTTCGGAGCGCATGATGGGTGCCAGCCCGGTCGAGGGTTCATCGATGCACAGCAGCTTTGGTTTGGACATCAGTGCCCGTCCGATGGCCAGCATCTGCTGCTCGCCGCCGGACAATGTTCCGGAGATCTGATTGGAGCGTTCCTTCAACCTGGGGAACAATTCATAGACATGGCGGAGGCCCTCTGCAACCTCCTCATGGTCGGTATGCATGTAAGCCCCGGCACGCAGATTTTCCAGCACGCTCATCTCTTTGAAGGGCCGCCGGCGTTCCGGGCAGTGGATCAGGCCCATTTTGGCTATTTCATGCGGCAGCGTCCGCTCCAAACGCTTGGACATGAACTCGACCGTGCCTTGCATCGACACCCCCGCATCGCTGCCGCGGTGAATGCTTCGCTCCCATGTCACCAGACCGGTGATCGCGCGCAGCGTGGTGGATTTGCCGGCACCATTGGGTCCGACCAGGCTGACCAGCTCCCCCTCATCGACATGCATGCTCAAGTCGTTGATGATCATGGCCTTATCATAACAAACCGTCAGATTCGTTACTTCCAGTACCTTCATATGTCTCCTTTGCCCAGATAGCATTCGACCACGGCAGGATGTTTGACCACTTCCTCCGGCGAGCATTCTGCAATCACCTCACCGTAGTTGAGCACGATAACGCGATCGACGATTTTCATCAACGCCTGCAGTTTGTGCTCGATAATGATCATGGCCGGTCCCTCGCTGTGCAAACGGCCGAAACGGCCCCCTTTGTGCAGCCGCTTGATCGACTTGCCCATTAACTCGGTCTCGGCCGGGCTCAGTCCGCCGAAGGGCTCATCCAGCAGCAGCAGTTCCGGCTCGGTGGCAATCGCGCGCGCGACTTCCAAGCGCTTGAGGTCACCCTGCGACAAGGTGGATGCTTTTTCCAGCGCCATATCCGATATGCCCGCGAATTCAAGGGCATCCATAGCCTTGGCTTCGATGCGCTTGACCCATTCGCCGGTTTTCATGGAGCGCGGGGAAAGACAGGAAACCATTACATTGGCAATGATCGGCAAGCGCCGGAATGGACGCATGTTCTGGAATGTGCCGGCGATCCCCAGATTGACGATATCCCACACCTTCAAACGGGTGAGGTCCCGGCCTTTAAAGCGGACTTTGCCCGAATCCGGCTTCAAAATGCCGGTGATCAGGCGCAAGAGCGTGGTCTTGCCGGCACCGTTGGGACCGATCAGTCCGACGATTTCGTCCCGGGCCACATTGAAACTGACATTGCTGGTGGCCTTCAGGCCTCCAAAACCTTTGTTAAGGTTGGAAATTTCAAGAAACGGCACCGTCATATCAATTTCCCTCCGCCTCATCGCGCAGTTCCCGCCGGGAGACTTTGCCCACATCGGTTTTCGGCAACTCGCCTCTGAATTCAACAATACCGGGCACCTTGTAAAACGCCAGGTTCTGCCGGCAGAATTCTACGATCTCTTCTTCGGAAATCTTTCCGCGGGCTTCGCTTTGGAGCACAACATATGCTTTGATGACCTGCCCGACCTTGGGATCGGAAACGCCGACCACACCCGCGGCTTTAACCTGCGGGTGCATGTACAGGACTTCTTCCACATGACGGGCGAAAACGGAGTACCCCTTGTGCTTGATCAGGTCGCGCTTGCGGTCAAAGAAGTGAAAGTAGCCCTCCTCATCCATGCGCACCAGATCGCCGGTGCGCATCCATTGCTTCCCGTCGATTTCGACGAACGTTTCCGCATTGGCATCCGGTCTTTTCCAGTATCCCAGCATCACGTTAGGAGCGCTCAACACCAGCTCACCCTCTTCGCCGACCGGCTTGAAGCTGAAATCATCCATATCGATGACGGCCGCTTCGACATTGGTGATAGGCACGCCGAAGGAACCTTTCTTGGGACGGTCGTACGGATTGCTATGGCTGATGGCCGTGCACTCGGTCATGCCGTAACCTTCCTGAATCTGGGTCCCGGTGCGCCGCTGCCACCCTTCACAGGTCGAGTCGTGCAGCGTATCGGCGCCGCATACGACGATTTTAAGCCGCTTCCAGTCGACCCGGTCGGTTTTGTCATGCTCTTTGAGATACTCATAGAGGGTGGGAACGCCGTAAAACGCCGACGCCTGGTAGCGATCGACGGCACTGAGGATTTCGTCCATATCCGGCGTGGTGAACAAAACCAGGGTCTGGCCCTGGGTCAGGCCGGAGAGCATCAGCACGGCCTGGCCGTAAATATGAAACAAGGGCAGGAAGGCAATGATCGTCTCTTTGCCTTCTTCGGCAAAAGGCCACCATGCTTTCCCCTGAGCATAGATCGCCGCCATATTGTAGTGCGTCAACATAGCGGCCTTGGGCCGCCCGGTCGTTCCGCCGGTATAAGGCAAAGCCGCGATATCCTTCTTGGGGTCGAATTTGATGACGGGCGGTTCGGGCGGACTGGATGCGATGAACTCCTTGAAAACATGCAGCCCCATGCTTTTGATCTCTTCCGCTGTCGGCGGCTTCAGGTTTGCATAGGCCTTGCTGATCATTTTCTTGGCAAAAGCCCGCTTGAGCAGCGGCAGATAATCCCCCAGATTGGAAATAATCACATGATCCAGCTTAAATCCCGCCCGCTCTATGTTGGAATACAGCATGTCTTCGCAGATCACAACGCAGGCCTCGCTGTCTTCAAGCTGATGGCGGACTTCCTGGCTGGTGTACACCGGGCTGATCGGGGTGACCTTGGCACCGGCCTTCAGGGCCCCGAAGTAGCTGATGATGAACTGCGGCGAATTGAGCAGGTAAATGGCGACCGTATCGCCCTTTTTAACGCCCATGCGGGCCAGCCCGTTGGCGCAGCGGTGGACCTGTTCGATCAACTCGCCGTAGCTTATCTTCCGGCCGTAGAAAATCAGGGCGGTCTTTTTTTTGTATTTCGCCGCGGTCTGTTCCAGCAGTTCAGGTACGGACAGATTGGGAATGCTGATCGAGGGCGGCACATCCTTGGGATAAAATTTCAGCCACGGCTTGCTGGCATAGATCTGTTTGGCATCCATCGTGTAAGTTTCCTTCCTGTTGATATGAGAAGCCGCTATGTCGCGGGTATCCTCTAATGAATTTCTGCGGCACAGATGCGGCATGATTTTCGGGTTGCAATGTTGCGGATCTTGCAGCGCGGACACTCATTCTCGATTTTAGCGCGCAGCCATGGGAGCAGGCCGCCCGGCATGTAGAGCAGAATGAGCAAGATCACCAGGGCGAACATCAACTGCCTGAACTCAGGCATTACCCTTAAGAGCTCCAACATGGGGAAAAGAATAAAAACGGCGCCTACGGGTCCCCAGATCGTGACCATGCCGCCGAAGACGCTCCAGATCACCACTTGGAAGGACATGCTCACCTCCAGAGTGGAGGGACCGGCGATGCGCATAAAATGCGCATAGAGGCCGCCGGAAATACCCGCGAAAAAACCGCTGAGGCTGAAGGCCAACAGTTTGTACATGGTGGTATTGATGCCGGCAGCTTTCACAGCGAGCTCATCCTCGCGGATGGCGTGAAAAATGATGCCTATTTTGGAATCGGTGATCTTCCACATGACCGTGACCAACACGAGCATCGTTATGACGACGATATAGTAGTTGGCTTCCCGTGACATTGCCAGGCGGGACAAGCCCGATATGCCCAGCTCCCCGCCGGTCAAATCGGGAACGGCAAAGATGATCCCCAGCAAAATGATCGGAAAGGCCAGGGTGGTCAGCGCCAGATAGGTGCCGCGCAGGCGCAGGCAGGGAATGCCGACGACCAACCCGGCCATCACTGCGCAAACGGCGCCCAATGGAATGGTGACCCACGGCGGCATGCCGGTTTGGCGATTCAAAATGGCGGCGCCATACGCGCCGACCCCGAAAAACAGGGCATGGCCGAAGTTGATCTGTCCGGTAAAGCCGGACAGCAGATCCCAGCTGGCGGCAAAAATGGCGAAAATACTGGTCAGGATCAGGATGCGCAGCAGATAGGGATCTTTAACGACCAATGGAATCAACAGCATGGCCAGAAAAAATACAAGCACCAGCGTGCGACTGGGCAGCACAAACACTTCGTTTTTCAGTATCAAAACAAGTCTTCGCAGATAGAAGCGCAGCAAATTCATAGTTATCTCTCTTCTTCGAATGAAACGCCGAAAAGACCTGCCGGCCTGACCAGAAGGACCAGGATCATAATGGAAAGGGCCACGGCGCCTTTGAGGAACGAACCCGCCGGAACCAGAAAGACCACCAGGGCTTCAGCGAACCCAAGGATAAAAGCGGCATAGAAGCTCCCCTTAATACTGCCCATGCCGCCCAGCACCACCACCGCCATCATCATGATCAGCGGGTGACTCCACATGAAAGGCTCTACCGTGGTCAGCGGCACGATAATAGCGCCGGTGATGCCGGCCAGCATCACCGAGATCACCACCGCCATCATGGCCACGCGGCTTTCGTTCATGCCCATCAGGTTGGCGACCTCGCGGTCCTGGGCCGTCGATCGGATGGCCAGACCCAGTTTGGTATGCATCAGGAAAAGCCGCATCAGGCCAAGCACCACCAGAACGGAAGCAAAGGTCAAAAGTTGCTGATAAAATACTTTGACTCCCAAAATGGTGGCATATCCTTGAATCAATGCCGGCACGCTGAGATAGTCTCCCGTGAAAATGATCAGCATGACCTCCTGGAAAGCGATGGCCAGGGCAATGGTGCCGATCAAAACGGCCTGCTCGTGTTCGCGGATCGGTTTGATGAAAAGTTCGTATACGATCAATCCGAGAATCGACACGAAGACAACGGCCGCGAGCATGGCGCCGACCGGATTGAATCCCATCCGGTAGGTCGTAAAGTAGATGCAATAGGCCGCCACCATGTAAAACGCCGTATGGGCGATATTCACGATACGGGCCACGCCGAAAATCAAGGAAAAGCCGATCGCCAGCATTGCATATGTGCTGCCGTTGATCAGGCTGGTGATCAAAATGTTTAAAAGCATAACACCTCACCGCACGGCCTGTAGCAACGCCCCTGCCGGATTCCGGCAGGGGCATTGCAAGCATTTGAATTGTATTCGGGATTACTTCTTGTAGGCTTCGATGACCCAGGGCGGAATCTTGTAATCCTGGATGCCCTTATAGCTGATTTCGGGGGCCTCTGCGGACGCTTTCCACTTGTTGGGCCAGACGCCGACCGGCTTGCCGGCTTGCCACTGGACGCCCAGACTGGTCAGGTAGCCCGGCCCCCAGGTCAGGTCGTGCAGTTGGCGCCCCTGCTCGTCTTTCAGGTATTTGACCACCCCGGAGGGCACTTTATGCACATCGTCTTCCATGACCTTGACCAGTTTATCCGCATCCAGCGTGCCCGCTTGTTCGATGGCCGGGACAAGGCTGTAGACGATGGCGGCATAAGTATCGGCGGTGTAGGTCGGGGTTTCCTTGAATTTCTGCACATAGGTATCCACAAACGGCTTGGTCAACTCGTTGTACTCCACGCCCTGGCAGTAGGTATTCATGGTCAGGATATATTCGCCTTTGCCCTGGGTGGCTTCCCAGAATCCATCCTTTTGGCCTTCCACGTTGATGCCCACCTGCACGGCCGGAATCTTGAGCTCGCCTGCCTGGCGCGCAAAGGGAATGCCCACCGAGGATGAAAAAATGGTGAAAATCATCTGGGCGCCGGAGCGCTGGATGGCCGACAGCTCGGCGGTCACATCGGTGGCCACCGGTGATGGCCGCCAAACGCCGGCCACTTCCATGCCGATCTTGGGCAGGAAGCCTTCACAGGCCGCTACCATCGGATCGGCCCACATGGCTTTCTCGGCCACAATCGCCACTTTCAGATTGGGAATATTGAGTTGCGATTTGAGGATGTCGCCCACGAATTTCAAATGCAGAAAACTGGTCTTGACCAAAAAGCTCGAATTGAAGGGCGTGCCGCGGAAAAAGTACTTGTAGGTGTCGTAATTCTGGGCCACGCGCGTACACAGCTCCGGATGCGCGGCGCCGCATCCGATAAAGATCTTTTTGTATTCCATGGCGATGTCCTGCATGGCCAGAACCGCCTCGGTGCGGAAACCGCCGATTACGAAATCCACCTTGTTGCGCGTCATGAGCAATTCCATGGCATTGGTGGCGTCCGTGACATTGAGGAATTCATTGGAGTCGGACTGGACCAGCTCGATCTTCATGGTTTTGCCGCCGACCTTGACCCCGCCGCGCGCATTGATTTCTTCCGCCGCCATCGTGGCGCCGTTCCAATGCCCCTTGCCTTGCACAAACTGCATCGGGCCGATGATGCCGATCTTGATCGTATCCGCTCCCCAGGCTGGGACGCCGATCGCCAAGACGATGGTCCCCATCACTAAAACGGCCAATAACTGTCTAACTTTCTTCATAACCGCTCCTTTCCTCGTTGTTAACGGGCACTACCATATCGGCCCGGCAGGCTTAGGACCTCCCGGGTCAATCGGGTTCATTTATTTCCTCTCGCCGATAGCGTTGGGAGGAAAACAATATTTGACGGTGGGTCGAAATAAGAACGTATACTTTGTGCGAAATTCGCAAGCTGGTGCCGGGGAACGGATCTGCAAAGATGTCGATCTTCATGATTTGGTACGACTCGCCAGCTCATCTAGTAGGGTAATGCCAACAGCAAACCTCGATCACATTTTTCCAAATGGTCGTGTGACCTGTGCAGTACGATAATTTTTTTGGGAGCTAAAAAGATGAATCAGCCTCACTAAAACAGGTGTGTACGTCAACCCCAATCGTTTTGTCAACAGCAAGATCAAAAACACAGGGATAGCTCACGGTTGAGTGCCGCGGCCACTTCTAAGTAAGAGGATGCGAATGGACGATTATCTGAGAATCAGGCACGGCTTCCGCAGCCTACCCGCGCACCAGGCAATCGGCCACCCAGGGTGCGGCCGTCAGGCGCAGCCGTTCCATGGCCTGTGGTGAAAAGCCGGGTGGGTCCTGGCCGAAAAAAGCAGGCTTCAGCAATACGGCCGGACGAAACGCCTGCAGGATGTACCGGCGGGCGCCCTGGATGGCCCGGGCGATCGCCGCAATGATTTCATCGTCCACAAAGGGCCGCACACAGGTCGTGCGAAATTCGTACGCTAAGCCGCTTTGCATGATCAGTTGAATGCTTTCCCCCACACGGAGGCCGATTCCTGCATTGTTTGCAAGGTCAGGGGCGTAGCGCTCCAGCGTGGTCTTGACGTCCAGGGCGATGTAATCCAACAGCTCATCACGGATCAGCCGGGCCAAGACCTCGGGGCGGGTGCCGTTGGTATCCAGTTTGACCGGCAGCCCTACATCGCGCACCGCACGGCATATCTCCTCCAAACCGGAGGCCAGGGTCGGTTCGCCGCCGGAGACCACCACCCCGTCGAGCAGATGCCGGCGGGGCGCAAGGTATTGCAGGAATTGATCCAGGCTGATGCGCTGGGGATAGCGGCCCAGGGCCAGCTCGGGATTATGGCAAAAGGGGCAGGCCAGGTTGCAGCCCGTGATGAATACCACGCAGCTCACTTTGCCCGGATAATCAATCAAGGAGGTTTTTTGCAGGCCGGCGAAGATCATTTTTCAGACGCTTACCGGCAGACCGACTCGGCCCGGGCTGCCGCGGACGTGTCCAGGGGCGCCAACAGGCCGTCGATGCGGTTTTCAGCCCTCGCGATCGAAGTCCGTCTGGAGGTAATCACGGTTGCCCCCACATCGGCATCGATGGAATCGACCCGGTAGGTCTTGCGCAGCGCATACTCGGCCTGCTTGCCGTCGTTCCACTGTTTGACCGGGCGCAGATAGCCCACCACCCGCGAGTAGATCTCGGTTTCCTGGCTGCAATGGGAACAGCGCTGCTGTTCGCCTTTCAGATAACCGTGGGATGGGCAGATGCTGAAGGTCGGTGTCAGCGTGAAATAAGGCAAACGGTAGTTCGAGGCGATCTTGCGCACAAGCGACTTGACCGCCCGAATGTCATCGATCTGTTCTCCCAGAAAGATATGCAGGACGGTTCCGCCGGTGTACTTGGTCTGGAGCTGGTCCTGCAGCTGAAAAGTCAGGAACAGATCGTCGGTGTAGCTGACCGGCAACTGCGTGGAGTTGGTGTAGTACGGCGCCGCACCGCGTTTGAATTCAGCCTCGTTGGAACAGATGATCCTGGGGGTACGTTTTTTGTCCAGCATGGCCAGGCGGAAGGATGTCCCCTCGGCCGGGGTGGCCTCCAGGTTGAAGATGTCGCCGGTTTCGTCCTGGATGCGCGAAAGCATGTCGCGCAGAAAATCCATCATCTTAAGTGCGAAGGCCTGGCCTTCCATTGTGCCGATGTCCTTGCCGAGGAAGTTCAGGCAGGCTTCATTCATGCCGATGATGCCGATTGTGGAAAAGTGGTTTTTCCAATACATGTCGGTCCGTTGTTTGATCTCGCGCAGATAAAAACGCGAATAGGGATACAGATTCTTTTCCGTAAATTTCTCCAGAACCTTGCGCTTGATGATCAGGCTGTCCACGGCCAGGCGTACCCGGCTCTCCAACATCTGCAGGAACTCCTTTTCGCCTTTGGCCTCAAAACCGATGCGCGGAAGATTGATGGTGACGACGCCGATCGAGCCGGTTAACGGGTTGGCTCCGAACAGACCGCCGCCGCGTTTGAGCAGCATGCGGTTGTCCAGGCGCAGCCGGCAGCACATCGAACGGGCATCTTCCGGGGACATGTCCGAATTGACGAAATTTGAAAAATAAGGGATGCCGTATTTAGCGGTCATCTGCCAGACCAGATCCAGGTTTGGATTGTCCCAGTCGAAATCCGGGGTGATGTTGTAGGTCGGAATGGGAAAGGTGAACACGCGGCCCTTGGCATCGCCGGCCATCATCACATCGGCGAAAGCCCGGTTGATCATATCCATTTCGGGCTGGAACTCCGCATAGGTGGCAGAAAGCTGCCGTCCGCCCACGATCACCGGATGGTCCTTGAGGATGCCGGGCACGCACAAATCCATGGTGATGTTGGTAAAGGGGGTTTGGAAACCCACGCGGGTCGGTATGTTGATGTTGAAAATGAATTCCTGCAGCGCCTGCTTGACCCTTTCATAGGACAGATCGTCATAGCGTACGAACGGCGCGAGCAGCGTATCGAAATTGGACAGGGCCTGGGCCCCGGCCGCTTCCCCTTGCAGCGTATAAAAAAAGTTGACGATCTGGCCCAGGGCGGAACGCAGGTGCTTGGGCGGCGCGCTTTCCACTTTGCCCTCCACGCCTTTGAAGCCGTTCAAGAGCAGATCCTTGAGGTCCCACCCGACGCAATAGACCGACAGCAGGCTGAGGTCGTGGATATGCAGATCGCCTTCTTTGTGGGCTTGACGGATCTCAGGCGGATAGATCTTGTTGAGCCAGTACTCGGAGGTCACATCCGATGAGATGTAGTTGTTCAAACCTTGCAGCGAGTAGCACATATTGCTGTTCTCTTTTATTTTCCAATCCAGCCGCTGGATGTAGTGATCCACCAGGTCCAAATTGGCCTTGGTGGCGATGCTGCGGATCTGGGCGTGCTGCTCGCGGTACAGAATGTAGGCCTTGGCCGTGGCGTGATAGGGTGATTCGAGCAGCACGTGTTCGACGATGTCCTGGATCTCCTCCACTTCCGGCAACGGCCCGAGGCGCATTTCGTGGGCCAGGGTCAGAACGCGCAGCGTGAGTTTGCGTGCTTCACGTTCGCCGAATTCTCCGGTCACCTGACCGGCTTTGGTGATAGCGGCCGTGATTTTGGTGGAGTCGAAATCTACAATGCGTCCATCACGTTTCTTGATTTGCTCAAACACCTGGCTCTCCTTTACGGGTAAAAGGGTTGCATCTCGGTGCCACATTCCCAGGCACCACGGGTCGACGGGTTTGGGGTTGTGCTTAGGGGTTTGGGATAAAACGATGATGCAGAATGAGAGTTAGTTACATCAACATCTTGTTGCCTGTCAAATAGAAATTTCTACATATTGTGTGCAGCGGTTGGATCGGCGTTTGGAGTTGGGAGGGCGGTTTTGGTACGCGTACTCAGCGGAGCGGCACTCGTCCTCGTACGCGCAAAAAGGGCTTCGAGAACGAGGACGCGTACGCGTACGAGTACGATTTTGCCGCACTTGCCCCATTTCCCCCAAAGCGCCTCAGGCCAATCGACCTGACTCCAAAAATTCCAATAATCCCGATGGACTACATATAGTAAGATATTCTCTGTTGACATACCATATCCTGTATGCCAACAGAATACTATCTCCATTGCTTATCCGCAGTTAACCCATAGGCTGGCGACCCGGTGACAGGGGGCTGCCAAGCCGGACAATCATTTGAGGAATGGATTATCTCCAACCGGATCGGCGCCGTGCCGGGGCACACGCCGTTCGACCTTTTTGCACAGGAGCACGACCGTGGGGAACAAAGCCAAAATTATTGAGACCAGGGAAGGCGTCATCGATCTGTCAAACTACAGCTGGGATGACCAACGTTTTTCCGAAGCCTTGAAGGAGCAGCATCCGATGGACGACCAACAGGCCCACGCGATCACACGTTTTATCCGTGAGGCCATTGATGAATTGAAGATCCACCGCATCACCTCTCCCATAGTGGATGCGGTGGTCAAAGCCTCCTTGGAAGAACATGGGGTGCCCAGGGTGAACGTATCCCTCAAAAAGTCCCTGTTTGTTCGCAACGGTTTGCATCTGACGGAAAATGCCAAAAAAGTTCTCGAACGCCGCTACTTGCGTAAAGACGCCGGCGGCCGGCCGGCCGAGACCCCGGCCCAGATGTTCCGGCGCGTGGCCCGGCATATCGCCCAGGCCGAGCTGAATTACGATGCCAATGCCGATGTGCAGGCCGCCGAAGAGATGTTTTACGAATTGATGACCGATTTGAAATTCCTGCCCAACTCACCGACGCTGATGAATGCCGGCCGCCGGCTGGGCCAGCTGGCGGCCTGCTTCGTGCTGCCGGTGGAAGACTGCATGGAAGATATTTTCGAGGCGCTCAAGAATGCCGCCATCATCCACAAATCGGGCGGCGGCACCGGCTTTTCATTTTCACGCCTGCGCCCCAAAAACGCCATGGTGGGCACCACCGGCGGCGTGGCTTCCGGACCGGTCTCCTTTATGAGCATTTTCGACCAGGCGACAGGCGTGATTGTCCAGGGTGGTAGAAGGCGCGGCGCAAATATGGGCATCCTGCGGTGCGACCACCCCGACATCGTTGAATTTGTCGAGGCCAAAATCCAGCCGGAAAAATTCGTCAATTTCAATCTCTCCGTCGCTGTCACCGGCAGATTTATGACCGCTGTGGCAGACAACAGCGATTTTCCGCTCGTAAATCCCCGCACGGGCAAAACCGTAAAATCAATCCGCGCAAGGGATTTATTCGAGCTTATAGTCAGCGCCGCCTGGCGAACAGGTGACCCTGGTCTTGTTTTTCTCGACAGGATAAATAAGCACAACCCCACCCCTTCGC
>QZKV01000069.1 GCA_003599575.1 Desulfobacteraceae bacterium | reverse complement strand
CGGAAATTTTAACCGCAGGAATATATGGACATATTTCGAGGATTAAAATTTTCGCCCAACACCGAAATCGGCGAAAATAGCCATTTCTGGATGGACACTTAATCAGGAAAGCGGGTGCGGGGCGCATCCTGCCGAACATCTACCAACAAGGCGGAAGAAATGATACCTGAAAACGATTTGCCGCAGATCGTCATCCCCAAAGAAAAGGCTCTATTCTGGATGGACCGTTTTGGAAGGTGGCACAACGATAGCGGGCGTTTTGAACATAAGGGGATCATCGACTATTTCAATGCGTCCATTTGCAGGGACGAAGGCGGCTATTTCGTTTCCCAAAGCAGAGAAGCAGTGCGTGAAAAAGTCTACTTTTATTTTGAAGATACACCCTTGTTCGTCGTGGATGTGCGCGTGGACGATCCCATCGAATTGGTCCTGAACACGCGGGAAAAGCTGAACCTGTCTCCGCAGGACCTTTTTGTCAGCAAGGACCATTTGTACATGCGCAGAGATGACGAACGGATCAAATTCACTGACCGTGCCATGATCAAATTATCCGCGCAGCTGGAGTATGAGGATGGTAGGTACTGCTTTGTGTCCGGCGGTGTGCGCCATATCCTGCCTGATCAATAAAAGTGCTTAGAGATTGGGTTTCCGGCCTCAACCGGAAAAAGCAGCATGAAAAACACCCTATGATCGCCGAAATTGTATGGTCAGGATGGAATCGGACGCAGTATTTTCACCCAAAGCAATCATGCCCTGATTGGGAAGGGGGATTTCATCCCAGCGCAGCAAGGCGGCCGGCCTATCCTGCCGCACGATAAACGTGCCGTTGGTGCTTTGATCAACGAGCACGAACTTGTCTTTGCGCAACTCGATGCGGGCATGCAGTCGGGACACCCTGGGATCGTTGAGAACGATGTCATTGGATGGGTCGCGCCCCATCGTAAGGGCGGGATGCTCCCGATCGATCACCTTGGCGGAATCCATGTAGCGCAGGTGCATGGCTGTTGGGGATGTTGATCCGCCGGTATGATTGCCGACGGTCGTTATCATGGTGAGTTCTTCGAGCTGCCCCCATGACAGCTCGTAGATGTCGATGGGATTTTGCTTGCCTTTGATGCGGGCGTGATCGACCAGGCGTGCATTGGATTGGTGCTTTCTGCCCAGCATTCCCATGGTGATGTCGGAGATAATGATTTGGCCGGCCTTTGCGTGCGCAACCATCCGGGCGGCGATGTTCACGGCATCTCCATATACATCGGCATCCTCTTGAATGACCGGTCCATGGTGCAGGCCGATACGCAACTGCATGTGCTGCGCCGATAACAGAGTGTCCGCGGTGATATCTTCCTGCATCGCGACTGCGGCCGAAACCGCGTGGTCCGGCAGATTGAAGGTGCACATGACTTCATCGCCGATGGTCTTGATCACCTTGCCCTGCTTGGCCTGCGTGCGCGTCATCAACCGCTCCATGCAACGGGCAATGAGCATCCGCGCCGGTGCATCGCCCAATTGCTCATAGAGCCGGGTGCTGCCGGCGATGTCGGCGAAGAGGATGGTTTGCATTTTGGGGTTGGATTGCGCCATCGCCACTTATCCCCGGAACATTTTTAAAATCCAATGAGGCGTCCGAAATGAAGACTGGTAGGAAAATGGCACGGCCGACTGAAGAATGTCAAGACGAAGAAGGACAGGCAGCGGCAATTGCTTGACCGCTTCTTTGCCTCCCGGACGGGTCCACGCAGTTAATTCTTGACCACCATATGCCACGGCCTTATAAATACGCGCAATTTCAGATATTGAACATGCATGGGATTTGTCCAAACCTGATGCCGCAGGATTTGACAGGCGGGATAAAAAGCTCAATGATCGAGAGTTCCGTCCTCCGCTTGGATAGCGGCCGCTGCCCGCAAATTAATGAACCGCTCAGGGTGGCGGTTCACTCCTGGGTGCCCGGTTCGGTCGTCCTGAAACATACGGCTGCAAGGGAGCGCTGCATGCACGCTCGGGCCGAGGGTTTCAACTGTTCGATGAGGTCAAAGAATGATTCGAAAGATCATTTCTTGCGGTCAGACCGGTGTTGAGTTGGCAGCCCTGGATGTCGCCATCAAGCTGGGAATCGTCCATGGCGGTTGGACCTCGCGGGGCAAACGCAACGAGGAGGGCCGGCTGCCCGCTCACTACAATTTGAAAGAGACCTCGTCCTTCGGATTCCAGGACGCTTCTGAAAAGAATGTTTTCGAATCGGACGGCACGCTGGTCATTTCAAAAGGGGTTCAAACGCCGGGCACCACCAAGGCCGTGCAGCTCGCTCTCAAGCACCAACGCCAGTTTCTGCATGTCGATTTGATGCAACATGCTTTGTTTGAGGCCGCCTCGCTATCATGTTCGTGGATGGCTCAGAGGCAAATCAACAGCGTTTTCATCACAGGGCCGCTGGCCAGTGAGGAACCGCAAATATATGGCCAAGCCCAGAAACTCCTGGAGGCGGCCTTTTACCTTGGCTTTGTAAAATCGGGCCCGCAAACGCCGTCTTCCGCCAAAGGGCCGGGCGACAGCGGAGTCGCACAAGGTGATTTGCCTCAAACGGTTGCGGAAGCGGTTTTCCGCCTCAAATCAGCCATGTCTCTCAAGGACCGCAGTTTCTTGGCCAATATGCAGGCCAATGAGCTCAGCCATTTGAATTCAGGTCTCGGAGAATACATTAAAAAACATTTCGGTCTTTACACGGGCAATGCCAACCTGATGAAATCCTGCAGCGATAGGGGGCGTTTGGCGCAGCCGCTGCCCGATAATGCTTGCAGGGTCATTTTGCGTGCGTTGTGGGAGGATCTACGTAAGACGCACAAGCTGCGTATCATTAAATAAACCCCGCATCGGGCCATTGCTGCGACCCGATGAAATCCGCTTGCGCGTTTGACTTGTTCCCGGATTGTTGATATCTGCTCTCGCTGATTTTGTGCCCCACCGATATGGCTTGCGATCGCGTGCGTGCATGTGCTTTTTTCTTGCGGTTTGTACTGTCGGATCACAATCTGGGCACCGAGATGCAAGTTTCCGTCCGGTTTGCATAAGCCGACCCGCCGGATTTTCATCCCGAACAATCCCATGAGACTTCAGGTCAGCGTCCCTGGCGCGTCCGACAACCCTGCAGAAATGGGTGCGTCGGCATGCCTCTGTGGAGCACCAGGCTGCAACCTTTAATTCCTGTTCGATTCGCAAGATCGCATTCACAACAAGGAGAGCCCCATGGCTGAAGTCGTTCCGTTCAAAGGCGTTCGCTATAATCCCGAGTTGATTTCAGAAATGGCCGCGGTGGTGGCCCCGCCTTACGATGTCATCACTCCCGAAGAGCAAGATGTTTTGTACCGGCGTCATCCGAGCAATGTGATCCGGCTGATTCTTGGCAGGCATCAGCCGGGCGATACGGCCGACGATAATGTGCATACACGGGCCGGCCGGCACTTCCGAACCTGGATGGACCAACGTATCTTGGTGTCCGACCCGGCGCCCTGTTTCTATCTGACCAGCGTTGAATTCACCAGCAACGCCAGGCTCTGCACCCGTTTTGGCATCATCGGGCGGGTGCGCCTGGAACCGTTCGAAAAAGGCATTGTGCTGCCCCACGAGCGTACGTTTTCCAAAATCAAATCCGAACGGCTCATGTTGATGAAAGCCTGCCATGCCAATTTCAGCCCGATTTTCGGCTTGTATGCGGATGGAAGTGAAATCCTGCAGCGATTGCATGCGATCGCCGAAACCCAGCCCGCTGTAAACCTGGTTGACGACAAAGGGCATCGGCATCGACTATGGTGCATAAGCGACGAAGGAATCGCAAGCTATCTCGTTGCTTTCTTCAAGAATCAAAGGATCTATATCGCCGACGGGCACCACCGCTATGAAACAGCGCTTGCCTACCGCGACTGGGTCAAGCAGACACGGCCGGATTATTCCTCCGATCACCCGTCCAATTTTGTCATGTTCAGCCTGAGCAGTATGGTCGATCCGGGAATGATCATCCTGCCGGCCCACCGGCTGCTCAAAGATTTGTCTGCGCAACAGGCGGCTGAATTCACGCAAAGGGCAGGGGAGTTTTTCGATGTCACCCGCATCGCCGTGGACAAGGGAATGGAAGAGGCTCTGGCTGAATTCAGCCGAACGCTCCATTCCCAGGCCCATCGGCATGCAATTGGGCTTTTTTCGAGCCAGCCTGCGGTCATGCAGGTCATGGTGTTGAAAGAGGGGGTTATGGCCCGGTTGTTCAAAGATCAAATCCCGGCCGCACTGCGCGATCTGGATGTCACCATCCTGACGCATGTGATCATGATGGAGTTGATGGGCTTCGACCAGGAGCAATTGGACGATGAGACCAAAATCATCTTTCGCACCACGATCAAGGAAGCCGTGCAGGTCGTCGGCGAAGGCAAAGCCCGAATGGCCTTTATCTTGAATCCCACTAAAATCGAACAGGTCCGTCGGGTGGCTGAACAGGGTTTGATCATGCCGCGCAAGTCGACCTATTTTTATCCCAAAGTGATCAGCGGATTGGTTTTTAACCTGCTGCGGTAGCATCTGTCAGCGGGCAACCCGACCGAGCATCGACACGATCCTTCAGCGGGCGCCATGCGCTTTGAAACCAGCGTGGGTCGGCCAGGACCACCGACGTTTCCACCTGCCGCGGGGGGATGCGCCAGTATTTTTTCAAAACGCGTTCCTTTTCTTCTTCCTCCAAAAGTACATAGCCGTGTTTTTGGTAGAAGGAAACGGCCCATCGCGCATCCGCCCAGGTTCCGATGAGAATGGGTTTGGCGGTCATGCCCGCCAGGCAGGTCAACAGCCTGGAACCCAGTCCTTGACGGTGGCATTGGGTGCGTACATAGGCGTGCCTGATAAGGTTCACCTCGCCTTTGTCCTGAATGCCCATGACGGCTGTCAAACGCCCGCGCTGTTCGATACCCCAAAAAAGAACGTTATCTTGAATTTCGCCTTCCAGATCAGGGCGGGACATGTAAGGATCATGCCAGCGGTCGGCCGGGATGACTCCCTTGTAAGCCTGGGCGCCATCGTTGATAATGGTGTAGATATCCTCAAAATCGTTTGGTTCGCACGGTCTCAGTACATCTTTGCCTTTCATATGCATGCCTCGCAGATTCAACAGTTGCGGTTGGAAGAACCCATTCGTTTCATTCGGATCAAAGATGGTTCTGGGACAGGGCTGAACCTATATCAGACTTTCAAGGCCAGGCACAACCCGTCGTGCTGCGGTGAATGCCCGGGCAAATAACTCCACAGATGAAGCGCTTCCCAGTCGGTGCTGTCAAAGATTGCCTGGTTGAAAGGATGGGCGTCCTTAAATCCGGTATTATCGGCTACCAGCAGGCCGCCGGAGTTCATGAGCCGGGCGCACGACGGCAGGGCGCGCACGTAATCTTTTTTTTCGATATCCATGAAAATCATATCCACGCTGCCGTCCATGGTCTTGAGGGCCTCCAGGGCGTCTTGGCAGCGTACTTCCACGACATGGGCCAAACCCTCTCCGGCGATGTTCGCCTGCGCCCGGCGGGCCAAAGCGGCGTTTGCCTCCCAAGAGATGATACGCCCGCCGGTGCGCCGGCAGGCCTGCGCGAGGTACAGGGTCGAGTAGCCGGTTGCCGTGCCCAATTCCACAATGAGCTGCGCGTTGTGCAAGCGGGCCAGGACATAAAGCAGTTTGCCTACCACCGGGCCGACAATGGGGATCTGCTCGTTGCGGGCTTCCTCCTCCAGCTGATGGAAAATATCCGATCGCGGCGGAACCCAGCGCTGAAAATAATCCAGTGGTTCGTCCATCATGGTGTTCATTGGTGTCTGGCTCCTGGTTCGTTTCCGGGCCGGCCATGCGACATGTGGCAGCACGGCAGCGCCCTCCTCGATGGTTTCATCCTCTGGCGCGGCGCAGGAGAGTCTCCCGCTCCATGTGCGGGAAAACGGCCGCAGCCGACCACAGCCTGGCAGCGGATCGATTGGTCGAAAGCCGGCGGTCCGGTCAGTGTCAGTCAGGCCGCGGTCTGCATGCGCGGGCTTGCTTGTAGGCCGGAATGCAAAACGGTATGCGCCTATATTCCGTTTCCTGAGCGGGCTTAACTCACCGAGGCGTAAACCCCCCGGTAATTGACATACAGGTCGTAAATTTTGCGTTTCAGTTTTTTTAACTCCATGGATTGCTCGGGGCTGAGCCAGCGCGGTTCGCTGATGGAGAAAAGGGCGTTGTTCAGATCGTCTATTACATGCTCGGTGGCTTCGCACCATTCATCCGTGCAGATCGCCGCCATTTCCTTGGCTTCCTCTATTTTTTTCTCAACCAGCGCAATGGATTTCCCTAACGCGGCCATATAGGTTCCCCATGCCTGGGCGATCTCTTGCTGGACCTCATCTCGGGGCATACTCATGTCACACCTCCATTTTTGAAGTTAAGGGTATGGCAGAAGAATGCATTTGGCAATGCAGGCAACACCCGCTTCGGTTGGACGGGAAATGGTTTGCACTCTTTTGAAACCCGCCATCTCGACAAGGGCGCAGGGGCGTGCTATCAACCCGCGCGGTGGATCATTTCGCCGCCCATGAATGCGTTTGCGTAACAAGGGATGGAAAATGCAATGCCGGAACTGCCGGAAGTCCAAACGATTGTAGATGATCTCAATGCCATCGGCCTGATCGGGCGGAGCATTGTCCAGGTCGAGGTGTTTTGGCCCGCGGCGATCGCCACTTCGCCGCCGGCCGTGTTTTGCCGCCGCATCCGGGGCCAGACGATCGAAAGCATTGGCCGGCGGGGTAAGTTCGTTCTCTTCAGGCTTCACAGCGGGCCAATTCTGGCCGTTCATTTGCGGATGACCGGACGGTTTCAGATGGCGGCAAAGGGCGGCCACCCCTGCCGGCATGTGCACGTGGTTTTAAAAATCGATGACGGCCGTTCGCTGTGGTTTCACGACACGCGCAAATTCGGGCGGTTCTATCTGCTCGATCATCCCCAAGCCGTTCTGGGATCCCTGGGGCCCGAACCGCTCGCGCCGCATTTTACGGCAGAACTTCTGGCCGGCCGGATGGCCCGGCAGCGGCGCCAACTCAAACCACTGTTGTTGGACCAGACCTTCATGGCGGGATTGGGCAATATCTATGTGGACGAGGCCCTTTGGGCAGCCCGGCTTCATCCCCTGCGCAGATCCGATACGCTTTCAGCCGGGCAGATCAGGGCGTTGCACGGTGCCATCCGGCGTGTTTTGCGTCAGGGATTGAAGCACGCCGGGACGACCTTGGGAAAAGGGCAGAGCAATTTTTATTCGCTCGGCGATGCCAGGGGCGGCAATGATGCTCATCTGAAGGTTTTCCGCAGGACAGGCGAGGCGTGTCCACGGTGCCGCTCGCCGATCGTGCGCATTGTGGTCGGACAAAGGAGCACCCATTTGTGTGAGCGCTGTCAGACCTAATCCGCCTGGCCCGATGAGCCCGGCGTCCTTTGTCCAATGCTTTTTCCACAGACTTACGTGATCACTAAAAATCCGTTGAAGTTGCTCAGCATTTCTTTGACCCGATTTAAAATGACGCGGGCCGGGTTGTCGAACTCTTCAGAATTTTGTCGATAGCACGATTCCAGGAGATCGTGGTTGCCTTGCCAGATTTGGAATTCCTCGTTCAGGTAGGGGGTGACATGGTCGCAGAGCAAATTAAACTCTTTTTCAGTCATGCAGGACAATGAACGCAGATGCTGGATCAACAGGTCCGATAAAAGCAATTCGGCCGCTTCGTTGACCGTGCGAGGTTTACGACATCGTTCCTTTTTATCGATCATGGTAAATATCCCTGCTTCGTGGAATCGGGCACCCGCACCAGGCGCTTTTCAGGTGCTCACATTGAATATCGTCAGCAGGTGGATGAAAGTTTAGTTCAAATTGGAGAATTGAAGAATTGGAATTGCTGTTCACGGTCAGCGGCAACTTCGGAGAAGGCGCGTCGGAAAGTCCCGAACAAGTTAAACGCGTCACCTATGAACCTTTTGGACTCAAATGTCAAATAAAGGATGTGCCCAGCGCTCATTTTTTTTTGAGGCAGGACCGTATTCAGCGGATTGAAATGGTATTAAGCTGTAGAGATAATTAATAATGTAATCAAAGGTAAAGCAATCTGGAATACGGAAGGAGAAATCGGTGGGGGACCCCATGGAACAAATTGAGCAAATCATCGACACCCTTGTGCAGAAAGTGTCCCGGTTGCGGTTTGGGCCGCCCGTCCGATGTGTCTATAATCCGCTGACCTACGCCCGTTCAGCGCATCTGGCCTACTGGCGCCGCTACGGGCGCCCCCCTAAAGAGATCCTCTTTCTGGGCATGAATCCCGGTCCCTGGGGCATGGTTCAAACCGGGGTGCCTTTTGGGGATGTCGGTATTGTGACCCAGTGGCTGGGGATTCATGTACCCCTGAATGTTCCGGAGCAGGTGCATCCCAAACGCTTGGTGCAGGGGTTCGCGTGTTCTCGTGGGGAAATCAGCGGTCAACGGCTATGGGGTTGGGCCAGGCAGCGTTTCAAGACGCCGCTGCGATTTTTCGAGCGGTTCTGGGTAGCCAATTACTGCCCTCTGTCCTTCATGGAAGACGGCGGACGCAATCGGACACCCGATAAGTTGCCTCAACATGAAAAGGAACCCCTGCTGGCCGCCTGCGACGAGGCGCTCGTGCAAACGGTTCAACTCCTGGATCCGCAGTACGTGGTGGGGGTTGGTAAATTTGCCGCCCAACAGGCCCAGCGCGCCCTGGCGGGTACCGGGCTGCCCATCGGCCAGATCACGCATCCCAGTCCGGCCAATCCAAAAGCCAATGCCGGATGGAGTGAATTGATCGAACAGGAATTGCAGGCTTTGGGGATACGGCTGGAACTTGATTGAATTGACGGTATTCAAGGCAGCAGCAGCCGTGAAAAAGGACGATTTCCCTGGACCGTCGCCTCCAGTCGCTTCGGAAAAAGCCTGCAAAACAATTTGAGGCCGCGGTAGCGGCGGCGCTGCCCGCCGATAAAAAGCAGGCCGCGCAGCACTTTGATCCAGCGAAGCTCCCGTAGCAGATCCCGCTGCAGGAGGCTGCCGTATCGCGACGCAACCGCATCCCATTGCCCCTTTGCAGCAGTGATCGCCTGGACGGCAATTTCGGCGCTGCGGTGGGCGTAGTAAATGCCCTCTCCCAACAATGGATCGGCCAAACCGCATGCATCGCCGATCAGCAGGGCGCGCCGGTGGGCCGGCCTGCGCAGATAGTTGCCGTAGGGCAGGGGATGGCTTTGCCACGACGCCGGGGCGGCACCGGCATCCATTGCTTCCAGGCAGTCGCTGAACGCCCGGCGCAATGAACCGCCATTTTTACGGGGCAGGCATGCAACTCCCACGGTCCTGCGCGTGGCGCCCGGAAAAGACCAGGCATATCCCCAGCTCACATGACCGAAGTGCAGGGAGGCAAAAGCAGGCTCGGAAGTACCACCGGTATATGGCTGGTGTGCCTCTATCGTGGCGGCCAGACCACTGCGCCATCCCTTTTGCGAAAGGCCGTTGGCGTGAATGGCCCGGCGTACCTTGCTCCATACCCCGTCGGCACCGATGATGATCTTGGCCCGGATGGTTCGTCCGTCCTCCAGCGTCACCTCTGCCCGGCCGCAATCCACCCGTCTGACCCCGCTGCCGGTCTCTATTCGGACGCCGGCCGACTGGGCCGTTTTGAGCCAATGGTGGTCATAGAGCGAACGATCGGCAAAATGGAAGGGAAAGTCCAGGCGGCCGCGGGCGATTTCGCCGCGGTGGTAATAGATGCGGTAATCGCGGCAGGTATGCGTCACGAGGCCGTTGCGAATCAAATCATCCGCGCCGATTGCGAAGAGACGCGCCAGCAGGTCGATGGTTTTCCAGGTCAGCAGACCCGCGCACAACTTCGGCCGCGGGAAAATGCTTCTATCGAACAGCCGGACCTGAAGCCCTTGGGCGGCCAGCAGGTAGGCCGCCGTGGCCCCTGCCGGCCCGCCGCCCGCCACAACCACATCGCAGGTTGCATCAGGCCTCATATCAGTCCCATCTTCTGCGCGTCGATGGTCGCCTCGATGCGACCGTTTCCGAATGGACAGACAAAGGCCAAAGCATAGGCGACCAGTTGCAGTCCCTCGCGGTTCTTGTTGTTTTGGCCATAGCGCGGATCGCCCATCACCGGAAAGCCGATCATCGCAAAATGGCGCCGGATCTGATGATGCCGGCCGGTATGAATACGGACCCGAACCAGGGTTTGATCGATGGTCGCATCATAACCCAGCGCCTCGAAAGTGGTGCGGGCACTTTTATCGTCCAACGCGAGATCGATGGTGCCCGAAGATTCGTACCGGGCCAGGTCTCCGCGCACCCGGATCAAATACTGTTTTTCAATCTTCCGCCCGCGCAAAAGCGCTGAGATGCGTGCGGCCGCCGTTCGGCTGTGGGGGACGATCAGTAAACCCGATGCTTCGCGGTCGATGCGATGGACCAGGTAGACTTTGCGCTTGGACTCAAAATGATGTTCAACCTGGCGCACAAGGGCGCAGTGATCGCCGAAGCGTGTGCCCTGGGTCATCAGGCCGGCGGGTTTGTACCAGATGCTGTATTGAGTGTAATCCATCAGGCAGCTTGCCGGGGGCGGTTGCAGGTCTAGAATGGCCGGATCATAATAGAAGATCCACCGCTCGCCGGGCCGTACGGCCGTCGTGGCCCGGCGTATGCGGCGCGGTTTGGCGCCGGGCCTGTGATGCCAAACCGCCCCCTTGATCATGGCCTGCTTCACTTTTGATTTGGATAGACCGGTGCGGGCCGCCAGCGCATCGCAGGCAGTGCGCGGATCGTTTCCGCCGATGGTCAGATCGAATCGTGTGGCTTGCATAAGTGGTCGAGTCGTCGATCCCAGGATAATAAAAGGTTTACATAGCCCGTATCATTGCCCAAGGCAAGTTGGGTTTGTTGAGTTGGTTGGGTTGGTGTTGGTTGCACTACCATTTTGATTGAGCAAGGAATGCCTTGTAAACTGCCCGGCATGGAAGAAATGACTGCGCCGCTTGCGTTTGAATAGAAAAAGCAGATTGTACGATAGCCTTGTTTGATCGGAATCGCTGCTCAGCCATGCGGGTGATCATGGACGTCGTCTCGCGGCGCAAAGGTTGGTTGAGGAACGCTTGGAAACATTTCTGTGGCATGAAGTAAAAGCAAAAGAGGTTGACCCCGAAGATCGACCCATTGCGGGCCGGCGCGAAGAAAAATATTTCAAAAAGAGGTGACCTATTTTGAAATTTGCGAAAATTTGCATTTTTAAAAACTATTGAAAGTTCAGTAGTATAGACAGAAAACTACTTAAAAAGGTACCGTATTACATAGCGAATTATTTAGTATTGTCGAACCATAAAATTTAGGATATCAGTCATTATTCCCGAAGCGATTAACTTCATCCGACCAACAGCCTTTCATCAGGTGTTGATATAAATCGTGCCTTGCTTCCCGGCAGTCTTTCCGAGGCCGCCCGGGAAGCGATGAAGCACGAACCAATTTCCAGATTTAAAGGCAAGTGGCCCATTTTGCCGGGGCGATGGCTTTGTTCGTCGGCTTCATACGTTCGAAATATCGGAAAATTAACTTTACTGGAAGTAGTTTTAAAACTTCAATCGGGCCCGAAGTCAGGGCTGGGGCGATTAGTTCAACCACAGGAATCATTTGGTATTCCGAGGGCTGAACCCGTGCCCCGGCAGAAGAGTTCAGAGCCCGAGGGCAGATTTTAAAACCACCTCTTAGCGAACATTTGCGGATATCCTGTACCTATTCAACCGGATTGAGCGGAATGCGTATGGTTCAGAATAAGCAGATCCTCATGATCGCTATCATCCTTTGTGCTTTATCTGCGGGGATCCTGCTCTATCTCTTCACCGATAAATCGCTACCTCCGGACCAAAAGATTCACATCAGATATACTGTTTCGGTACAAAACCCCACCAGCCATGTCATTAAAAACGCAACCGTACAGGTTAGAGGCCCAATTGAAAAAACGGCCTTTCAGCAGCGCATCCGCATTGATGCGGACCGGCCATTCAAATCGATTGTCCAGCCTTACGAAAGCATCCTGCATTTCAAATGGGACATCATTCCGCCCTATGCAACCAAGATCATGACGGTGCGAAGCGATATCGAACTTTGGAAAGAACCGCGCAAAACAGACACGAACGACTTGACCGAGTACCTGGAACCGGAACCGATGATCGAATCGGACGATGCCGGGATCAAGGCGCTGGCCGCCCAACTAAAAACCGTTTCCCCTCAGGAAACCATCCGCAAGATCTTCGCATGGGTGAGCGAGAAGATCGTCTACATTGGATATACCAAACGCACACGGGGCGCGGCCTATGCGCTTAGATACGGAGAGGGTGATTGTACGGAGTATGCTCATCTCTTTGTCGCCTTATGCAGGGCCAACGATATCCCGGCACGGGTTGTCGGTGGATTCGTATGCCCGAACAGTGGTGTTTTGGATTTAGGCGATTATCACAATTGGGCTGAATTCTACCACAACGGGAGATGGCATGTCGCCGATCCACAGCGAAAAAACCTCATGTCTGAACAGAGCACTTACATCGCTTTCCAAATAGTACGGCCTTCGAAACAGGATAAAGGATCCATTATAGTAGATGCGGGTGCAAAAGAATTGAAGGTCAGCCTTAATCGCTAAACGGCTCCCGAGCCTGGAAGAGATCCGGCTTGGAAAAATTTTTACTTCCCTTGCGCAAACGAGGGGGAGAAGTGAGCAAACACGCTTTCATTAACTTAAAGAGCATTAAAGGGGAATCATTCATGACCCGGCGCGCCAATCCGCATAAGTTGTGGTTTGCATTGGTTTGGTTTTCTCTTGCATTAACCTTTTTTAAGTTGTCTCCGCATGACTGCCATGCCCTGTGCGCCACCGTGAAAATCGAAATCCGCCAGGAACTGACGCTTGAACGTCAGGCCTTCGATGCCCATATGCGGATCAATAACGGCCTTTCCCACATTCCCATCGAGAATGTCGCCGTCACTGTCAAGTTTGCCGATGAACACGGCAACCCGATTCCGGCATCATCCGATCCCGGCAATACCAGTGCGTTGTTTTTCATTCGCATCGATACCATGGACAATATCGACAATGTGGAAGGAACAGGCAGTGTGGCCCCAGAAACATCCGCCGACATTCATTGGTTGATCGTACCGGCGGCGGGAGCTTCCAACGGGCTTGCAAGCGGAACCCTCTATTTTGTCGGCGCCGCGATTACCTACACGGCCGCCGGCCAAAGCGAAACCATCGAAGTCACGCCCGACTATATCTTTGTCAAACCCATGCCGCAATTGGTGCTCGATTATTTCCTGCCCAGAGATGTCTATGGAGATGACGCCTGGAGCAGTGCGGTCGAAGCGCCCGTTCCCTTTTATCTCGGGCTGCGGGTCCGCAACAAAGGGTTCGGCTACGCCCGTGCGCTGAAAGTTGAGTCCGCCCAGCCTAAAATCATGGGTAATGATACGGGCTTGTTGATCGGTTTTCAGATCGAAGGCAGCACGGTCAACGGCCGGCCGGCCACCAACAGCCTGCTGGCGGATTTCGGGGATATTCCGCCGGATAGAGCCGGCCTGGCGCGCTGGATCATGAGTTGCACGGTTTCGGGACGATTCACGGCGTTTGATGCCGAGTTTTCCCATGCCGATGAACTGGGCGGCAAGATGACATCGTTGATCGCCGAAGATGATGTGCGCACTCATTTTCTGGTAAAAAGCGTGTTGGTGGACGCTGAAGGACGCGATACCCTTGAAGATTTCCTGGCCAACGATGACGATGTATACCGAGTCTACGAATCCGACAACATCGATTCCGATGTCACGCATCAGTCCGCAAACGCATCTCTGACACCGAACCCGGGAGGCGGCTATAAGCTGACAACCCCGCCTACGGCCGGATTAATGTTTGCCCGCGTCATCGACCCGACCAATGGCGACCTGTTGATCAAGGAAGCGTTCCGCTCGGACGGCAAACGCGTCAAATCCGCCAATGTATGGCTCTCCAAAACACGCGCGGGCAGCGGGCCGTGGCAGTACTTCGTCAATATTTTCGATCACAATACACCGGGCGTGTACACCATCACCTTCCAGAGCGCGGCCGATGTTCCCCAGGCGCCGGTCATCGCATTCATCCCGGAAAAAACGCGCATCGAAGGCCAGCAACTATCCTTTATGGTGACAGCCACCGATCCCAACGGCACCATACCGGGCCTGGCCGCGGAACGTTTGCCGGTGGGCGCTTCCTTTGAAGATCAGGGCAACGGCAGCGCCATTTTCAACTGGACTCCCAGTCCGGGCCAGGCCGGCCGTTATGTCCTCCGGTTCATCGCCACCGACGGCCTTTTGGAATCAGCGCGCCAGGTTGTCGTGCGCATTTTCTCCCAGGACGACACCGACGGTGACGGCCTGTTGGACGGTTGGGAACGCGAACATTTCGACACCCTGGAACGGGACGGCAGCGGCGATTTCGACGGCGACGGTATCTCCGACCTGGAAGAGTTTCTCAACGGTCTCGATCCGGCCGAATCCCAGAGCGTACCCAGTGTGCCCGAGATCATCGAGCCGCAAAACGGAGCCCATATCGACCTGCTGACCCCCGAGCTTGAAATTTCCAACAGTATCGATCCCGAAGGGGATGACTATACCTATACTTTCGAACTTTACGCCGACAAGGAATTCAAGGTCCTGGTAGCATCCCAGAGCGGCATCATCCCCCAGATCAACACCACGGTCTGGACAGTGCCGAATGCATTAACCGACAACCGCTTTCACTACTGGCGCGTGAAGGCAACAGACGCTACGGGCAGCAGCAATTGGGCCTACGGCCATTTTTTCACGGATCTCCATAACGATCCGCCCACTGCTCCCGGCATCAGCTTCCCGGCCGACGGAACAAGCGTCGACACCCCAACCCCGGTCCTTGAAATCAGCAGCAGCCGGGACCTCGACGACGACCTGCTTACCTATGACTTCGAAGTTTACACAGACAGCGCCATGAGCGCAATCGCTGCCTCGGTCAGCAGCGTGGCCGCCGGTGGCGGTCACCAGGCCGCCTGGACAGTGGATGCACCCCTTCAAGACGGATATGTTTACTACTGGCGGGCTGTCGCCCGAGACAGCCGCGGTGCGCGAACTCCCGGCCCCCTGGCATCGTTCCTGGTGGAAACGGCCAACGCGGCCCCTTCGGCGCCTGTCATCGCAACGCCTTTAAACGGTTCTGAAATCACTTCCAACGGGGTCGACCTGGTCGTAGAGAATTCGACCGATCCCGACGGAGACGACCTAACCTATATCTTCGAAATAGACACCGAACCGTCATTCGAGGACCCCGGCAAAGTCGTGTCAGAGCCGATATCGCCCATGGATCAGACAACGACATGGTCGGTGGAGGGCCTGGCCGATAACACCCGATACTACTGGCGCGTCAAAAGCAATGACGGCGCGGCTGAAAGCCGCTGGAGTGCGGCGAGCTTTTTCGTCAATGCAGTCAATGAGCGGCCGCCCGTCCCCGAACTGAAAAATCCCGGCGCAGGCGCCTGGGTGAACACGCGCACGCCTGTCCTGGCGGTACATCCGGTGTCGGACATCGATCAGGACACCTTGAGGTATCGCTTTGAAATTTATACCGCTCCGGACTTTACTCAACCGGCAGGTTACATCGAAGCGGACGATCCGGTGTGGCCGGGTATATCGCCCCTGTCCTCCGGCACATGGCATTATTGGCGCGTGCAGGCCGTGGACCAGCACGGCATTCCCGGTGAATGGTCTGCAACCGGTTCTTTCTTTGTAAAAGTAAACGGTGTCAACTTGGCGCCGCAGCTCAGCTTCCTCACCCCGGACGCGCCGGTCCATACCAATGCCCAGGGGATCAGCGCTCGCTGGAGCGATTCCGATCCGGACAGCAATGCAACCATCTCGCTCTACTACGACACGGACACCACGGGTGAAGACGGCGTCCTGATCGTCGAGGGCGTGGAAGAAGATCCCGATGGTACAGCAGACTATTACACCTGGGACATCGGCAGCATGGAAGGGACGTTCTACATCTACGCGGTTATCGATGATACTTTTTCCAGGGCGGCCGTATACTGCCCGTGGGCGGTGACCATCGATCATACGCCGCCCACAGCTTCTGCAGTGCCGGCCGGCGCCACGTACGCCGAAGCGGCCCTGGTCGCACTCGCCACCGATGAAGCAGCCGTGATCTACTACACTTTGGACGGCAGCGAACCTACGATCGGCTCGGATGTCTATTCAGCCCCCCTGACTGTTTCCCAGGCCACCACAATCCGGTTCATAGCCGTAGATACCGCAGGCAACCAAAGTGCGGTTGTCACGGAAACTTACCTGTTCGAAGCGCCGGCCATTACTGTTTCAGTCTCGACCGATAAAGAACGAAGGCTCGCCGGAACCAGGGTATATGCGTTTACTTCGGCCGGCGGCTACACAGGCAGGCATTCAACTACCGACGGGGAGGGGCAGGTTCATTTTGATCCCGACCTGTTTGCCGATGGTGATTATAAGTTCCGCGTCGACTATCTCGGCGGTCAATACTGGTCATCCACCATTGCCTTGCCCGGTACAAGATCCATTCAGGTGGTTATTCCGGAAGAATCGGTCGTCGTCACCATCGATACCGCTGCGGGGCCGGCCTCCGGTGTGCGGGTCTATCTCTTCAGCCAATCCGGCGCCTACCTTGGACTATATCTGACCACCGATGCCAACGGACAGGTGATCTTCAATCTGCCCGTGGGCATGAGTGTAGTTTTCAGGGCCGATTTATACGGCAGTCAATATTGGAGCCCTGTTACTGCCATTGCGGGCGGCGCTGCCAATGCGGCGGTGGTGAATGCCGGTGGCGGTTTGCTGCAAGTTGAAGTGAACAAGGGCGATGACCGACCGCTGACAGGAATACGCGTCTACCTCTTCAACACCGGCGGCAGCTATCTCGACCGGCATGCGGTTACCGATGACGACGGCCGGGTCGGCTTTAACGTGCCGGCCGGCGATTACAGGTTGCGCGCCGATTATCTGGGCTATCAGTTCTGGAGTGCCGATACGCAGGTGGTCACCGATACCTCGGCTACGTTATCCCTGCCGCATCAACAGATTCAGGTCATGGTTGAAGGGCGCTTTGAGCAAAATGCAGATCCACTTGAAGGGATCAAAGTCTACCTCTTCTCCGCTGCGGGCAACTACATGGGAACCATGCGGGAGACCGATGATCAAGGCCGCGCCAAATTTGAATTGCCCGAAAAAGCATACAAGGTCCGGGCGGACGTCATGGGGCGGCAGTTCTGGTCCGACGAATTCAATTGGCAGGACCCGGCCGTTTCCGTGCCCATGTCTGATGCCCGGGTGACTGTCACCGGCGCGGGGCATCCTCTTATGAACGTAAGGGTTAGCCTGTTCAGTGAAGCAAACAGCTATCTGGGAACCTACGCCGACACCGATACAGATGGGCAATGCCTGTTCCGCCTGCCCGAAGGTACTTATCGATTCAGAGCCGATTATCAAGGCGGCCAGTTCTGGAGCGCAAATGAAACATTGACCGCGGATCAGTTCCACGAGATCGGGATATCCACCGGCGGTGGTTCATTTGCCTTTACTATTCTCAAGGAAGACAACCAACCCCTCGCCGGTGCCGATTGCTACCTTTTCAATTCAACTGGCAGTTATCTCGGGCTTCACGGCATCACCGGCAGCAATGGACGGGTGGCCTTCGATCTGTCGGCCGGCGCCTACAAACTGCGGGTAGACTACCTCGGCTGCCGGTTCTGGAGTGAGGTGGTGCAGGTGCCGGAGGCTTTATCCGCCGAAATGACCATCGCCCATGCGCCGGTGGATGTCACTATCCGTACGGCCGCCGGGCCCGCGCAAAACATCCGGGTCTACCTGTTCAAAGAAGGCGGAGCGTATCAAGGCCTCTACCTGGTCACCGACGATCAAGGGCGGGTCCGGTTCAATCTGCCGGCCGGCGCCGGCTACATGTTCCGGGCCGATCTTTTCGGAAATCAGTACTGGAGTGACCCCATCGTTGTGCCGCAAGCGATTCCCGGTGAAGTGCTCATCGATACCGGCGGCGGTCCGCTGCAACTTGTCGTTAAAAACAGCGCGGCCGCTCCAATGTCCGATTTGAGAGTTTATCTGTTCAGCCAACATCAAACTTACCTGAATGTATACAAAACAACCGACACCTCCGGTACGGTTCTGTTTGATCTGCCCCAGGGCGCCTTTCGCCTGAGAGTGGACTACCTCGGATACAGTTACTGGACTGATGACATTCAAGTGCCGCAAAGCAGCCAGGTTGTCCTGCCCATCGACCACCAGCCGGTAAACATCACCGTCCAGGGGCGTTTTCAGGGAGCCGATGCGCCTTTTGCCGGCGTGCGGGTATTTCTTTTTACACCTACCGGGTCATACCTTGGCCGCTATCAGGATACGGATGCCGGAGGCAGGGTAACCTTCCACCTGCCCGGTCAAAAGTATATGGCGCGCGCAGACCACATGGGCCGCCATTACTGGTGCGATGTATTCAATCATCAGGATCACGCCGTAACCATTCCCATGGCCGATGTTCAGGTCGCCGTCACCGGCGCCGGGCTTCCCAAAGAAGGAATACGGGTCTACCTATTCTCCGAATCCGGCGCCTACCTGGGGCGCCAGGCCGACACCGATGCGGCCGGCCGGGCCGTTTTCCATGTGCCGGCCGGCACCTATCTTTTCCGAGCTGATTACCAGGGCCATCAATTCTGGAGCACGCCCCAGGCGGCTGCCGCCGACCAGGTCAACCCGGTCGTGATATCGGTGGGCGGCGGTACGTTTGCGCTGACGGTAAGACAAGACGCGGCAACTCCCATGGCAGGTGTACGCTGCTATGTCTTCAATGGAACCGGCAGCTACACAGGTTATCACGGCGCCACAGATGACCAGGGCGTTGTCCGTTTCGACCTGGCCGATGGAAACGTTCGATTCCGCGCCGATTATCTGGGGCACCCATATTGGTCGGAAAGCATAAGCATTCCCGCTGCCCTTTCGGAAAATATCGATATTCCGCACCACGACATAACGGTCGATGTGACCGGAAACTATTTGGGAACCGATGACCCCCTGAGCGGTCAGCGGGTATACCTGTTTACTCCTGCCGGCAGCTACACGGGCCTCAGCCGCACGACGGATGAAAGCGGACAGGCTCGCTTCACCTTGCCGGATCAGGCGTATCAGATCCGCGCCGACTATCTGGGCCGGCAGTACTGGTCGCAGCCGTTTCAATCCCGGAATACTGCCGTGCATATTCTACAAGGCGCCGTGGATATCCACGTGCAGCGCAACATGACGGATGTCTCCGGTGCGCGGGTCTATCTATTTACACCTTCAGGCAGCTACCTGGGCCGTTACGCCGTTACCGACAGCGCCGGCTGGGTCGCTTTTATCCTGCCCGAAGGCGCCTACCGCTTCCGGGTGGATCTGGAAGGCGTACAAAGTTGGAGCGCCGATACACAGATCGTCGCCGACCAGACCAGCGCAGTGGATATAGATCGAATATCGAATATCGAATGAGGAATATGAATGTTGAAATAAGGAATAATTAATGTCCAGGGATGGAAAAAAATTCGATTTAGAAGATCGATTGATAGATTTTGCTGTTCGAATTCTAGATACAGCCCAAGTGTTGCCAAAAACCAAAGCCGGTAATCACATTGCGGGGCAAATAATTCGATGTGGCACAGCGCCCGCCTCTAATTACGGCGAAGCGCAAAGTGCAGAATCCCGGTCGGATTTTATACATAAGATGAAGATATCTCTTAAAGAACTCCGTGAAACAAGGGTGTGGTTGCTCATGATTGGCAGAGCTAAGCTGATAAAGCTGGAATCAAAACTTGAACCGTTGATTGATGAAAGCAACCAGTTAATTGCGATATTTGTGAAGAGTATAAAAACTGCTAGAGGCAAGGAAACTAAGCTTCTTTCTTAAGAATTACTTCATAATTCGAAATTCCTTGTTCGATATTCGTTATTCGCTGGAATGATGGCACTTGTGGGAGCTGGAAAAGATCTTTTAAATATCGAATATCGAACATGGAATAATGAATGTCGAAAAGGAAGGCGAGGTCAAATGAGAACACGGATTGCTTCTTTAACAACAGCTATTTTGCTGATAATCGCCGCCCAAGGACAAAGCTGCCTTGCCGCTGAGCCGCCGGCGGGCCGAATACTGCAGCAAAGCACAACCATCAGTCCGGCCTTGGCCACATCCGTACCGGCTGCAATGGCAGGACTGAAGGAGAAGACTATCCACCTCGTCGATGTCCGCCTGCCCGGCGAGTATGAGAAGTATCGGATTCACGGCTCGCTCAACATCGCACTGCACGCAATCAAAACCAAACCTTTTCTCAAAACCAAACCGGTCGTTCTGGTGAACGAAGGCTTTTCCCTAAGTCAAATGACTGCAACCTGCGATGAACTCCACCAGGCCG
Organism: Desulfobacteraceae bacterium; assembly: GCA_003599575.1. Taxonomy (GTDB): domain Bacteria; phylum Desulfobacterota; class Desulfobacteria; order Desulfobacterales; family Desulfosarcinaceae; genus Desulfatitalea. The sequence continues at coordinate 1,401 of QZKV01000069.1, read as the reverse complement.
GATTCAAGGCCGCCATTCTGGCCGGCGGCCTGCTGGCCTGGAAAGAAAAGGGCGGGCAGTTGATCGGCGATCCGTTTGCCATGCAGCATCTGAACGATATTACCCCTCAGATTTTATTCCAGGAAACCGGCTGCGCCCATCACCTGATCATCGATGCCGCGGGCGTAAAGAAACGTTCAGGGGACATTGAGGTGGCAGATGCCAAAACCGTGCCCCTGATGGACAACCCGACCGGGCAGGCGAGATTGAAGGCACTGCTGAAGGAAAAAAGCGCCGACCCATTTCTGAGCGTTCTGATATCCGCCGACAGCGGCCGGGAGAACGACCGCATCCGGCGCCAGTTGGAACAGGCCGGCATCCGCCGGGTGTTTTTTCTGCAGGATGGCTGGAGTGCATACGAACAGTACGTGAAAGACCGGCACCCGTCCGGACGCACTCAAATAGAACATATCGCCGCCCCTGGCGTATGCAGAAGCTGCCCATAGAAGAGCAACGGACCAGTAAACGGAGCATCAAGAGGAAGCGATGACTGCCCTGAATAAGAAAACCAGACGGAGCCGGAGGCAGACGCGCACCAGTCGCCGCAGCGGATGGATGATTCCCCCCTTTTTTTATATGACCATGCTGCTGATAATCTTTGCTTCCACCGCAGAAGCCGCCACCACGGTCAGCGGCACCATTGCCGTGGATACGATATGGAGTCTTGCCGGAAGTCCTTACATCGTCACGGGCAGCATCACGGTTCAAGGCACCGATGGCGATGATGGAGTTACTACGTTGACCATTGAGCCCGGGGTGCAGATGCGCTTTAACTCCGGCTGTGGTTTGTATGTTGGCAACAGTTCGGGCAGTCCGGGCGCCCTGGTGGCCCAGGGCACACCGGAAGCGCCGATCGTGTTCACAGCCAACTCATCGAGCCCGACGCCTGGATATTGGGTTGGCATCAATTTTCGCAACACGGCCAGCGATGCCTCGTGCCGGCTCGAACACTGCACGGTGGCCTATGCCGGCAATAGCTACAGCAATTATGCGGCCGTCAGGGTGGAGGCCAGCAACCCGGCCCTGGTGGCGTGCACCTTCGAGCACAGCGTAAGATACGATCTGGACTATACCAGCAACGCGGCCGGCACGCTTTCCGGCTGCACGTTCAATCACGGCATCGATTTTTCGGCCGGCGGCAGTGTTGTCCTGGATAGCAACATCGTCAACTGGACCAATAGCTATCCGGTCAAGCTGCCGGCCAACCGGGTGGCGCCGTTTGCCAATAGCACCACTTTCAACAACCTGAGCGCATCCAGCGCCCTTGTGGTCACCGATGGCAGCTTGACGGCCGACAGCACCTGGCCGGCCACAATTGCCTATCGGCTTACCAATTCGCTCACCGTTCAGGGCACCTCCGGC
>QZKV01000101.1 GCA_003599575.1 Desulfobacteraceae bacterium | reverse complement strand
AAATTTTAACCGCAGGAATATATGGACATATTTCGAGGATTAAAATTTCCGCCCAACACCGAAATCGGCGAAAATAGCCATTTCTGGATGGACACTAATGTGCTATTCATGACAGCCATGATGATGGTGCGCGCCTCTAGAACGGCAGTTTTACTGCTTGCCGCAGGGCTCTTGCTGACAATGCCGGGCCTGCCAGGCACTGCCGCGGCCCAGGATCCGCAGCGCTTTTTCTACACCGGCGACGGACGCCTCCATCTGGTCGGCCTGAAGAGCGGAAAAACTTTTTCAGGCCGCTACCGTGCAGAAAACGGTCTATACGATTCCACGGCCCTTTTGACCATCCAGAAGGTGTTTGATGCGCCGGCGGACACTCCCCTGGCGCAAATCTCCCTGCGCTTGATCGAATTCATCGATTTTCTACAGGATCATTTCAAGCCCGCTGCGCGCATCGAAATTTCATCCGGGTGGCGCAGCCCTGCTTATAATACCCACCTGCGCGAAACAGGCCGGTTGGCGGCCTCCGCCAGCCTGCATCAATATGGCATGGCGGCCGATATCCGGATTGCAGGCGTTGCTTCCCGGCGGGTATGGGACTATGTGCGCCAATTGGGATTCGGGGGCGCCGGCTATTACCACGGCAGCACGGTGCACGTGGATGTGGGGCCGGCGCGATCCTGGGATGAAAAGACGTCGGGGGTAGGCACCGACATTTCGACCGATAACAAGCTGATATGCTTAAATACCGATTTTGATATTTACCGACCGGGGGAAGCCCTGGCGCTACGCTTTACCCGCATGACCGCCTTTCCGATCGGTATCCTGCCTGAATTTGTATTGGAAAAGCTGAGCGATTCAGGCGCGGCTGAAAGAACGGCCGTTTTTCGGCCGACCTTTGCCGGGGAGGCGCAGAGTCCGTGCGCCCAGTTCGCGGACATCGGGCAGCTGATGAACATCCGCTGGCACTTGCCTGATGACCTGCCCGGCGGCCGCTATGTCATCCGGGCGGTTTTCTGCAACAAAGATTGGGAATACATGCCGGCCGCCATCACGACCCCGGTCCTGGAGATCCGCTAGGATAGACTTCCGGGCTCACCGTTTGGGATCATGCGGATTTAAGGCCGGCTTCGAATTGCGCGATGCGGCTTCCAGATTTACAGCCGGTGCAAAGGCCCTTCTTCTCAACCAGGGCTCGATGCTTCGCAACAGTATGGCTGCAATGATGATTCCGCCCCCGACCAGGGCCAGAGGGCCGGGCTTTTCTCCCAGCAGCAACAGCACCCACAGGGGGTTGAGAATCGGCTCGATGGTGGGTATGAGCATCGATTCCAGCGCAGTGACATGACGGATGGCCAGCGTGAACAAGGCGTAAGCCAGGCCTACCTGAAACAGGCCCAGCAACACCAATCCGATCCACCCCTTGGCGGATGGCGCGGACTGGAACATGAACGGCAATGCGACCATCGCGGCGATCAGGTTGCCGAGGATGACCGAATGAATCGGCGCGGCATCCTTTTGTTTGCGCAAAAAAAGCGCCATCCAGGCAAAACCCAGGCCCGAAATCAAGGCCACCAGGTTCCCCCACAGTCCTTCCAAGGTCAGATCATCGAGAAAGAAAAGCACCATTCCGAACAGGGCCAGCACCAAAGCCAGCCAGTCCACGCGCCGCGGCCGCTCACCCAAAAACCAGTAACCGCACAAGGCCACATGGAGAGGTGCCGTATACTGCAGCAAAATGGCATTGGCCGCGCTGGTCAGCTTGTTGGACAGCACAAAGCAAGTGACGCAGATGGCATAAGCAAGCGCACCGCCGATCATGTAGCGGTTCAGTGTAAAGCGGCCCGGCCGGAAGACGATCAGAAGGAAAATGCCGCCGATGGCGCTGCGCATGCCCGAGATGGCCAGCGGCGGCCACTGCACCCACTTGATCAGAAAGCCCCCGGTACTCCAGATCACCGCGGCGCCGATCAGCAGAAGAATGGCGGTTGAACGTTGCATCAAAGGTTCAAGAAGTCCGGCCTGCGGTTATCCGCCAGCAGCCCCTCTGCGATGCGGTCGAGTACTTTTTGCTTTTCTTGGGGGAATTTGTACCCCTCATAGCTGTGTGTGAAAAGCAGGTGGCCGCGCCGGTCCGTCCAATAGTTGCCCGCATGGTCGAAGCATACCCGCGAGGTGACTTCCAGCGCTTCAACCAGATGCCTGAGCTCCAGCAACTGCTCCTCAGGGGTGAGCATTTGAAACTCCCCCTTTTGCGATGCGGCCCACATGGGGGTTTGCGGAATGGTATAAAACGGGCGGGAACGTATGTAGTGAGGATTTATGGCGTTGAGCACCCGGGCTGTATTGAGCGCATGCTGTTCCCACATGCCCCGGCCGCCCAATCCGGGCATCCAGTACTCGGAAAGCTGGAACCCGGCCGCCATGGCCTTGCGGCCACCGTTGATATGCCCTTCGGCGTTCACCCCCTTGCGGACTTTCTTGAGCAGATCGTCATCCCCGCTTTCCAAACCCACGTGCAGTCGATCCAATCCCGCCTGCCGTATGGCCGAGAGTTCTTCAGGCTTTTTCTGCGACAGGGTTTTGGAGCGGGCATAGGAGGTCACCCGCGCGATCGAGGGAAAGGTGTTCCGCAAATAGCGCAGCACCTGCACCAAAGCATCGGTAGGCATGATCGGGCTGTTGGCGTCCTGTACAAAGGCGGTCTTGCCGCCTGACAACAGCCATTGGTAGACCATGGCAAAGCCCTGATGATAATTGAGCTCCGGAAAACGGCTCAGCAGCGCCACCGCCGATTCCCGGGTCACCTGGCCCGTTGTGCCGCTTTGCCTCAATTCGTTGCATAAGGCGGCAATGGCATCGATATCCTGCTTGATTTCCTCGACCGAACGTATTGCGAACTTTTCGGTTTTATACATGGCGCAGAATTCGCAGCGGTTCCATGGGCAATTGCGCGTGAAACGCACCAGCAGCGAATAGCTTCCCCCCTCACTGGGCGGTCGGTAAATGCCGGTCTCAAAGTGATACCGGTCAGCGACTTGCGATGACATGTGTTCTCCTTCAGTGCATGGTCGGGCTTCATGACCACTCAGAGCATCGATTCAAATCATCGATTCGAATAACGATTGCTACTCCGATTCCTCCAGGTCCGCGGGCAAGTAAATATAAACCGTGGTCCCGGAGCCAGGTATGCTGTCGATATCGATCATGCCGTCATGATTGGTGATGATGCCGTAAACGCAGGACAACCCCAGCCCGCGGTGCCTGCCGTACCCCTTGGTTGTGAAAAAGGGCTGGAAAACACGTTTGCGCACGGCAGCATCCATGCCCAGGCCCGTGTCGCGAAAAGTGAGCTTGACACACCTGCCGGCACGCACATCCTGAAACTTTTCGCGGCCCTCGGACAATTCGAAATTCTCGGTCTTGATGATGACCTCTCCTTTATCGGAGATGGCCTGCCAGGCATTGAGCAGAATATTCATGACCACCTGTTCCATCTGCTGGCGATCCACTTTCACGGGCCACAGATCGGGCTGGAACGCTGTGGTCAACGCGATCTGATCGCGCCGGTCTGTGAAGGTGGCGGCGACCTCCTCGATCACCACGTTCATGTTCACGCGGGTCACGTTAAACTTGCCCGATTGCGCAAATCCCTGCATCTGCCTGGTCAATTTGGCCGCATCCGCAACGCATGCCTCGATGCCTTGGAGGTGATCCACACAAACATTATCCTGTCCCAGGCTGCGGTACAACAGAGAAACCCGGCCTTGAATACCCATTAGAAGGTTGTTGATGGAGTGCGCCATGCCGCCGGACAAGGTGCGCAGGTTGGCCAGGCTTTCGTTTTGAAAATAGTGCTCCTCGAATAATTTCTGCGAGGTGATGTCGCGGATGATGTTCAGTGTGGCCGGGCGGCCTTCCCAATCAATGCGCACGGCATTGACTTCGGCCCAAAACATATCTCCCTTCCGCGTGATGATCCGCAGGGGATACATACTCAATATCTTTTCACCCTGCAGGCGCTTTTCGTGCCGTTCAATGACGGTCTCCTTCTCGGCCGGATGCAGGTATTCGGAAAAGGGGACTTTTTCAAGGTCTTCGGCCAATACACCGCCCAGGGCCAACGCTTTGGGGTTGGCGAACCGGATTCGGCCGTCCTGTAAAACAAATATGGCATCATTGGCATTTTCAACCAGTATCCGGTATTTATCCTCGGCCTGGCGCAATGCATTTTTCAGATCGGCGATTTCCTGGGCTTTTTTTTCCAGTGCCGAGCGCTGCGCCTGATCTGGATCGGAATGGGGCCCTTGGTTCATTTGAGCACCTGTGGCGCCTGCGCCGCCTTCATCAGGGAGACGGCCTGCAGGGCATGTTGGGTGGAAGCATCATTTCTTATCAATTTTATCTGTACACCGGCCGATAACTGTATGAGTGCATATTAAAATAGCCCGCCTTTCGGTGCAAGAGCGTAAGGCGCAAATTCCAGGGACTTTTCACAAGGGGTGCTCGGACGAGTGTTACGCGTTTCTTTTTCAATTTACCTGCTGCCGCCGTTGTTATCACTGATCAGCGGGTTGTATCTGGCGGTCTTGTCGCTTGCCAGGCGGGGCGGCGGACGGGAAAAAACATATTTTGCATTGGTCTGCATCTGGTATTCGCTGGTTTCTCCGGTTTTTATTCTGCATCACCTGATCGATGACCCCGGCCGGATTCTTTCCATCGAACGCGTGGTGCATTTTTTTTATGTCTACCTGCCTGTGGTGCAGGTGGCATTTTTTCACGATATACTGGATATCCGCCGCAAAGCCATGGTTTGCGTCTTGTTGGGGATCAGTTTGCTGTTCAGCCTGACCACCCTAAGTGATTGGTATTTTCACGGTCTTTATCGTTTCAACTGGGGCTATATCGCCAAAGGCGGAATCGCCTTTCAGCTATTCGGGGTCTATTGTGCCATTATACTGGCCTATTGCGTCTACTGTTTTATCAGCCGTTTGAGGGTGGAAGCCAATCCGGTGCTGCGTTTGAAATACAAGTACATGATTTTCTCGTTTGGCTTGATTGCGCTGCTGATGTTTATGAATATCCCGGCTATCCAGGGCAAAAATATTTACCCGGCCGGCAACTTCATCTTTATCCCGATGGCCATACTGGCCTATGGCGTGCTCAAGCACCGCTTGCTGGAGATCGGCAGCTTTTTGCACATCGCCCTGACCCGTCTGCTGCTTTGCATGCTGATCGTGCTCCCCAACTTCTATCTGGTCTACCGTTACGCACCCCAGGTCGGGAGGCTGACGGCGGCTTCTCAATTTTCAATTCTGACCGCCTGGTTCTGCTGCAACTACATCTATATTCATGCGGTACGGCTCCTCATGGATCGGCTGTTTTACAGGACGCGGCACAACCTGAGAAAAAGCGAAGCCGGCCTGATCAGTGAAATCATGATATTGCGCGATACCGATGATCTGGCCCGCAGGTTGCAAAAGACGATCCGCACGGTCCTGCCGTATCCATGGAGCAAGGTTTATGTGCTTAACGAAGAACGGCATCAACTCGTCAGCTCGGACGCCGCCCCGGTGGCCTTACCACCCGCTTTGCACCTCAACCGGCCCAAGTTCATGCATGTGATCGAGAAGCAAACCTTGGGGATGCTGCCGCAGATGGACGATGTACGCGCGCCGCTGCTGCAGTTGATGACGGATCTCGATGCCGACTGCATCGTCCCCCTGGTGCACAACGATACCTTCATCGGGGTGCTGGGGCTGCCCGAAAAGGAGGATCACAGGCCGGTTACCCCCGACGAAGCCGCTTTTCTCAGACATATTTCCAATTGGCTGGCCCTGGCGCTCTCCAATGCGGTCATGTACCAGCGCATAACGGCCCTGAGGGACTCGCTACAGGTCAAGACCTCCGAACTGAGCCAGGAAATAAACGATCGCCGGCGAGCGGAGCAAACCCTGCGCGCGGTTCAACACGAATTGCAGGAGTCCAACCTGGCTTTGGAAGAGGCGATTTTGCAAGCCAACGAGATGACCGCCAGGTTGGAAATCAGCAACCATGAACTCATGATTGAGATGGAGGACCGCAAACGCGCCGATGCGGCCTTGCGGCAGAGTGAAGAAACCTACCGCCTGATTGCCGAAAACAGCACCGATGTGATTTGGACCACTGACTTGCAGGGCCGCTTCACCTTCGTCAGTCCTTCGGTTCACCACCTGCTGGGATATACGCCGCAAGAGCTGAAGGCCATGGCCATGCCGGCCGTATTGACTCCCGACTCCCTGCAAGCGGCCACCCATGCCATCGCCGAAGAGCTGGAGCGCGTCCGTCATCCGGATGGCATCCGCCGCAAGCATCGCTCCACGCAACTCGAGCAAGTGCGCAAGGACGGCACGACGGTATGGACCGAGGTCAATACACGATTCATTTCCGACAACAATCAAAATATCATCGGCATCCTGGGGGTTACCCGAGATATCACCGAAAGAAAAAAATCTGAGCAGGATTTGATTTTCATGGCCTATTTCGACGCGCTGACCGGGCTGTATAACCGCAAAGCCTTCATCGAACTGCTCGAAGCGGAGATCCGGTACGCGCAACGGTATCAAACCGGTTTGGCCCTGCTCTTTTTTGATATGAACAAATTCAAGCTGGTTAACGACACCTATGGTCACGAGATCGGAGATAAGCTTCTCAAGGCGGTCGGGGAACGCTTGAAAGGCGTGATCCGTGAAACCGATATCATCGCACGGCTCGGCGGCGATGAATTCACCATCATTTTGAAAAATCCGGAAGAGATTTCTCCGGATATCATCGCCCGGCGTATTTTTCGCGATCTTGCCAAGCCCTTTGAATTTGAGGACGCACGCATCGATTTCGTCACTGCCAGCATCGGCATCGCCAGCTTTCCGAAAGACGGCCAATCCGCCGGAGAATTGATGAAACGCGCCGATCTGGCCATGTACAGAGCAAAGAAAGATTCCGCCGATTGGCTGCACTTCGATGAGCATATGATCAGATCGATGGGATGAGTTGCCAAACGAACCATTTCCGATTAGAAGGAGCCTGGCACGGTTGCATCGGAAAGAGCTTGCAACCTGCGCCAGGCGGTCACTTGACCGGGGGGCATCATCATCAACGATCCGAATCTTGCCATGCAGATCGAAAACAACGTCGACCTCAGGCCGTTTAATACCTTTGGACTGCCGATCAAGGCGGCCACCCTCATCCATATCCGTAGAGAGGCGGACATCCATCAGGTGCTGGCCCATCCCGAGTATGGCCGGGCGCCCAAATTCATTTTGGGCGGAGGGAGTAACATCGTGCCCACCTGCGATCTGCAATCGGTCGTACTCAAGATCGAAATCATGGGGCGGCACATGGTGCAGGCAACCGACCAGGCCTGGATCGTTGAAGCCGGAGCCGGGGAGAATTGGCCCGACCTGGTGGCCTGGACACTGGAGAACGACTTCCCCGGATTGGAAAATTTAGCCCTGATCCCCGGCACGGCAGGTGCTGCGCCGATTCAAAACATCGGCGCCTACGGCATTGAATTGAAGGATCGATTCTTGTCCCTGGACGCCGTGGATTTGAAGACCGGCCGAAGCTTTTCTCTTGCGGCGGAGCAATGCGGTTTCGACTATCGCGACAGCATCTTCAAACGCAATCTGTCCGGCCGGTGCATGATCACCCGCGTGCGCCTGCACTTGCCCAAAAATTGGAAACCCGTGCTCGACTATCCCGACCTGCAGCGCCTGAGACAGGATTCGGGCGCTGCGAGGCCCTGTGCCCGGCAGGTCTATGAATGGGTATGCGCCTTACGCCGCGCCAAACTGCCCGATCCGGCCATGCTTGGCAATGCCGGCAGTTTTTTCAAAAACCCTATAGTCAATAACAAGCAGCATGCCGCTATCCTGGCCTGCGCCCCGGATATGGTGTCCTATCCTCTGCCCGGTGGTGGTTTCAAGCTATCGGCCGGTTGGATGATCGAAGCCTGCGGTTGGAAAGGCCGGCGTATCGGCAATGTGGGTGTCTATGCCCGGCAGGCGCTGGTGCTGATCAATCACGGCGGGGCATCGATACAAGAGTTGATGGCCCTGGCGGCCGCCATCCAAGACAGTGTCCATCAGCGGTTCGGTATCCGGTTGGAATTGGAACCCACCCTGATTTGACCCCTGCTTCATCTGTCCATGCTTGTCTATTCTTCAACTGATGGTGTACGGAAATCGGGGCCAGGGGCAAACCATCGGGGGCTAACGGCCAGGGGTATACGTAGCGCAGGCGTCTTCCGATTCCCAAGTGGTTACCCGGCTGACCCGGATGCTGCTGCCGGACAGCCGTCTGGATAAGGCATCGGCAATATACACGGCTATTTTTTCAGAAGAGGGATTCCCGCTGAAAAGATCCAATTCATTAAGAAACTTGTGATCGAGCTTGGCGATGATGTCGTTCACATGGGTCTTGAGCTCGCCGAAGTCGATCAGCACGCCCGCCGGATTGAGCTTTTCGCCGGCCACGCATACCTCGACCTTCCAGTTGTGGCCATGCAGGTTTTCACATTTTTTGGAAACCATTTCCAATTGATGCGCGGCGGCGAAATGCGTCAGGACTTTTAGTTCGAACATTGGACTGGGACTCCTTGGTGCGCGATGGCATAGATTCGATTGCGCATAGATGTCGTTTTCAGGCAAACCCCGAAGGGCCCGAGGGCTTACAGGTGTAGTATCAAGAAGCCTTGCTCTCCGTGTCATCTGTGGTGAAACTACCGGCATGCTCAGGCATGCGCGGACTCAGTTGACCGCCTTGGAGGCCGTACTCTTCAGAATGTTTTTCAACCGGTTACCGAATTTGGCATCCTCCAGTTTGGCGAACTCCCTGAGCAGTTCCTCCTGCTTCTTGCTGATGCTGGTCGGGGTTTTGATGGTGATCTGAATGATTTGATCGCCCCGGCGGCCGGTCCTCAGGGATGGAATACCTTCCCCGCGGAAGCGGAACACATCGCCGAATTGCGTGCCCTTGGGAATTTCCAAAGTTTTTTCCCCATTGAGGGTCGGCACGACGATCTGATCGCCCAGGACGGCCTGGATGAAGGAGATGGGAACCTGACAAAGAATGTCATTTTCCTCGCGCCTGAAAAACTCGTGCGGCTTGATGTGCAGAAAGACATACAGATCTCCGGGCGGACCGCCCATACTGCCGGCCTGGCCTTCCTCGGCCAGGCGCAAGCGGGAGTTGTTATCCACTCCGGCGGGAATCTTAACCGACACGGTTTTATGGACAAGCACCTGGCCGCTGCCATTGCACTGGCTGCAGGGGTTGGGGATCACCTGGCCGGTGCCCCGGCATTGGGGGCAGGTGGTGCGAATGGTAAAAAAGCCCTGGCTGCGACCGATCTGGCCCGCACCGCGACATTGCGGACACGTCTCGGCATGCGTGCCCGGTTCGATGCCGTGGCCCTGGCAACGCGTGCAAGTCTCATGCTTGTCCAGATCGATGGCGGTTTCCACACCGAAAGCCGCGTCCATGAAGCTGATGGTCAGGTCGTAACGCAAGTCGGCGCCGCGCTGCGATCGGCTGCGTCCGCCGCCCCTGCCGCCGCGGGTGCTGAATCCAAAAAAGTCCTCGAAGATATCGCCGAAACTGGAGAAGATGTCTTCGAAGCCGCCAAAACCAGAGAAGCCCGTGCCCTCCAGACCCTGGTGTCCGTACTGATCGTAAATCTGGCGTTTGCGCGGATCGCGCAGCACTTCGTATGCTTCGGCCGCTTCCTTGAAATTTTCTTCGGCCGATTTGTCCCCGGGGTTGCGATCGGGATGATACTTTAAGGCAAGCTTTCGGTAGGCGGCTTTCAATTCGCTATCAGCGGCGTTCTTCCTGGCACCCAAGATTTCGTAATAGTCTCTCTTACCTCTCATATGGTCTTCCGATTGATCCTTGTTGAAGGTCCGCTTTCTGTGTTAACAACATGCATTTCAGTTACTTGATGCGCATCCGTGTGTTTTTCGCCGGCAGGACTCTTCAATCCGGCAACCGAACCGCGGGACGACGGGCAATACTCTTAATCAATGGCGAAAATTAATGCAAGAGCTTAGGTTGTCAATTAAATCGGGCGAGCTGCCTTTCGTACGCGACATGTTCAACCGCATAGCGCCGCACTACGATTTGCTCAATCGCGTGTTGAGCCTGCGCCGCGACGTCGCCTGGCGGCGGGCCCTCGTAGACAGCCTGAAAGTTCCGCAGCAGGCCGGCGTCCTGGATGTCGCCTGCGGCACAGCCGATGTCGCCCTGCAGGTGGCCGCGCAATACCCGCTGGCGCAGGTGGTGGGTGTGGATTTCGCCCCCCGGATGCTCGCCAGAGCGCTTTCCAAGATAAAAGGTCGCGCCGTTTGCCTGGCGGCGGCCGATGCATTTGCCTTGCCGTTCGGCCGCGGTTGCTTCGATGCCATCACCATTGCCTTCGGTATCCGCAATATCCAAGACAAGGTAACGGTGCTGCATTGCTTTTACGACCACCTGAAGCCGGAAGGCCGGTTGGCCGTTCTGGAACTGGCCTTGCCGGATCGATCCATCCTGCGCCGGATCTATCTGTTCTATTTCAACCGGCTGCTGCCGTTGCTGGGGCGGCTTTTTTCCGGACACGCGTTTGCATATACGTATCTGCCCGCCTCGGTAGCCCAATTTCCGCCGGCCGAGGTGTTCGCCGGGATGATGCGGTCGGCCGGATTCAAACGGGTGGGATACAGCAAGTTGACACTGGGCCTGGCGGTTTTGTTCATCGGTGAAAAGTAGATAGGCAACGTTGGCTTGTCAGCCCGTCGGCCCGTTTGCCGGTTTGGGCTAGCGGCGTCCAAAAACCGATGAACGCGCACGCAACGGACCATGAGAACCGGGGTAAACGAACAACCACCATGAGGAGAGATATGGCCACATCCACGGAACGCCAAGTCAATTCCGGACTGCTCATCATGCGCCTGGGAATTGCCGCCATCATGCTGACCCACGCACTGCCGCGCCTGTTCAACGGAGCACGGGCCTGGACCATGACGGGCAAAGAAATACGCTTTCTGCAGGCCGATGTTTCAGCCCAGATAGCCGGATTGATCCTTCTGGCCATCGAGGCTTTGGCCAGCCTGGGACTGCTCAGCGGTTATTTTTATCGCCTCAGCGCTGCCTTTATGGCAGGTATCTACGCGTTATACTTCTATAATTTCATGTCCCTGGGCTACCGCACATTGGTGTTGTACGCCGCGACACTGGTTTGCGTGTGCATCGGACTGCTCTTCGCCGGTCCGGGACGGTTCGCGGTCTCGGTTAAAATAGAATCGAAGTAGCCGGGAGTTCGGGTTTGAGGCCTTGCGGAAGTTCGGACTTTTGGCCAAGCCCTTGTTTAACAAAGGATGCAAACATATGCCCGCACCGGCCGAGGAAATATGGGTATACAACCGCGGCAGCCGACGCATTGAAACCGAGCAGGTGTACGGCCGCCGTTGGATGGACGTTTTTTACGGAAAGCCGTGGGGACGACGGATCACAGCCGCTTTGCTGTGTAAGCATCCCCTGTCACGCCTGTACGGATGGCTGCAGAAAAGCGCCTGGAGCCGGCGAAAAATAAGCGCTTTCACCGCCCAGTACCGCGTTGATTTGTCCGAAGCCGTGATTCCGGCGGATGGATTCGCCTCGTTCAACGATTTTTTCATTCGCCGCCTCAAACCCGCCGCGCGCCCCATCGCGCACGACCCGCGGATGTTGATCTCGCCCGCCGACAGCCGCGTGCAGGCTTTTCAGATCGACAACGACACGCCCCTGAGCATCAAAGGCGCCTACATGACCGTTCCGCAACTGCTGGGCATGCAATCCCTTGCGCCCTCTTTCAAAGGCGGCATCTGTCTCATCTTCAGGCTGGCCCCCAGCGATTTTCACCGCTTCGGATACATGGAAGACGGAATCCAGGAGCCGGTTCATATCATTTGCGGCCCGCTGCACTCCGTCAGCCCCTTATCCCTGCGCCACAAACCGGACATTCATTGCACCAATTACCGGCACTGGTGCTTGATTCATACCACGCGCCTGGGCGCCATGCTCCAGGTGGAAGTCGGCGCCATGCTGGTGGGCAGCATCGTCCAATTCCGGCCGGATGGCGGTCCCTGCCGGCGCGGAGAGGAAAAAGGCTATTTTCAGTTCGGCGGATCGACGGTCATCGCGGTGCTGGAGCCCGGCCGCGTCCGGATCGATGACGATATCCTGGAATACTCCGGCCGCGGCATTGAAACGCTTGTGCACTTCGGTGAGCGGGTGGCCACGGTTGCCACAGCTTAGCCGCGCAGGTCAAGCGTCTCATCTCTATATTTATGCCATCATGCCGGATGGAAATCTGCACCCTTTCGGGCGATTCGATCGACCTGCTTGAGCAGCGTCGGAATCCGGTGCGCTCCGTGCATCGCGCGGACCTTTGCGCAGGCCGCTGGCAGGCTCAGGCCGGCGGCGGTGATGTACAGCGGACGCCGGCTCCTGCCCCGCAACACCTCTGCCCCCGCAGACCCGGCAAACTTGGTTTTGGCAACCCCGATGATCGGAATCCGGCCACCTAAAGATTCAAACAAATAGTGTCCCAGGCCCGGCTTCCTTTCGAGATGCACGTACCCGTCGATCATGATTTCGTCTATCGCCTGGTCGATTCCTTCGAGCAGTTTTAAAATGCAGGGAAGTTCGCGTTTGTAGAATTCTCCGGAGACGTAGCCTGCCGGGCTGGGTTGCAGGTGCGTATAGACGAATGCAGGCTCCGCATCCGCATACTCGAAGAACAGCAGCGCTGCGCAGGAGGCATGCTCATCCCCCATATAGTGAACATCAAATGCTGCGATCATTCTACCTACTGCCCCGGTGTTGGATCGCAGGCAAGCCATATGCTCTGAAGCAAACGCGCCCGCATCGTCAAACCGGCCTTCCCTCCGAGGGATAGTTTCCTCGGCCACGTTCAATGCTTGGCTGCCGAACGGAATCAGTGCACGATCAGCAGATTGCTGCAGCAATCCTGGCAGGCCACATGGATATCAAAACTCCGCCCGGCCGTACCCAGGGCCTTTTCAATGGCGAGCAACGCTTTTTGGGGTGTGTTGTTGGTTTCGCTCAGATGGGCCAGAACGACATGACACAACCCCGCGTGCCGGATTTCAGCCAGCAGATTGCCCGAATCTTCATTGGACAAATGGCCGTTGCGGCTTTTGATGCGTTGCTTGAGCGGCCAGGGATAAGGCCCTTCGATCAGCATGGTCGGATCGTGATTGGCTTCCAGAATCAGCAAGGCGCATGTCCTGAGGTGTTCCTTGACCATGCCGGTGGCAATGCCCAGATCGGTGGCGATGCCTATCTTGCGCCCGTTTTGACTGATGGTGAATCCAGCCGAATCTTCGGCATCATGGGACGTGGAAAACGGATGGAAGGTCAGATCGTTGATCTCGAACGGGCGTCCGATCTCAAAATAACGAATTTCATGCAGCCGCCCCAGTTGAGAGCCGGCCGCTTTCTCGGTGCGCGGGGAGATATAAACCGGCAGGCGATAGCGTCGCGACAGGACCCCTACGCCGCGCACATGATCGCTGTGCTCGTGAGACACCACAATGGCGCTCAATTGATCGGCCGTCAGACCGGCCGCGCACATGCGCCGCTCGATCTCAATGCCGGAGAGTCCGACATCCACCAGGCAGGCGGTCCGTCCGTTGCCGACATAAATCGCATTACCTTTGCTGCCGCTGGCCAAAACGCAGACCGAGAGGGAACAACCAGCTTCAGATGCGGGCTCAACCATAGTAGCTGCTACGAGACGAAGTGAGTTTATAAAGTTGAAGCCGGAAGATTCGCAGCACTGAACCCGAGATGCGAACCAAGGACCAACACTTCAAGTGATCGAAACGGTCGCAACGTCCGCTGCATGTGCGCCGCGCCTTCAGGTCAATGGGTCATTCGGTACGGTAATCCAATTCAAATGGATGAACCGAGTCCATAAATCTTCGGTCTGCTGCCGGACCGATCCTATTTACCCGTACTTCCAAATCCACCCTCTTTGCGTTCGGTTTCATCCAGTTCTTCGACCACCCGGACCTGCGCCCGGCAGACCTGCTGGATCACCATTTGGGCGATGCGTTCGCCTCGTCGGATCGTATACCTCTGATCGCTCAGATTGATCAAGCCTACTTTGACCTCACCCCGGTAATCGCAATCGATCGTTCCCGGTGCGTTGACGACGGTGATGCCATGCCGGATGGCCAGGCCGCTGCGGGGGCGGATCTGGGCCTCGTACCCGAGCGGCAAGGATATGGCAAACCCGGTAGGCACCAGGGCAATGCGGCCGGGCTCAACCGTCATTTCCGCTGCGACGGCGGCGCAGAGATCCATCCCGGCGGCATGCGCCGTCATGTAGCGGGGCAAAGCAACATCTTGATCCCGTTCGGGATGCAGGCGTTTCAGACAAATGATGGGGGCATCAGACATACGGAGCAACTCTGAATTGAGACGAGGGCGGAGTGGGTCTGTGATGGTGCGAGCACTCATTCGATCGACAGAGTACCTTCGCTTTCATCTTTGCCCGCGTTCGACTTTCATCTTCGGCGCGTCGGGTTTAAAACCGAAGCTTGAAAACTCTTTTTTATTGATCGGCCCCAACGCGGTCAGCGAGGTCTGTTCGGTTCTAAAAAGCGCTTGAGCCAGGGCCTGAATCTCTTCCACAGTAACCGTCTCGATTTTCTGGATGATTTCATCTAGGTGGATGTAGTGGCCGAAATGGAGTTCATTCTGGGCCATGCGCACCATCTGGTTGTCCACACTTTCAGCGGCCAGGAACAGGTTGCCTTTGGTGTACTCTATGGCATCGCGCAGTTCGGCGCTTTTTACGGGAAACGTGCGCAGCAATTGTAATGCCTGCACGATCAGATCGATGGTCTGACGGGCATTTTCAGCGGCAACACCGGTATATACGCCGAACAGACCGCTATCCACATGGGACACGATAAAAGAATAGATGGAATAGGCCAGGCCTCTGCTTTCTCGAATTTCCTGAAAAAGGCGTGAACTCATGTTGCCGCCCAGAATGGTGTTCATTAACGAAAAAGCGAAGCGGCGCGGGTCGGTGACCGAAATCCCCAATGTGGCCAGACATAAATGCACCTGTTCCAGGCTGCGTTTATGCAGCTGAGTCTGCGGCCGTATCGCCGGCACGCACCTTTCCGGAAGCGGCTGGTCGTTTCTGATGGCGGCGAAAGCAGGCCCTACCATATCCACGAAACGATGGTGATCCACATTGCCGGCCACCGAAACGACGATGCGCTCCGGATGGTAGAATTGAGAAAAGAAGCTTTTGATCATATCGGCGGAAAACCCCAGGATGTTGTCGCGGGTTCCCAGGATGGATCGCCCCAAGGGATGGTCCCCCCAGAAATTGCGGCCGGCCAGAATATGGAGATGCTCCTCGGGGGTGTCTTCCACCATGCCGATCTCTTGAAGAATAACCTGTCGCTCCCGCTCTACCTCCTCGGGGTCGAACAGCGAATTGAGGAATATATCGGAAAGAATTTCCACCATCGTATCCAAATGGGTGTCCATCACCTTGGCATGGTAGCAAGTGTTTTCCATGCATGTGAACGCATTGGTGTGGCCGCCGATGGCGTCGAACTCTTTGGCGATCTGGTAGGCCGAGCGGCGGGTCGTCCCCTTAAAGATCATGTGTTCGATGAAATGGGACAGTCCGCTTTGGGCCTCGGATTCGTCGCGGGCCCCCACGTCAACCCAGACCCCCATGGAGACGGAGCGGACGTGAGGCATCTTTTGGGAGACGATTCTAATCCCGTTG
Source organism: Desulfobacteraceae bacterium (assembly GCA_003599575.1). Classification (GTDB taxonomy): domain Bacteria; phylum Desulfobacterota; class Desulfobacteria; order Desulfobacterales; family Desulfosarcinaceae; genus Desulfatitalea. The sequence goes on along the minus strand of QZKV01000101.1, from coordinate 7,224 downwards.
GGAAGGACGGTTTTGTGGGGCACCTTGGTTAGCTTCCTCCTCGAGGGCGGCTTTCAGGCTAAGGCGGATACGACCGTCCTGGGAAACTTCCAAGACTTTGACCTTGATGATATCGCCCTCCTTGACCACATCGGTTACCTTGGCAACACGCCGATTGGCCAATTGGGAAATATGCACCAGGCCGTCTGTGCCGGGCGCCAATTGCACAAAGGCACCGAAATCGGTGGTTTTGACCACCTTGCCTTCGTAGATCATGCCTTCTTCGGGCTCCATGGTGATGGCCTGAACTTGCTCCATGGCCATTTTGCCTTCCGCCTCGTTGGTGGCGGCGATCTTGACCAACCCGCTGTCTTCGATTTCAATGCGCGTATTGGTCTCGGATTGAATGGCGCGGATGACTTTACCCCCCGGCCCGATGACATCGCGGATCTTATCCGGATTGATTTTCAGAATGAAGATTTTGGGAGCATATTGAGATATATCGACCCGCGGTTCCGGAATCGCTTCGAGCATCTTGTCGAGGATATGAATTCTACCCCTGCGGGCTTGTTCGAGGGCCTTTTGCATGATGTCCCGCGACAGCTCATGAATCTTGATGTCCATCTGCAGGGCGGTAACACCCTCACGCGCGCCGGTGACCTTGAAATCCATGTCTCCGAAATGGTCTTCATCCCCCAGGATATCGGAAAGGATCACAACCTGGTCGCCTTCCTTGATCAACCCCATGGCAATGCCCGAGACCGGCGCCTTTATGGGCACACCGCCGTCCATCAGGGCCATTGTGCCCGCGCATACCGTTCCCATGGAGGAAGAGCCGTTGGACTCCAATACTTCGGATACCAGCCGGATGGTGTAGTCGAACTTTTCCCGATCGGGCAGGATGCTTTCCAGCGCCCGGGTGGACAAACCGCCGTGACCGATATCGCGGCGGCTGGGCGCACCGACGCGCTTGACCTCGCCCACTGAGAAGGGCGGAAAATTATAGTGCAGCATGAACGGCCGCATCTCTTCACCGCTGAGGGTTTCCACACGCTGTTCATCCTGGCCCGAGCCAAGGGTCAGCACGCCGAGCACCTGCGTTTCGCCGCGCGTGAACAATGCGCTGCCGTGCGGGCGGGGAAGCAGGGCCACTTCGCATGTGATCGGGCGGATTTCATCGAATTTGCGCCCGTCAATGCGGCGTCCTTCCTGGAGAATCATGTGCCGCGAGGCTTTCTTTTGAATATCGCCAAGAATTTCATACGCCTCGGCTTTTCGTTCAGCGTAGGCCTCTCCCAGGGATTCGGCAATTTCAGACTTCAGACCGCGCAAGGCATGGCCGCGTTCAACTTTCCGCGGGATGACAAGGGCTTGTCGGATGCGGTCCAATGCCATTTTTTCCAATTCGGCGGATAGGACCTCGTCCTTTGCCCGCGGTGTAAACGGCCGTTTCGGTTTACCCAGGGATTCCTTAAGCTGCTCCTGAATATCGATCAGCGGCTGCATGGCCTGGTGGCCGAAAAAAATGGCTTCGAGCATATCGGCTTCAGGCACCAGCTTGGAACCGCCTTCCACCATGACCACACCTTTTTTGGAACCGGCCACGATCAGACTGATATCGGATACCTGCGATTGGCTCAAAGTGGGATTGGCGATGAATCGGCCTTCGACCCGGCCGACGCGTACGCAGGCGATCGGGCCGGCAAAGTGGACATCTGAAATGGTCAAGGCGGCCGATGCGCCCACGACCGAAAGGACGTCCGGATCGTTTTCCTGATCCATGGACAATACCGTGGCGATCACCTGGGTCTCATACCGCCACTGCTTGGGAAACAAAGGCCGGATGGGACGGTCGATCAGTCGGGATGTCAGCGTCTCTTTTTCACTGGGCCTGCCGATTTCACGACGGAAGTAGTTGCCGGGGATGCGCCCGGCCGCATAGATTTTTTCCTGGTATTCCACCGAAAGCGGCAAAAAATCGGCTGGTTTTTCTTCATTGGCGGCGACCACCGTGACCAGAACGATGGTATCGCCGTACTGCACCTGTACGGCGCCGCCGGCCTGTTGGGCCAGTTTGCCCGACCGGATGGTCAGCGGTTTGTCACCCAGCTGGGTGCTCAGACTTATTTCCATTAAATTTCTCCTCTTTAGGCGGCCCGGGTTGCTTAACAAAAGTGGCTTAATTTACTTATTCTTTCCGGCCATGTCTTCATCGGCAGCAGCATCGACCACCCTCAGCAAAGACCAAATCCAGCGCCCTTGTGGTGGAGGCGTTGGAGACGGTCTGTGCGGGCCGCAGGGCTTCCTTGCAACCAGGTTATCTGCGGATGCCCAAATTGTCGATGATGGTACGGTAGCGCTGAACGTCGTTGCTGCGCACATAATTGAGCAGTCGGCGGCGGCGCCCGACCAGCATCAACAAACCGCGACGCGAATGGTGATCCTTCTTGTGAACCTTCAGGTGCTCGGTGAGGTATTGGATGCGATGGGTGAGCAGGCCGATCTGAACTTCAGGACTTCCCGTGTCGGTGTCATGCAATTTGTATTGTTGGATCAACTCTTTTTTGTCTTGCGTCGATAAAACCACAGTATCTTTCCTCCTTTTTACACTCGCCCGGATAGTGCAATGAATCAGTTAAAAACACAACAATAATTGTACTTGAGGCCTCCATCGGCCGCTTGCAGTACCGCCCGCAAACGGCCCTCTTCATCCACCACCTTGAGATAGTCAACCGGATGCTGCGCCGGAGCGGTTCTTTCAATGGCGTGATCCGCAATCCGGTCAGCTGTCAAGGTTTTCCCATGGCACAGGTGCTTCAGCAAATCGCCGTCGGCCCTTATCACCGGCATCTCTTTTAACGAGTCGGCCATGGGAACAAGCAATCGGCTTACCCGGTCCCGGCCCAACTCCCTGAGCCTGTCCAGAGAGACAGCTTGCGCAAGGGTGAAACCGCAACAGGCCGTGCGGCGCAATTCGGCCAAATGTCCGCCGCAACCCAATACATCACCGATATCGGCGCACAGAGTGCGCACGTAGGTGCCGGCCGAACAGTTGACTTCGAAGCGAATGTCGGGCAGTTTTATTTCCAACATACGCAACGAAACCCTTACCGGCCGCGGCGGTTTTTGCACCGGCGTTCCCTGGCGCGCCAGTTTATACAAAGGCGTGCCCTCGTGCTTGAGCGCAGCGTATGCCGGCGGCTGCTGCATCTGCCAGCCTTCAAAACGGCTGAAGGCCGATGCCAGGCTTTCTTCGGTCAAGATCGGAACCGAGCGACTGGCAACGATGCGACCGGTTGCATCCTGGGTGTCGGTGACTGTTCCCAGACGCAAAACGCCCTCATAACACTTGTGCCCGTGAAGGAAAAAACGGGCCAAGCGGGTCGCCTGATGGATACAGCACAACAACACGCCTGTGGCGAAGGGGTCCAGTGTGCCGGTATGTCCCACTTTGGCGGCTCCCAGTGCCTCCTTGACTTCAGCGACAGCCTTGGCCGATGAAATACCGGCCGGTTTATCCAAAACGATGATACCGTTCAGTTCGTCACACATAGGTCCGGAATGATTTCGGCCAGATTCATGAGCCGGGCTTTCAATTCAGCCAAAGTGGTTTCCGCGCTGAATCCGGACGCACTGACATGCCCGCCGCCGCCGTAGCGCGCGGCGATGCTGGCCACATCCACGCTGCCATCGGAACGCAAACTTACGTGAAACTGCCTTTGGCCCCTGTGCGCACCGCCGTTGCTGCTTAGTTCATGAATCAAAGCAGCCACTTTGACGTCCTCGATACGCCGGGCGTAATTGATAAGGCCGTCGATGTCCTCGGCCTGCGTTCTGGTTTCACGCAACATGCGCTGGGTCAGTGTCATGACCGACAGCTTGCCGTTGGGTGAAATCTCCAATGAGTCCAGGGCCAGGTTGAGGAGCTTGATACGTCCTAAAGAGTATGTGCCGTACACGTGTTGAGCCACTTCATAGGGATTGGCCCCCTGGGCGATCATTTCCGTACAGATTGCAAAGGCGGACTGATTTGTATTGGAAAAGCGGAACGAGCCGGTATCGGTCAAAATGCCGGTGTAAATGGCCGTTGCAATGCCGCGCTCGATCACAACCGGCAGAGCTTTGATCAGCCGGTAAATGATCTCCGCAGTGGCACAGGCATCCACATCGATCCAATGGAGGTGCCCGAAACGCGTGTTGGTCACATGATGATCAATGTTGATCAGCAACGGCATTCGGCCGATCGTCTGGGCGGCCGCGGCACCAATGCGGTCCATATCGCCGCAATCCAGAAGCACGGCGGCATCAAAAGCCTGGTCCGGCGCGATCTGCTGCCGGACGGCATTGACCGAGGGCAGAAACCGATACACAGCCGGGATCGGGCTTTGATTGTACAGAAACACATCCTTGCCCATGGCCTTGAGCGCCAGCCCGAGAGCCAACAGGGAACCGATGGCATCGCCGTCCGGATACGTATGGGATGCCAGTAGAAATTTATGGTTCCGCTCAAGTTGATCAATGATGGTCTGCATGATCCTCTTTTACCGCTTTTAAAAGCTTCTCAATACGGGCGCCGTAATCAAACGACTCATCATAGTAAAACTGAAGGTCCGGCATATACCGCAATGCCAACCGTTGCGCAAGTTCCCGTTTGACAAAGCCGCGCGCCCGCGCAAAACCGTCCAGGGCGCCCTTTTGGGCATCTTTCCCACCTGATGTGGCAAAATAGATCTTGGCCAGCCGCAAATCGCGGCTCACCTCCACATCGGTAATGGTCGCTCCAGCCAGGCGTGGATCATTGATGTGCTTGTGCAACAATTCGGCCAGGACTTGTTTGATCAAACCGCCAACGCGGTCGCTTCGTGTAAAAGGCCTCATATCACCAATTCGTTGAATCTTTCATTTCAGTAATTTTTTCATTTCTTGGCGGCGGTCTAAAGATGAAGTATCTCCGTCTCCGTATCGATCATCTCCGCCAACCCCAGGTCTTCGGCAAAATTGATGATCTTGTCCATTTTGGCATTGATCACCTGGTGATCCGAACCGGCCATGGCGAAACCGATCTGCGCGCGATGGTGAATATCGTTTGCCCCCACTTCGGCCACTGAAGCATTGAAGTGGTTGCCGATCTGGCTGATCATCGACTTGACGATGCTTCGTTTGGCTTTCAGCGATCGGCAGTCATGCAGATGAAAGGTAAGCACGCCGTATCCGACCACCATATGCGCCTGGACAGACGATCGTTTGGCCATCAGACGACTTCCGGACGAATCTCTTCCATATAATAACACTCGAGGACGTCGCCGATCTTGATATCGTTGAAATTCTCCAGGGCGATGCCGCATTCGTAGCCGCTTTGCACCTCTTTGGCGTCTTCCTTGAACCGCCTCAAGGAACTGTTCTTGCCTTCGTACACCACAATGCCGTCACGAATCAGGCGCGTGAGCTGGCCGCGTTCGATCTTGCCGTCGGTCACGTAACAGCCGGCAATGGTACCCACTTTGGGCACATGGAAGACTTCACGCACTTCGGCGCGTCCCAGCGAACGTTCTTCAAAGGTCGACTTCATCAAGCCCACAATGGCATCCTTGATCTCTTTGATGACATTGTAGATGATGTTGTGATAGCGGATATCAACCTTCTCTTCGTAGGCCATTTCCTGAACCTTGGGATTGGCCCGCACATTGAACCCGATGATGATGGCATCCGATACGGCCGCCAGGGAGATGTCCGATTCGGTGATGGTCCCTGTGCCCGAGTGGATGATATTGATGGAAACCTCAGGATTGGACAGCTTGACCAACGAATCGCGGATCGCCTCCAGGGAGCCGTCCACATCGGCCTTGATGATCAGGTTCAGCTCTTTGACTTCGCCTTTCTGCATGCGCTCGAACAATTTATCCAGGCTCAAGCGGCTGGTCTTGGCCAGTTCCTTGGCGCGATGCTTCTGAGTGCGGTGCTGACTGACCTGCTTGGCATCTTTTTCATCCTTAAGCGCCACCATCTCGTCGCCCGCCATAGGCACGCCCGAAAGACCGATGATCTCCACCGGATGAGAGGGGCCGGCCGTGTCCACCTTGAATCCGATGTCATTCAACAACGCGCGCACCTTGCCGTGGTGAACACCGCAAACCACGGCATCGCCGGTCTTCAAGGTGCCTTCCTTGACCAGCACGGTGGCCACGGGTCCGCGACCCGAATCGAGCTTGGCTTCCACGACATGCCCGCTGGCCAGCTTATCCGGATTGGCCTTCAGTTCCAGCAGCTCGGCTTGCAGAAGGATCATTTCCAACAGATTATCGATGCCGATTTGCTTTTTAGCGGAGACTTGCACGAAGATGGTCTCACCTCCCCACTCTTCCGGGGCTACCCCGACCTCGGCCAATTGGCGCTGCACGCGATCCGGGTTGGCATCGGGTTTGTCGATTTTATTGACCGCCACCAAAATGGGCACCTTGGCGGCCTTGGCATGGTTGATCGCCTCGACGGTTTGCGGCATCACGCCATCGTCGGCCGCCACCACCAGAATGACGATGTCGGTGACTTGCGCCCCGCGCGACCGCATGGCCGAAAAGGCCTCGTGGCCCGGCGTATCCAGAAAAGCGATCTCGCCCCTTTCCGTCGAAACCAGATAAGCGCCGATGTGCTGGGTAATGCCGCCGGCTTCGCCCGCCGTCACCCGCGACTTGCGGATCACGTCCAACAAAGAGGTTTTGCCGTGGTCCACATGCCCCATGATGGTAACAACCGGGGGGCGATGGACCATCTTGTCGGGGTCGTCCGCTTGCGCAGTCTGCAAAATGGTCTCCTCTTCAAAGGAGGCGCGTTCGACTTCGTAACCGAATTCTCCGGCCACAAGGGCGGCGGTATCGAAATCGATGGTCTGATTGACCGTGACCATCACCCCCATGAGCATCAGTTTGGAAATCATATCGCCGGCCTTGATCCCCATGCGTTTGCCCAAATCGGACAGTACGATGGTGTCGTCGATCCTGATCCGCCGCTTGATGGCTTTGGCCGTGGTAATCTGGGTCTTTTGCGAAATCGGGGTGGCCTTGGCTTTGCCGCCTTTGCGGCCCTTGCGCGGTTTAACGCGGTCATACAGATCGGCTCCTTCGACAACCTCTTTTTTGCGGAAGGAGATTTTCTTCTTCAAGAACTTCTTGTCCGGCAGCGGCGCCTCTTCTTCGGTGGTCTCGGCCTTTTTCTTGCCTTTTTTCTTGGGGCGTTCGGTTTTCGACGCGG
>QZKV01000040.1 GCA_003599575.1 Desulfobacteraceae bacterium | reverse complement strand
CTCGTTTTCGTACTCGCAAAACATGGCTTCGAGTACGAGAACGAGTACCGCTGCGCTGAGTACGAGTACGATATGCAATTTCCTAACCGGAAATTACTGGATCGATCTGCACCAGTAACTGAAATTCTCACCGGGAATATTGCCAGCCCTTATGTGGACGCGCTTTTTATGTGCTCAAAGGGAATTCCCGGATTGCAAAGGGGCGCGTGTTGAACCGCGCCCCTTCATTTCCGTCTTTTTGTTCAATCAGCCGGTGTTGACTGCGGCCATTTGCGGATCAGTTGCTTATCGGCGTTGTAGATGTTGATTGCGATTCCGGTACCGCCGTCCAGGCGGTGAGTGGCGCAGCTGATTCAGGGGTCATAGGCGCGCACCGCCATTTCTATTTGGTTGAGAATGCCTTCATCGACCCGGCCCTCCTTGATCAAGGCACGTGCGGCCTGATTGACACTCATGTTCATGGGGCCGAGATTGTGGGTGGTGCCCACGATCAGGTTGGCGTGGGCGATCAAGCCGTTTTTATCGGTGGTGTAGTCGTGGATCAGGGTTCCGCGCGGGGCCTCAACGCAGCCCACGCCTCGACCGGCTTTGGGTTCGATCACTTCGGCGCGCACCCGCGGGTCGGTGATCTCGGGGTCTTGCAGGATTTCGATGGCGCGCTCGCAGGCATAGACTTCTTCGATCAGGCGGGCGTAGTGGTACAGCAGGGTGGCCTGGGCCGGCCTGCCGAAAAGCGAGCGGAATTCTTCGAGTTCGGCCTGCGCGCGCGGTGTGGCCATCTTATCGGCCACATTGATGCGCGCCAGGGTGTTGGCCCGGTAGATGCCTTTGGGCTGCGCAAGGTCCATGGAGAAGCCTTCGTTCCAGAACCGGGCGTAGGGGTACTTTCCATAGGAGTAGGGCTCTACATGTTCGCCGATGTAGTCGGCATAGTCGGCGGCGGCGAAATCGGTATACGTGCCGTCCGCTTTCATGATGCGCAGGCGCCCGTCATAGAGGTTCAGGGCGCCCTGCTTGTCCACTGTGCCGATGAAGCCGGTGGTGATGACGCCCAGCGAGCGGATGGCATCCAGGTATTTGGGGAAGACTTGCTTCTTGGCAAAGTCGATCGTGAAAAGGGCGAAGTCCAGTATTTCGCGCATCTTCTCCAGCATGTCCAGGCGCTCTTCTTCGAGCAGGGGTTTGGAGAATCCACCGGTGACGCCGGCCACCGGATGAATGGTCTTGCGCGAAAACTTGTCCAGCATCATTTTGGCCATCTGGCGGGTTTTGACCACCTTGACGGCCAGTTCGGGATTGGCCTGGGCAATGCCGATGACGTTGCGCACGGCGTAGTCGGCGGTGGGCCCTATCACGAAATCGGCGGCGGCCAGAAAGAAGAAGTGCAGCAGTTTGTCTTCGGCATGCGCAATGGTCTGCATCAGTTCGCGCAATTTGTTGCCGGCCGGCGGCGGGGTGACCCCGAAGCAGGCGTCGACGGCCTTGTTGGAGGCCAAATGGTGCATCCAGGGGCAGATGCCGCAGATGCGGCTGACAATGCGCGGAACTTCTTCGGCCGGCTTGCCCTCGATGAATTTCTCAAATCCGCGCAGCGACATATAGCTGAGTTTGGCGTCGGCCACGTTGCCGTTGTCATCCAGCGTGATGCCGATCGAGGCGTGGCCTTCGATGCGGGTGATGGGTTGGATGGTGATGGTTTGCGCCATGACGGCATCCCTCCTTTAATTCATGCAAATCATTTTGGTTGGACGAATCAAACTCGAAAGCAAGCTTGTTGGTCTGAACAGCTCCCGGATTTTTCTTTTGAGCGCGATCTTCCAAATCGCCCTTTATTCAAAACGGACCTATTTCATCGCCCCCGCGGGCTTCAGCCGGCCATGCGCGCCGGAGAACCGGAGCATCGAGGCGCTTTCAGGCAGCGACTCGATGGCGATGCCGTTGGATGCCAGTGCATTGAGCATGTCCAGGCGCTGGTTGCCTTTGGGCTGCACCGGGCCGTAACACCCGCGGCAGGGCACCCGCGCCGACACGCAGCGCGGCACGATGCCGTCGCCCCCGCAGCCGGCCCGCGTGACCGGCCCCATGCACAGAAAGCCTTGTTCGAGCAGGCAGCGCATACGATCCAGGGGTTCGCCGGCCCCACCGTATTCCGGGGCCTGTAAAAAGCGGCGGATCTGTTTCACCGAGCCCTTGCCTTCCCGGCGCGTCGGGCAGGTGTCGCAGACGCTTTTTTCAGGCAGCTTTGGCTGACGCCCTTCGACCAGGGCCACTAGTGCCGCAAAGACATGATCCGGGTGCGGTGGGCACCCGGGCAGGTAGATATCCACCGCGATCTTCTCGTCCAGGGCCTGGCAGTACTCGAGCAATGGCGGAAGACCCTGGTCTGGAAATGCTTCGGGACGGTCGGTGGTTTCGGTGCTGTAGTAGCGTTTGAAGATCTCCTGGTTCGTGTATGCATTGGCCAGGGTGGGAATGCCGCCGTGCGTGGCGCAGGTCCCCAGGGCGATGATGATCTTGCATTTGTCCCGAAATGCTTCGGCAACTTCCACGTGCTCCTTATTGCGCAGCCCGCCGCTGAGAATACCTACGTCGGCCTCGGGGATATCGATATGTTTGCCGTCGCCCCGCTGCCCGAAATACTTGTGGTCCATCAGGGCCGGAAGGTGAACGAACTGCGCCACTTTCAGCACGTCCAGCAGCCGTTCGCCCATGTCCACAATGGAGATCTCGCATCCGGAACATGAATTGAGCCAATCGCTTGCGACTTTGACGGTCATGAAATTACCTCCTGCTGACTTTCAAGTCAGCGCGTTGCCGATTAGACACCCCTCATAAGAAACGACCATGAATAAGCGAGTGTAATGGGGAGCATTTTAAAATGCAGCCACCCGTACAATCGACAGAATAGCTTCATGTTCACCTTTCCACTTTCAACTTCTTACCACCTTCATCTCCGGCGAATCCGGCTCAAACATTGAAGGCGACCGGACCGCCCGAAAGCCCGCGCCGGGTATGGCGTGCCGATTTCTTCTTTTTGGCGGACCAGGTGCGCACCTGATTGCTTGCATCGGTTACATAGCTGGGGTTGTCCTGGTAATTATATTCTTCGATGATGCCGGCGCACTTGCCGTCAGCCAGGCTGCCGCGTCCCAGGGGCGTACGGGCGATCACGGTGGTCCAGCCTTCAGGCGCACCGATGCCGCCGAAAGAGATGTCGGCATATTCGTTGGCATAATCGGCGCAGAACTGACAGGCATAACGCCGGATGGAAAAAAGGTCCTCCAGCTCGATTCTTTTGATATCTCCCGAAGAAAGATGCAGCATCAGGACGTCCTTGATGTTGACCTTGCGCACGTCATCCCATGAAAAGCCCCCGAGCTTGGCCAGCTTGGCGCGTTCCTGTGCGCCGAAGACAAAGTTGCCCGAGCAAAATAGCCCCAGGCATATTTTGATGCTGTCGGCCGGCAACAGTTCCAGGGCCTGCATGCGGCGCACCGAATTGATCTGACAGGGGGTGCCCACCAGGGCAACCCGCTTCAACCCCTTTTTGATCATCGGATCGAATTCTTCGATCGAAGAGTAGGTCATGTATTGTTCGCTGAACTGTTTCATTCCGTGCGAGGTGTCGAAAAAGAAGCCCGCCGCGGAAAGAATCTCTTCGCGGCTGGTGGCCAGGTAGGGCGCGCGTTGAAAGGGGCCCACCTGTTTGGTGACGATCGCGCCGTCGATGCGCCCGCGATCGAACAGGTGCAACAGCAACGCGGTGACGACGCCGCCGTCCGTGGCTCGGCCCAGCAACGCGGCGTCGGTCGTTCGCATGACAGCCGTTTCGATGACCCGGCCCATGGGTTCACTCCATGCGGCGCGGCGCCGGATTTCTTCTTCAAGCTCGTCGATTTCCGGGCAGATGACATAGCACAGCCCGCATTCGATGCACTTTTCGATTTCGCCATAACATGGCTTACCGTCGTCATCGATCTTGAGGGCCCCATAGTTGATCGCCGTACAGAAGGTCACGCAGCCGCCGCAGCGGTGGCACAAACCGGGCTTTTGCACTTCCTGAATCAGATTGAAAAAGGTCTTCATAAGGTCTCCTTGCGGCCGCATCATCCGGCCCAAAAGGTGTGTTCTAAAGACCGACCCTGGCCAGATCCGGTCCGAGATAGGTGCGCTCGTTTTCTCCCAAGACGCCCATGGCCAGGCAGAGCACCGTCCACAGGTGGACCGTATGATAGCCGCCGGCATAATGTTCGCTGAGATCGTGGATCTGGGCGTGGCAGTTGTGGCATGGGGTCACGCAATAACTGGCACCCGTGGCCCGGATTTGTTCGAATTTGGTGCGGCCATAGGCCCTGCGGGCATCCGGAAAACCGGATTGCAGAAACCCGCCGCCGCCCCCGCAGCAATAATTGTTGGAACGATTGGGAGACATGTCGATGAAGTTCTCTTCACCGACGGCTGTCTTAAGGACAAAACGCAGGTCTTCGGCCACGGGATCGCCGAGGCTCTTGCGCACCAGCTGGCAGGGATCCTGGCAAGTGAACTTGATCTTAAGGTCCTTGTTCCAGTCGGCATTGACTTTGAGCCGGCCCTCGCGGATCATCTCGGCATACAACTGGATAATGCTTTTAATCTCGAATTTGTGGGAGATGTTAAACTTTTTCAGTCCGGCCCGGACTGCAAAGAGTTCGTGGCCTCACTCGGTATTGAGCCAGTAGCGGCACCCCAGATCATCGACCGCCTTGGCCTTGGTGCGCACGATCTTTTCCCAGTTTTGTTCGTCGGCGATGAACAGGCAGTAGTTTTCCGCCGCCCAACCCTTGGACGCATAGGTCCAGTCAGCGCCTCCCATATGCAGGATCTTCCACAAAGGAACCATTTCATCGGGTTCGGTGACCGGCTCGCGCGAGTTTTGGTTGAGAAAATAGGTTGCCCCCGATCGGTCCATGGAAACAATCAGGTTTTCAAATCCTGGCTGGGACTGGCGCACTTCATCAGCCACATCCTCCACTACGTAGCGCCAGTCTTCCTCGCCCGCGCCCATCGCGCTGCAGGTATCGCTGCGCAGGGCCATGTCGCACGATTCGCGGATGCCCTTGGGCCGTTGTTCCCTGGGCCAGCTTTTGCGCAGGTGGAACACGAGCTGCGGAATGTCGATCTGCATGGGACACACGTAAATGCAGCGCTGGCACATGGTGCAATACCAGGCCCATTGGGTATTTAGAATCTCTTCATCCATGCCCAGGGAGGCCATGCGCAGCAGTTTGCGCGGGTCCAGGTTCGCAAGCCCCGTGGCCGGGCATCCGGCCGAACATGCACCGCAGGTCAGGCAGGCATTCAGATTGCCGCCATTGGGGAGCAGCTGCATAACCTGCTCTTTGAAGAGGCTTTTCTTCTCTTTGCCAAGGGCTACGGTTCGGGTGGTCATCGTTTTGCTCCTCCAGTGAAATTCAAATTCGAATTTCAAATTCGAAATTTCAATTGGCTGCCATCTTTGGGCGCAGCGGATTGGGGCCCATGGCCCTGATCTTGTCCGTGAAGCGGGTCACCACCTGGGCGAAACGGGGCGCCTCGGCCGAGGAAACCCACTCGATGGCGAACCTTTCGGGGGCTATTCCGGATTCCTGCAAAACGATTTGAATGACTTGGGCGCGGGCGTGGGCTTTGTGATTACCTTCCAGGTAATGGCATTCACCCAGATGTCAGCCCATGACCATGACGCCGTCCGCTCCCTGATGAAAGGCCTCCATCACCAGATCCGGGTGGACCATGCCCGTGCACATGACCCGCACGGCGCGCATGTTGGCCGGGTACTGCAGGCGCGACACACCGGCCAGATCCCCGCCGGCGTAGGCGCACCAGTTGCAGAGAAAACCAAGGATGGTGGGTTCGTATGTTTCGGTCATATATCTTCTCCTTGTAAGGTGTGTTTTTCCAATGCCTGAGCCCCACGTTTGGAAATATGAGACACCGAGCTGCTGATTTATGCAGCCATATCGCTCAACGCCGCCACCACCTGGGCTCTTAATTGCTCCAGCGTGAAGCCGTGCACGTATACCCCCCCTTTTGGGCAGGTTGCCGCGCAGAGGCCGCAGCCTTTGCACAGCGCCGGGTCGGTGACGATCTTGAGTCTCCTTTGGCCTTTGCCGTCCGCGGCTTCTTCAGCCAACCGGATGGCCTTATAGGGACAGACGTCCAGGCACAGGGCGCACCCATCGCATTTTTCGGTGACTTCCGATTTAATGGCGTCCAGCTGCATTTCTTTCCGGGCCAGGATGCCGCAGGCGCGTGCGACGGCAGCCTGGGCCTGGGCGAGGCTTTCTTCGATGGGCTGGGGATAGTTGCCCATGCCGCAGAGGAAAAGACCATCCACGGACATGTCCACCGGACGCAGCTTGGGATGGGCTTCGGTCAGGAATCCATCCGCATTGAAACCACATTTGAAGAGCTCCACCAGGTCCTGAGTCGGGTTGGGCTCCACGGCCGCCGCCAGGATCAGGTGGTCCACTTTCAATTCCAGCGGCGCCTGCAGAATTGGATCGGTACAGCGGATCGACAGCCCATCCGCGCCCGCGCTCACCCGGGGCTTGCTTTCCAGCGTATGCCGAATGAAGAGCACACCCAAATCGCGGGCTTTCTTGTAAAGCTCCTCGCGCTTGCCGTATGTGCGCATGTCCCGGAACAGGACGAAAACCTGCATTTGGGGATGGCGCTCTTTTAGGCGGATGGCGGTTTGAACCGTGTGGGTGCAGCAAATGCGTGAACAGTAAGGCCTGCGGCTGTCGCGTGAGCCCACGCATTGGATAAAGGCGATACTGTCGCTGCCGGCCAAGCTGTCCGGATCGGCCATCAACCGGTCATCCAGTTCCAGGTGGGTCAGCACGCGCGGGTCCTGACCATGGAGATACTCGTCCGGACGGCTTTCCCGGCCACCTGTAGCCAGTACGGCGGCGCCATAGGCGATGCTGCGCGTTTGCCCGTTCACTTCGATGTCGCTAACAAAGCTGCCGACCGAACCGGCGACGGTCTTGATGCGAGCGCCGGTCAGCACTTCGATCCGGTCGTCATTGCGGACCCTGGCAATGAGATTCTCCAGCCATGGCTGCACGGCTTGGCCTTTGGCCGTTACGGCGATGCGCCGGACATTGCCGCCCAGCAGCTCGCTTTTTTCCAGCAGGACCGTCGGGTAGCCTTGTTCGGCCAAGCCCAGGGCAGCGGTCATGCCGGCAACGCCGCCGCCGATGACCAGCGCTTTTTGGGTGACCTGAATGGACGTTTTACGCAATGGATCGGCCAGAGCCGCTTTGGCCACGGCCATGCGCAGCTGATCCTTGGCCTTGGCAGTGGCCAATTCGGGATCGCGCTGGTGCACCCAGGCGTTCTGATTGCGGATATTGGCCATTTCCACCAGGTAAGGATTGAGGCCGGCCTCGCTAAGCGTGTCCTGAAAGAGCGGCTCATGCGTGCGGGGTGTGCAGGCAGCGATGACGATGCGGTTTAAGCCGTTTTCGCGGATGCGGGCCGCGATCAAGTCCTGCGTATCGGCCGAGCAAGTGAACAAATTGTTCTCCACCAGGGCCACATCAGGCAGGTTTTGGGCGTATTGGGCCAGTATTTTCACATCGATAACGCCGGCGATGTTGATGCCGCAGGAGCAGATGAAAACACCGATACGCGGCGGCATCTGGCGCACGTCGGTTTCAGCCGGATAGGTTTTCTGGCGGGTCAATGTGCCGCGCGCGCTTTGCAGCATACCGGAGGCCGCCGCGGCCGCCGCCGAAGCCTGGGTGACCGAACGCGGAATGGCCTTGGGGGCCTGGAACGCACCGGTCACATACACGCCTGCACGGCTGCTGTGGACCGGAGACAGGTTGGAGGAATAAGCAAACCCATACTCATCCAGGTCGATGCCGAATTTCTCGGCCAGTTGCCGGCTTCCCTTGGCCGGTGTAAGTCCGACCGAAAGCACGGCCAGATCGAAATCCTCTTCCCTGAAATCACCGTTTTCGGTGACAAAGCGCATGCGCACGCCGTTGCCTTTGACGCCCGCCTCGACCGTGTGCGGCCGGCTGCGCAGGAAGCGGATGCCCTTGGCCTTGGCGCTTTCATAGTAGCGTTCGAATTCCTTGCCCGGGCTGCGAATGTCCATGTAGAACACGGTCTGGTCGATCTTATGTTCCTTGGCATGTTCGGCCGTGATCAGCATCTGCTTGATGGCATACATGCAGCATACGCTCGAACAATACCCATTTTGGCAACGGTTGGTATTGCGTGAGCCCACGCACTGGATCCAGGCGACCTTGCGCGGTTCTTTCATATCCGAGGGCCGCACCAGGTGCCCCATATGCGGCCCCCCGGCCGACAACAGGCGCTCGTACTCGATGCTGGTCACCACGTCGGCGATGCGGCCGTAGCCGTAAAAATCCCAGCCGGAAGGATCAAAGGGCGTGTATCCGGGCGCGAGAATCGCCGAACCGACCTGCAGCTCGCGCGTTTCCTCCCGGTCGTCGAAGTTGATGGCCCCCGTTGGGCAGAATTTTTCGCAGGCGCGACATTTGCCGCGGGTCAGATAGATGCAGGTCTCGCCGTCGATGGCATACTTGAGGGGTACGGCCTGGCCGTATTTGATATAGGCGGACTTGCGTTTGTTGAGCCCCATGTTGTATTCATCGGGCACTTTTTTGGGGCATTTTTCCGCGCACGCCCCGCAGGCGATACATTTTTCCATGCGGATATAGCGCGGGTGCTTTTTGATGATTGCTTTAAAATGGCCGACCTGGCCGTCGAAAGCAATGACTTCGGACAAGGTGTGGAGCTGGATGTTTAAGTGCCGACCGCACTCAACCAACTTGGGCGAGATGATTCACATCGCGCAATCATTGGTGGGATAGGTTTTGTCGAGCTGGGCCATGGCACCGCCGATTCCGGCGCTGCGTTCGACCAGATGCACGGCATAGCCTGAATTGGCCAGATCGATGCTGGCCTGAATACCGGCAATGCCGCCGCCGACGACCAGAACGGACCCGATCGGTTTATCCGGCATACGCACCTTCCTTTCGATGGGTGGGGTTTGCAGTTTCGTCATTTGATGGCCTGCGGGAAGCGCCGGCCCCCCCAGCGCGGTCAGTGCGGCCAGGAGCTCTTCCGGAATACGCGCTTCCCTGCAAAAACGGTTGAATTCAGCTTCCTCGATCAAATAGCGTTTTCCCACGTGCGGTTTGGCCTTGAGCTTTCCGCTTTTGATCCAGTTGCTGATCGTGTTGCGATGGACACCTATTATTTGGGAGAGTTGACCGATACGAACATCAATCATCGTTAAATCCTCCGCTGGAGCGTTATCCCCTTATCTTCGCGTACCGGCCTGATTCCGGAGCCGGGGAGTTGGGCCATACCCGGCGTCGGGTCAGCTTTCGGGATCGTTTTCAATCAATTCCGGCACCGCTACCAAGCCCGCTTGTGGGAGCACTCTTGACCGCATGCTCATTCACCAATGGATGCGTCATGGGAATAAGGGATCGGTCGATTTTGACATTGCCCGGCCTCTTTGGTCGAGGAAAGGGTTCCGCGATGATCTCCAATATACGCCGGCACATCCCCGCTACGGCGTCCGCCACTGGCGCGGAAAGCCCCGGGCGGACTTCATCCGGCAATGGAGCGGGATGCACCACCAGGATGCGGACCGCCACATCCGTACCCTCCTGGATCTCCTTGAGCATGTTGGTGGTCGGGAACTGGTGCAATGAAAAATCACAAATTTTGGCCGGATGGATCCGGTCCACGTCGATCTCGTAGATCTGTCCGGGCACGCCGCCTTCCAGGTCCATGGCATCCACGATGATGAGCTGTTCCGGTCTATCGTGGGAGAGGATCATATCGAAAAGCAGGTCGCGGATGGCTGTGCCGATGTCGAGACAGGCGACATCGGCGGGCAGGGCAAAGTGGGAATTCAAATGATCGATGACCTGGGCACCGAATCCATCATCCCCGAAAAGCGGGTTGCCACAGCCCAGCACGAGGCAGCGATGGTGAAGGAGGGAGCTGGCTGCAATCATATTTGTGCCTTTTGTGCGAAAGTTGCCAATTGGGCAATGCAAAATGAAAGTGTTCATCCAATATCTGTGCCAACAATTCTATCCGTCCGCTAAGTGTCCGGACTGCATTGTAAAGCCTTGTTTAAAGGGAATTGGATGGCAGGAGGCGCCTTTGGGGTGATATCTCCCCAATTGAGACTCAGCGACTGAATAAGATTAATTAATGCTAGGGATTATTGGAGCTGGGGTGAAGTTTGTGCGTTTTGGGGCTTTTGCGCCCCAAACCCGTATATGCGGTTTCGGAAGGCCTTTGATTCTCCCACGGGTGCAAGCCGGGAGGAGCTTTTAAGATCCTTCGTTTGTCCTTAGTTCCTCGGTATCTCTGCACGAGTCATCCCAGCTTGTAGCGCTTGATTTTGGAAAAGAGTGTTTTGCGGTCGACGCCAAGCTGAACAGCGGCCTTGCTGCGATGCCAACGATGCTGCGCCAGCGCCTGGGCGATCATCTGTTTTTCGAAATCCGCCACCATCTCCGCCAAGGTTTTATCCTCAGCGGATCGGTACCGGATGGCCGGCGACCCTGCGGGGATGCCTTTGGAAAGAGGGGCCGAACCCAACTCGAGCACCTGCAGAGAGCAAAAGCGGATGATCACATTTTGCAGTTCGCGCACATTGCCGGGCCAATCGTAGGCGATCAATTTTTCCATCATCGCGGCCGTCAGCGGCGGCGGTTTCTGCTTGCCGCCGAAAAGCATTAAAAAATGGTCGATCAGCAGGGGCAGGTCTTGCTTGCGCTCGCGCAAGGGCGGCAAATGGATCGGCAGAATATGGATGCGATAATAAAAATCCTCCCGGAACAAGCCTTTGGCGATCCGTTCGCGCAGATCGCGATTGGTTGCACTGATGATGCGGATGTTGGAGGACTTGACCTGGCTGCTGCCTACGGGGGTGTAACCGACGCCTTCGATCACTCGCAACAGCTTGATCTGCATGTCCAGCCCGATTTCGCCGACTTCATCGAGAAAGAGCGTGCCCTTGTCGGCGAAATCGACATACCCGGGTTTGTCGGCGTCCGCGCCGGAAAAGGCGCCCTTCATGTAGCCGAAAAACTCACTTTCCACCAGGTTATCGGGGATGGCCCCGCAATGCACCGGCACAAAACGATTGTCGCGGCGTTCGCTCATATCGTGAATGGCGTGGGCCACCAGTTCCTTGCCGGTCCCAGGCTCACCATAGATGATCACGGTGGCATCCGTGGCGGCAGCGCTTAAAATTTTGTCATAAACCAGTTGCATGGCCGGACTTCGACCGACGATCTGACCGAACTTCTGCCTCTCGGTTGAGGCCGTGCGTCGAAAGCGATCCACCCTGCCCGCCGGCGTGACGGACGCATGCAGCGCCGCTTGCGCTTTCTTGCGCGCATCGATATCGGTGACCATCACCAGCATGCACCCACTACCGCCGCCACGCTGGATCGGGCTGTTGACGCTCAGGTACCAGCGCCGGTCCTCTGGATGAATCATCTCAAAGCGCACAGTCTGGCCCTGCCGGACCTGATCTTTGACGCAGAAAGGGCAAGGCGAACGGCGCCGGTGAATGGCCTGGTAGCAGATGGCCCCCACCGAATTACCACCCGCGCGCTTGCGGCAGCGGGGATTCAGGTACACCAGGCGATCATCCGCATCGCAGACGTACACGAACGCCTCAAGGCTCTCGACAATGGCCTGGAACAGGGCTTTGCCCTCCAAGAGCTCCTGGCGCGCCTGTTTGCGCATCAGGCTTTCGCCGTTACCATAGCGGTTGGGGGACTTTTCCAGGGCAGCAATCTTTTGTTGAAGAGCTGCGATTTCGGCGAGCAGCTGTTCACTGGTTCGGTTCATAATGATCCTTTTAGCGCGGATAGGGAATGCGCGCGCCGGAATAAAAGATGCAAAATGACGCAGCACCCCTTTGCGTCGTTTAAAAGCCGAGACCCGGAACACCGGCGGTTCTCGGATTAAAATTCAGCTCCTCAGCGCGCCTAATGCTTTACCCCCACGGGAACGTGTTGGCCAATTAAACCACAAACAATGCCTGTGAGG
Source organism: Desulfobacteraceae bacterium (assembly GCA_003599575.1). GTDB lineage: Bacteria > Desulfobacterota > Desulfobacteria > Desulfobacterales > Desulfosarcinaceae > Desulfatitalea. The sequence goes on along the minus strand of QZKV01000040.1, from coordinate 11,417 downwards.
AAGATTAAAAAGCAGCGCCGATAAACAGCGCTGCTTCATCTTATAAGGTGCAGAGGTTTTTCTAATGCCGGCCGTTTATAATGATACTCAGAAAAGCCCCCGAACGAGCGTAGGGCCGGTGCTGATGAAAATGTCTGGGCTGGTGCCGTGGAAAATAGTGTTTGTATCCATGGAAGGAATGCCCATGGGGGCGATGGCCATACCATCCATGGGGGTAACGATAATGGCCGGGCGGGCGTCTAAAATTCGGCGGTGTGTGATACCCGCCGGGGCGACCCGGCGCCTCCGGATGGTGGGGCGCACCATGATACCCCAGTCCCCCGCTAGACCCGCGATCCCATTTCCCGTCCGCCCACGCATTTGCCCCGACCACAAGGATGATTGCACCCAGGGCCAAAAGCCACGTGAATCCGTAGAATTTCATGGTTCACCTCTCCTGATAGCGGTCAGGCCGGTCTGTCATCCGTATCTTCCCGGATGATAGGAATTAGACGCCTTCACAGGAGAAAAGTTTACAATTTGCGGGAGCGGATAATGGAGACGATCAACCAAAGCCCCAGAAGGGTGGCGATGATGTAGCCGGCCAGTCCGAGCAGGTGGGTGATCGACAGGGTGCGGATACCGAAAAGATCGATTTCAAACTTCATTACATTTTGGGAGACATTGAGAACCAGGGCGGCGGCGATGATCGAAGCGGCAATCACCAGACCGATCGTCAGACGGTTGAGGCCGGTTTCGAACTTCCCCGAGGCTTGCTCCAGTCCGCCATGGAACAACTCCAGGCGATGTTCGCCCGTGGCCAGACGACGGAACACATCGTGCAGCAACTTGGGCATTCCGCGCAGATGGCTGCCCAGCGCACGCGCTTCACGCCCCATGTTCTTGAAAATTTTCTGCGCTTCGTAGCCGCGTTCCAGCAGACGCTTGGCATAGGGACGGGTCACTTCCAGCAAGCTGGCTTCCGATCCCAGGATTTTGCCCAAGGCCTCGGTTTGAATGAAGGTTTTAAGGAGCAGCAGGAGGTTGCGCGGCAGAACAATGCGGTATTTATAGACCAGTCGCATGGTCTGATCGTACACGTCCTTGACCGCGATGGTTTTCAGGGAACGGCCGTAAAAAGGTTCACTGATCTCCTTCAGATCCTGCCTGAAGCCGGACAGGTCCATGGTGTCGGTATGGATCAATCCGGCCGCCGCAAAGGCGTCCATCACCAAGTCATAGTCGTGTTCGGCAAATCCCAGGAAGACATGCGCGATCTGCAGCATGGTCTCCTCGTCCAGGTAGCCCACGATCCCGAAGTCCACCAGACTGACACGGCCGTCGTACATGACAATGGTATTGCCCGGATGGGGGTCGGCGTGGAAAATGCCGGACTGCATCAGCTGCCGCGAAAAAGAACGCAGGCCGATCAAGGCCACCTGCTGGGGATCGATGCCGGCGCGCCGGATCTCCTCCACCCGGTCCATCTTGATGCCGTCAATATGTTCCATCACCAACACCGATTTGGCGGTGTAGGTCCAATAGACTTTGGGGATATAAATCTCGTCGATCTCCCTGAAGTTCTTGGTGAAGCGCTCGATATTTCCCGCTTCGATCAGCATGTCCAGCTCGCGAAAGATGGTCCGCTCGAACTCTTTGACCAGGTTTACCGCACCGAGAATGCGCCCCAATTCGAAGCGTTTTTCGATTTTGAGGGCAAAGTAGTACATCAATTCGAGATCTTTGCGGATGCGCTTGTCAATACCGGGCCGGATCACCTTGACGGCGACGCGTTCGCCGGTCTTCAACTGCGCCGAATGAACCTGGGCTACCGATGCGGCCGCCATGGATTGGACGTCGATATGCTCGAAGACGGCTGTCAAAGGCTGCTGCAATTCCTTTTCGATGACGGCCTGGATGGCGCTGAAGGGCACGGGCGGCACGCGGTCCTGCAACTTGCTCAACTCTTCAACGTATTCGGGTGGTAAAATGTCGCCGCGCGTGCTCATCAATTGACCCAGTTTGATGAAACTGGGCCCGAGCTCTTCCAGTGCACGCCGGATGCGCGCCGGATCGGGCCACCCCGAGCGCGGGGCTCCCTTGACCGTACGGCCGCGGCCCCATAGCCGTTCGGCAATTTCACCCAAACCGTGCTTGATCAGAACGCGGGAGATGGCGCCGAAATGACGCACGCCCCGCAGGCGGCGGCCAACCAACGGCAATTGCATCAACTGAATCCTTATTCGGACGGCTTCAGATCTTCGTTTACGGCCGACCACTTGCGGGCGATCTCGTCCAGTTTGTATTTATCGGCCACATAGCTTTCCACCGCGCCGCAATCGATGCACACGTAGTTGTCCAGCGGCGCCATGGAGGTGAGGCTGATAGGGATGGAGTTGCTGCCGAACGGTCCTCCTTTGAGAGGCAGGTCGCTGGCGGAATAGATTTTGTCTGAACCACATTTAGGGCAGCGCCCGTTTTTCATGGAAGTGCTCCTTTCACGATGGGGATTGATTGTCGATCACAACCTGTCAAGTTATATGGCTTAAAGCGCCAATTGTGTCAACTTGTCGGTTTTTCATGAAAACGGTGCAAGATGAAAGTTGGGCTTTTTCTATCTATTCGTTTGATGGCGGGGTTGCCATCGGCATCTGTAGCGGATCTTTTCGTTGAAGTTCCGTTTACACAAAGGCGTCCAATGGTCCATGCATGCCGGTCAAGCAAGGTGGTAGACCCATGGACACTCCGGATCCCGGATCAGATGAAAGGGTCCGGCGGGCGGGCGCTCGTGCGACCCCACGATCAGCAATCCTCCCGGCACGATGCGGCCGACGATGCTTTCAAAGGCGGTTTGCAGTCGCAAGCCCTGATAGTAGGTCAGCAAATTGTTACGCAGCAAAACCAAATGAAAGAAGCCCTGCGGTGGTGCATCCAGCAAGTCATGGGCCAGGAAGCGAATGGACGTTTGCAGGCGGGGGTCGATCCTCATCTGACGGGCGCCGCATTCTTTTTTGAACCAGCGGCCCTTCAAGGCTTCCGGGACCTCCTTCAAGCTGCTGGGTGGATAAAGGCCTTCCCGGGCGTGCTGCAAACACGATGGATCGGCGTCCGTGGCCAGGATGCGCACGGCGGAGGCCGGGGAAACGGCAGCCGCCGTTTCTTCCCGGATTATGGCCAGGGAATAAGGCTCTTCGCCGCGTGCACAGCCTGCCGACCAAGCCGATAAGCCTTCGTGAAAACGATTCATCAACTCGGGGAGCAAGCGTGCTTGCAGGTGGTCCCACAGGGGGCGGTCGCGAAAAAACCGGCTGATGATCACCGCCAAGCGCCGTTCACACTCCGCACGCGCTTCAAAATCCTGGTCGATCCGGTGAAGATAGTCCTGCACGCCGGTGCAGCCCAGGGCCGTCATATGACGCCGCACCCGTTTCTTGACCCCCTTGCGAATCTTGCGAAAACCGCTCCAGGGCCGGTCTAGATGGTCCAGCAGGAGGCGAAAATCATCATCGCTGAGCATATCTACCGTTTCAATGAGGCTTCAGCTCAAAGCCTGTAAATCCACTGTTAAGCCCTAGGCTGAAGGACCCCACTTCTCCACCTTGAACTCTGCCGCGTGATGCACCTGCACCCGGTAAAGCCGGTCGAAACCTTCATCCGGGTGGGGCCGCTCAAGATGTTTCAGTTTTCCCAGCAGTCCCGCAACCGGAATTGCGGCCTTGCCGGTGCGCTGCCGATTCCAGGCGATGGCTTGTCCGGCCTGGGGTTCAAAGAAGTAACCGCAGACCTGAAAGCCAGCGGCCCGCGCCGGCCGGATGTACAGTGTGCGTTCATCCCGAAGCACGTTGGTGTTGTCCACCACAAAAGGCTGCAAGGCCCGGATGCACGCTTCCAGCAACAGCTTTTCACGATGGCGCGTCTTGAGCATATCCAGGCTGATGCGGACATGCGTTTCGAAAAAGCGCTGCCGGTAAAACGTCGTTTTGCCGGATGCCGGTATACCAATGAAAATCACTGCTTCCATAGTTGCTTTGATGGTTAAAAAGTAAGGCGGAATTGGACTGGGCGGGAGGTCTGGTCCGGCCCCTGCGCCTCACCTGCCGATCGCAAGGGGTGCTTCAAGTAAATCGCCGGACAAACCGTTAGTGGGAGATTCGGCCTGTCCGACTCGACGAGATTCGCATCATTGCCGGTGCGATAACGAAATCGACCAAAAAAGCAACGTTGCACGCCGAATACCTCCTCGGAGGCAGGCCGGAACCATCTGCTTCGAAGCGATGGGGTGTGCCCATGAATCCGATCGCCATCGAAATTCACCAGCACCTGCATTCATGGCCCTTCTTTGAGAGCAATACGCTCCTTTAAGTCTTCAGGCGACAGCCGCCAAGAAGATCATGGTGCGGCCCGGGTGGCCAGGAGCCTGCTCAAGGCATATGTGAAAGGGTGTAACGACGGTCCGGCGGGTTTCTCGGAAAGGTTCAGCAAACGGAGGTTTGCGGGAAGCTGAATACCGGCAAGCGCCCGGGATGAACCCTTGGGCAGAAGCCCAGCTTGCGCGTCACGGCCCCGTTTGGGCCGTAGCAATCGTGAAAAGCGCCGTGATCGGATCCAATTTGACACACTTGTCGTCGTCATTGCACATACGGCCGTCCCAATCCTGCGGCTTGTTTGAAGCAGGTCGGAATCCTGATATCAGATAGCTCCTCGACATTTCAAGCGCTTGAACATAACGCAGGGCCTGAATCTGCAAGGCCGCATTCTTTTTGAGCAAATCATCGACCTCTTCTTTGGTGGCCTCGTACGTGTCGGTATCGGAAAGCTGTTCCTTGATGGCTTGTGCCAATCCCAATAACTCCGCAAATTCAAGTTGATGCCGCTTTGCCGCCGCAAGGAAAGGATTGCTTGATCCATTGGTTTTCTTGATTTCTTCGCCTGCACCCAAACGGCGATTTTCCGCCAGCGTCACACCTGTTATCTGCGCCGCCGCATCCAGCTCGTTTTCGGCTCCCGCGGCTAGCGGGAAAAAGGCCGTAGCCAGCAACATTGCTAAGACGATGCTATGGAATGCTTTCATGTGCACAATCTCCTGTCAGGGTTAAAATAAAACTGCACGGGAAAACGGACCGCATGAAGAAACTATAAGGGAATAGAAGCGGGTCTCAATGCGGTATTAACCTCATTCACCATGCGATATGACCCCATAGTCGAGTGGGCGCGCCGGGCTTCCGCGGCGCCCTTCGATTCAAGCCCCGGACAGGCCTGATGGGGTGGACCATGATCTCAAATCAGGTGGAAACCGTATGGCAAAAATACCGCCGGCTCGACATATTTGGTAGACTTGAAGGTAGAGGACAGCGAACCTGTTTGCAGCTTGTTCAACGTGGGTGGCGCCGCCTTCGTGCTCACGGATACCCACCCGTTGTTCCATCCAGACAAGGAGAGCAAATTTGATAGAGCTACGATGGATGTTTCTGCGCCAGGTGATCCTTTGTCGGAGCATGCTTGCGGCGGGGATCCTTGCGGTTGCAGCCGGGTTGGTCGAAGTCGCCAACTCGAAAACACAGGTGGAATCCCTCCCGCACACGTTCGGTTTCGAAGCGGTGGAACGAATCGCGGCGCAGTTGGCTGAAAAAGCGTACGTGGAGCCGGAGAAAATACCTGAATTCCTGCAGCGCATCAATTATGATCAGTGGCGCGACATCCGTTTCAAGACCGACCGATCGCTGTGGCGCGGAGAAAATCTTTTCTTTGAGACCCAGTTTTTTCATCCCGGCTTCCTGTATCAAATGCCCGTCAAGATCAATATCGTCCAAGGACAAGAAGTGGAAGAATTTCCCTTTTCGCCCGAACTCTTCAACTACGGGATGAACGATTTCGGCCCCAAAGTTCCCCAAAATTTGGGGTTTGCAGGCTTTCGCTTTCATTGCCCGCTAAACAAGAAAGACTACTACGACGAAGTCATTGTTTTTCTCGGGGCCAGCTATTTCCGCGCCGTTGCAAAAGGTCAGAAGTACGGCATATCGGCCAGGGGCCTGGCCCTTGAAGTGGCCGAACAGAAGGGGGAAGAATTTCCATTTTTCAAGGAGTTCTGGTTGATTAAACCGAAACCGGGCCAAAACACTGTTTCCATATACGCCTTGCTGGACAGCCCCAGTCTGAGCGGTGCGTATCACTTCCATGTCGAACCCGGCGACCAGACGCTGATAAACGTTCGCAGCACGCTTTTCCCCAGACGGGCGGTGAAGAAAATCGGACTGGCACCCATGACCAGCATGTTTTTGCACGGCGAAAACCAGAACATCCGCTCCGATGATTTTCGACCCGAAGTGCATGACTCCGATGGCCTTCTGATTGGCTCGGACCGCGGAGAGTGGATCTGGCGGCCCTTGCGCAATCCGAAAGCCCTGTTTCTAAGTACGTATCCGGTGGAGGAACTGAAGGGCTTTGGGTTATTGCAGCGGGATATCGAATTTGAGAGTTACCAGGACCTCGAAGCATTGTACCAGCAACGGCCCAGCATATGGATAAGCCCGCAGGGCGACTGGGGTCCCGGTCACGTGGAACTTATTGAATTACCCACCAATACCGAAATCCATGACAACATTATCGCTTACTGGGTTCCCAGGCAGAGTCCGGAGCAGGGCCGTCCCATATCGCTGGCCTACCGCATGAACTGGTATATTCCAAAAAAGGACCGCCATGAAAAGGGCTGGGTGATGGCCACCCGGACGAGCGTTACGGGGGAACCACCCAAGCGCCGCTTCCTGGTCGATTTCAAAGGCGGTCAATTGGAGCGCCTCAATAACGCATTGGCGCTGGAGCCGGTGGTGACCGTTACCAAGGGAGCGCGCATCGTCGATCTGCAGCTTCAGAACAATGCGTTCACAGGCAGTTGGCGTCTGGTCTTCTCCGTCGTGCCGGCTGAAAGGGAACTACTTGACAAAGTGATCACCAGTCCGAACTCTTCTTTAAAATTACGTGCTTTTTTGAGGCAGGAAGGCAATCCCGTCACGGAAACATGGAGTTACAGCTATGAACCTTGATGTTGATGCTAAGGTGCTGTCGCTCTCTTTGGATGAATCCCCTTTTTCCGCCAAGCCAGGGGAAGAAACCTTCCAGGGATGGCAGCTCGCCGAAGAGCGCATGCTCTTATATTTGAAAAGTTTGCAGGTGGCCCCCGAAGAGCAATTGGGATTGGCGCTGGAGGCGATCCGGCGCGCCGGAGCACAGCGGCACGCACACAGCGAACCGGTGTCCGCCTCACTGGAGGCTTTGTGGCAGATTTTGCGAGAACGCTGCATGCACTCCGATGCCTCCCGCAAGATCGATATCGGCGGATGCAATCGAAGCGACCGGGAGCGGCCGAAATGGCATTTCGCCTTCAATCCGCCGCAGGCATTGAATGAATTGGCATTCCCCAAAATGCGCCGGCAATGCATGATTTCGGCGCAAATGGAATTGGCTCCCTGGCGCAAGATCATCCTGAATACCATCGATGCCGTTCGCGGCCCTGCGGAAGGACTGCTTTATCGTCAGGGCAGTCTTTTGGGGAATTTGGTTACGCTTCTGGCATTTATCGCCCTGCAGTAATCATGGCGGATGAATTTTACAATCTCTGGGAAAAGGCGGCCAAACGGCGCCGCTCGCTTTTCCTGTTCCTGGTGATAATCCCGGCCGTGTTGGCCAGCCTGCAGATGTCGGTGGTGTTGCCGAACCGGGAAAACTTGTGGTTGGAATCACTTCTGGTCGGTTCTTTCGGCCTTCTGTTCGTTTGGATATCATTTGGCTTCTGGACCACCGTGGCCGGATTGTGGGTGGTGTGGCGCGGTTATGACCGTTTCGGCATCAAGCTTCCGCCGGCCAAAAAACCTTCTCCCAAAAATGTGCGCACCGCCATTCTCATGCCGATTTATAATGAGGATATCCGCCGGGTGAGCATCGGGTTGGAAACCACCTATCGATCGGTGCAGCGGGCCGGGCAACTGGATGCATTCGATTTCTTCATACTCAGCGATACCAATGACCCGGACAAATGGGTTCGGGAAGAGCAGGCCTGGGCGGAGTTGTGCTCCCGTGTAAACGGCCATCGGCGCATCTTCTATCGCAACCGCCGGCCCAATCTGAAGCGCAAGAGCGGCAACATAGCGGATTTTTGCCGGCGCTGGGGATCTCAGTATCGTTACATGATTGTACTGGATGCCGACAGCATCATGAGCGGCGAAAGCCTGGCGAGGATGGTCGCGGCCATGGAAGTGCATCCGGATGTGGGCATCCTGCAAACCGTGCCGCTCTCGGTCAACCGGGAAACATTGCTCGGCCGCACCCAGCAGTTTGCCAATCATGTGTATGGTCCCCTGCTGGCCGCGGGCATATCCTTCTGGCAGCTCGGCGATGCCCAATATTGGGGTCACAATGCCATCCTGCGGGTCGAACCCTTCCGCCAAAACTGCGGGCTGCCCCGCCTTTCGGGTTCGCCGCCCTTCGGTGGCGAGATTTTGAGCCATGATTTTGTCGAGGCGGCCCTGATGCGGCGGGCCGGCTGGAGCGTGTGGCTGGCCTATGACCTGCCCGGGAGCTTTGAAGAGACACCGCCCACCATCATTGACGAACTGGAACGCGACCGGCGCTGGTGCCAAGGGAATTTCCAGCATTTGCGCCTGCTGTTCATGAAAGGACTCTTTTCGGCCCACCGGGCGGTGTTCCTCAGAGGCGCGCTGAATTATGGCTCGGCCCTGCTCTGGCTCATGTTCATGAGCTTGAGCACGACCATTGCCATGTGGGACTCCTTCGCGGTCCCCAATTACTTTCCCGGAACACACACGCTTTTTCCCTCCTGGCCGGTATGGCACTGGGGATGGGGCGTTACCTTGCTGATATCCACCGCGGTGGTTCTTTTTCTACCCAAAGTGCTTTGCCTGATATCCATTCTGTTCAAGCAACGCAGCAGCCATTTTTACGGCGGAGCCTTTAGATTGACCATCAGCGTGCTTCTCGAAACGGTGCTGTCCACGCTGCTGGCACCCGTGCGCATGCTATTCCACAGCAAATTCGTCTTGCTGACCCTGCTTGGACAAAAGATAAGCTGGGAAGCCCAATCCAGGGAAGATCGCGGTATCCCCTGGCACACCGCATTGAAATTGCACGGCTCGGGCGTGCTTGCCGCCGCCGGTATCGGAATCGGCGTTTTCCTGGTCAGTCGGTCTTTCCTGTTGTGGCTTCTGCCCGTCTTGATGTCGCTGGTTCTGGCACCCGCGACCGCCGTGTATACGAGCCGTGTCTCCATCGGGCGCAAATTCAGGAAGGCAGGCCTGTTGTTAATACCGGAGGAGATCGAACCAACGCCGGAATTGATCGAGTTGAACGCGCTGCTGTCCGGGCAGCGGGAATTCGAGGGAAGCTTGTTTGGACAATTGAACGGTTTTGCTCTGGCGGTGGTGGATCCGAACGTACACGCTCTGCATCTGCAGTTATTGCGGCGGGAACGAAACCTGAACACGCGGGTGGCGGCCCGCCGCGAGGGCTTGACACGCAAAGCACTCGAGCAAGGCCCGCACGCCGTGACCAAGTCCGAAAAAAAAGAGCTGCTCAGCGACCCGGTCCGCCTAGGTGCCCTGCATCGCGCAGTCTGGAAACTGTCCGATCCCAAAAAAGCCAAAGAGTGGGGACTGGCATAGGCGTTCCGCTGGAACGGTTTTGCGGTCTATTCAAAATCTTGAAGCCGCCCAATTTCAAATCAGCCTTGCGGGGAAATTCGCTCGACCGACGCCAGGCGCTCTTTCAGGAAAAGGACCAGTTCCTGTTTGCCCTGACCGAGTTGATCGGGCCGTGTCGTCCCGGCCGTTTGTATAAGCAAATCGATACCCTGCCTGTAGAGAGTCACCAGCTGGATCTTTTCGGCCTCCGTCAAAACGTGCACGGTACTTGCATCGTAGGACTTCACCGGTGCCTGCAGATTGGATTCCAGTTTTTCGACATACAACAGCGAGTGAATGAAGGAGGTCAAAAATTCGTCAAGGTTGTCGTGGGCGTGGCCGCCATGCATGCCATGCATGAAATTTTTTTCATTGATGAACGCAAAAAAGAGGCCGCCGGAAGGCGACATCCCGGTGTTTTGGGAATCGAACCAACCGGTCGTCACCATCTGAAACCGCGCCACCGATAAAACATCGAGGCCCCACAGGTCGGCGAAAAAGCGCCGCACCTGCGGCCCATGAGCCAAACGCAGGCGGTAGACCAGCTGGTGCAGCGCTTCGTGGCTCGCCATGCGGCGCAACTCTTCCATGGAGGTACCCATCACCGTATCGATATAGAACCAGATGGTGCTGTTACCGTCATGGGTCAGGGCGTTGTTCTTCTGGTTCAGGTCGATCAGCTGGACATTTTGCACCAAGTCGATCTGAAAAGCTTCTTCCACCAATCGAATGCCTTCGGCGATGGCTGCGAGCCGGCCATGGAAATTGTTTTCTTGATTGATCAGGAGGTCCAGGCGGTGACCCACATAGTGGAACGCCGTGGACGCGATGCCTTGAAGATCACTGTTCAAGTCGATCGCTTGTACCGGCCGGTGCCTGACCTCGACCACATGCCGCGAATCGCTTCCCGCGAGCTGCAGCTCAAACGTAGGTTGCGGTGATACCGCATCTCCGAACACCTTCGAAAAGTAATAGAAGGCGCTGCCGCGACGGGTGGAACTCAGATCGGTAACCGTCGTATGCACCCCATCAGCGGATCGGAAGTCGTTGTTCCGGCAGGCCAGGTAGTCGGCCGGGTCGATCTTGCCGTAGCCTTTGACCATGAAGGTGCCGTCGGCATTGGACTGTATCGGGCGAAAGTTTTGGTTGCCCAGCTGGACCTTAAGATCGTCGGGACCAAAGACCACCACACCCACAACGTAGCCCCGGCTCTCCAGCGCAGAACCTTCGAGCAATTCGGCGCGGGTGAAAAACTGCGGCTCACAGACACCGTTTTGAAGGGTGAAAAGGCATACCGCATCCGCAACGGCTTCCGTTGGCCGTTCATGGCCGGTCAGGTAGGGTTCCGGCTCTGGAAACACCAGCGCTTTCTGATGTGCGGCCGTCAGGATGGTGTCGGCAAACACGCCGGCGTAACTGAAAAAAATCAGGGACAGAATTGAAAGGAGCGTTAAGAAACGTGCGCACGACCACTGGAACCGAAACTGGAACATCATGATGGCAATTTCACCTTACGTACTGCTTTGTCACTCATTGACAACATCAGTTCGGGATACGAGCGCCGAAGACGTGTTCAGCAGGCTGTTGGGACCGATATGATTCCCGCCGCTTTGCGCGAAGACCGTCCGATCTACAACAGATTTCAGATCCGGAGTGGGGTCGTCCTGCCCTCCTTAACGCCGATTAGCGGCGACAGGAGTTAAACGCATTCAACAGCATCGTTGGTTTGGTAAGGAAGTATCATGCCGG
>QZKV01000050.1 GCA_003599575.1 Desulfobacteraceae bacterium | reverse complement strand
GCGGAAATTTTAATCCTCGAAATATGTCCATATATTCCTGCGGTTAAAATTTCCGCCCGCCTTGAACTCGACGAAAATATCTCATCCCTGGATGGACACTAATTAACTCGTTTCAGCTTTGGCAATGACGTTAACAGATTTTTGCCTTTTTGTAACCCCGGAACCAAGATATATATTTTCGACCCCGGACCGCTTCGTCACGTGCACGTTTACGTGAACGTGCACCGAATAAGGCACTTCCACAGCGTATCAACCGAAGGCACCCTACCCCCCCAAATAGGCCTTGCGCACTTCCGGATCACCAAGCAGGGCGGCGGAGGCACCTTCCAGAACGATCCGCCCGTTTTCGAGGACATAGCCGCGCCGCGCGAATTTGAGCGCCAGACGCGCATTTTGTTCGACCAGCAGGATTGTGGTGCCGGTCTGGTTGATCTCTCTGAGGGCATCGAACATGGATAACATCATCAAGGGAGCCAGCCCCATGGAGGGCTCGTCCAGGAGCATCATCCTGCGGCCGGTCATGTAGGCACGGCCCACGGCCAGCATTTGCTGTTCACCGCCGCTGAGCGTCCCCGCCATCTGTTTGTGGCGTTCTTTCAGACGCGGGAAAATGGAGAAAACCGTATCCATATCCTGCTTGACGCCTTGGTGGTCCTTGCGGGCGAATGTGGCCAGCTGCAGGTTTTCCATGACCGTCAGATTGCCGAAAAGCCGGCGGCCTTCGGGCACATGGCAGATGCCCAGTTGGCTGACCACTTTATCAGCCGAATAGGTCAAAAGATCATTGTCTTCAAAGAAAATGCGTGATCCTTTACCCGCCGGCAGGAGCCTGGATATGGCGCGCAGAGTGGTGCTTTTACCGGCGCCGTTGGCCCCGATGATGCAGACAATCTCACCTTTTTCGATTGAAAACGACAACCCGTGCACGGCTTTGATGCCATCGTAGGACACATGCAGGTTTTCTACGCGCAGTTGCATCAGGCGACCTCTTCTTTGCCCAGGTAAGCTTCGATCACGGCAGGATTGCCCTTGATCTCATCGGGCGAGCCTTCGGCGATGACTTCGCCGAAGACCAGCGTCTGGATGTGATCGCACAGGGTCATGACGAACTTGAGCCGATGCTCAATGAGCAGGATCGCCACTTTGAACTCCTGGTGAAGTTTGCGGATGATGACAATCATCTGATCCAGTTCTTCCGGGGTCATGCCGGCCGTAGGTTCATCCAGGAAAAGAATTTTGGGACGGATCGCCATGGCGCGGGCCATTTCAACCCGTCTTTGAACCCCATACGGCAGATTGGTGACGATCTGCCGGGCGAACTGGGCCACGTTAAACGTTTCCAGCAGGCGGAAGGCATTTTCCTCAATACGGGCTTCCGCAGCATTGCGCCGGGGCGTGCCGAAGAAGGCCCCGATCAAGCCGTATCCGAGCTGCGCGTGATGAGCCAGTTTGACATGGTCCAGGACCGTCATATGGCGCCACAGCAACATGTTCTGAAATGTGCGCCCGAGTCCGCGCGCGGCGACCTGGTAGGGCCGCAGCCCAAGCAAGCTGGCCCCCTCCAGCGTGATGCTCCCTTCCGAAGGTTTGTGAATGCCCGTGATCAGATTGAAAACCGTGGTCTTGCCGGCGCCGTTGGGGCCGATCAGGCCATGGATCTGGCCGGACTCGATGGACAGATTGTATTGTTTCACGGCACGCAAACCGCCGAAATAGTGCGTCAAATTGACTACTTCCAGTAGAGGCATGAATTCTCCAGGGCGTCGATCATCTTTTAGCGCGTAAAATGTGTTTGATGTCGAAGTCACGGAAAGCGACCAGTCCGGTCGGCCGAAAAATCATCACCAGGATCAGAATCAATGGAATGACCATCCATTTGTATAACCCCAGCGGTTTTAGTATTTCGCTGATCATGCTGATGCTGACCGCTCCGACAATCGATCCGATCACCGAGTTCAGGCCGCCGAAATACACCATGGCCAGGATCTCGGCCAGCATTGGAATCCCGAAACTACCTGGGGTGACATGGCGCACTTCATGGGCGTAGAAGCCTCCGGCCACGCCGGCCCAAAATGCGCCGAACAAAAAAGCCACCATTTTGGTGCGCCGGGTATTGATGGTCATGGCATCGGCAGCGATTTCGTTGTCCCGCACCGCATTGAGCGCTTTGCCGAGCGTGGAGCTCACAAAATTGTTGATCATCCAAATGCACACCACCATGCCGGCAAACACCGCCAGCAGGGATGACCAGTGCGGCTGACCGCCCAGACCGCGCGGGCCGCCGACCGCCTCGATATTTTCAACCGCGCTTTTGACGATGAACAGGAAGGCCAGTGAGATGATCGCGAGGTAATCGCCGCGCGTGCGAAATGAGGGCACGGCAACGATCAAGGCACCCAATGAGGCAGCCACCCCGCCGATAATCAGAGCGGCCGGGAAGAAAAAGGGGCCCCAGGCCTCGGGCAGCACAGACGGACCGAACAGCCGGTCCGCCCGGAAGAGCACCAGGGTAAACACCGAACTGACATATGCGCCCAGGGCCATGAACCCGGGATGAGAGCAGGAAAACTCTCCCATGTAGCCGTTGATCACGTTGATGCTCAAGGTCAACATGACGGCAATCATCACCAGTTTGGCAACCTGCAAGCGGTAATCGCTGGCGACGGTCCAGATATCCAGAATCGCGTAGAGCAGGATCAAGTGGATGAGAGCCGATAAAAGGGTCGGCAGCCGCTCCATGAAACGCGCAGCACGATTGGCCATTCCAGCTGAAAAACGCGCCACCGCGCTAATTGGAATCAGATACACCAAAAAGACGTAAAGAAGAGCCGAGGGAAAAAGCTGCGGCTTTTTCAGGACCAGGGTCGCGCCGAAAAGGGGCGGAACTTTGGGCAGATAGATCATGACCGCCAGCATATCGCCCCAAAGGTATTCGATCAGGACGGCGCAGAGCATGCCGAACAACCAACCCAAAGCAGGCACATCGGCAAAAAAGCCGCGCAAGGCTGAATTTACAATGCTGTATCGAGAAAGAGGGCTCAGTTCCGATCGATCCATTATCTATTCACCGTTACGTCCGGCCGGTTAGGCAACCAATGAGTTCACAATCTCAGCTGGGTGCTGTGCGCCTGACCAAAAAAGCCATAGGGCCGGAAAGTCAAGATCAGCAGGATAATACTATACGCGATCAGGTCCCGGAATGTAGAAGGGAACACGATGGGTGTGAAGATTTCGATAAACCCCAGCAGGAATCCCGCCAAGGCCGCGCCCAGAATGGAGCCACGCCCTCCTAAAATGGCGGCCACAAATGATTTCCAGCCCAGCAGGATGCCCATGAACGGATCCAGGACCGGGTAGGCCATGCTGTACAGAATGCCGCCCGCGGCGGCCAGGGCTGACCCAATGGCAAATGTCATCGGAGCGATGAGATTCAGCGAGACCCCCATCAGGGGAACCACCTGGTAGTCAAAGGACATGGCCCGCATGGCCATGCCCCAGCGGGTCTTCTGGATGAACAGATGCAGGGCGATCATCAGAACGAAGGCCACCCCCACGATCAGAATCTTCTTGTTGGTGATAAAAACACCGCCGACATCATAGGTGGTCGTTTGAATGAGGGTCGGGAAATTGAGCCGCCGGGTTCCCAATATGGCCAGGTTGGCGTATTCGAGAATGATGCCGATCATCAGGCCGGTGATGGCCGCCGAGGCTCTGGGGGCATCGCGCAGCGGCCGGTAGCCGATGCGTTCCACCAGCATCCCCAGGACGGAGGTCAGCAGCATGGCAATAACGATGGTCAACAGCAGCAGGAGCCATCCCGGTATACTCCAGCTCATGGCCGCGGCCAGCGCCAGTAGTGCCGTGGCCACCCCCAGACCGATATAGGCACCGGTCATGAAGATATCACCATGCGTGAAGTTGAACAGCATGAGGATGCTGTAAACCATGGAGTAGCCCAATGCGATAAGCGCATAAAAACTGCCCCATTGCAGCGCATTGATCACGTTTTGCAGGAAAAAAGCCATGACGGGTTCGTTGAGTTTGTTGAGTTTATTGGGTTTGTTGGGTTTATTGGGTTTGTTGAGTTTGTTGAGTTTGTTGAGTTCGTTGGGTTTATTGGGTTTGTTGGGTTTGTTGAGTTCGTTGGGTTTGTTGGGTTCGCTGGGTTGGTTGGGTTCGTTGGGTTTGTTGGGTTGGTTGAGTTTGTTGGGTTGGTTGGGTTCGTTGGGTTAATGAATCTTTGAGTTTTTGCGCTACAACCCTGTAGCTCAATAAACCCCAATAACCCCAATAAACCCTATAACCCAATAAACCCAACAAACCCTATAACCCAATAAACCCAACAAACCCTATAACCCAACAAACCCTCTAACCCTATAACCCTTCAATCCACTATGGACATACCTGCTTGTAGAATTCGAATTGACCTGCATCGCTGATACGAACGATCACTGCGCATTTGACCGGATCGCCTTCTTCGGTAAAGGTCATATTGCCGGTGATTCCTTTGAAATCTTTGATTGCGGCCAACTGATCGCGAACGGTTTTGCGGTCCTTGGGCAGGTCGCCGGTCAGGGTGCCGGCTTTTTCAATGGCGTGCTGGGCCAGACGAATGGAGTCCCAGGTCAGCGCGGCCACGTCATCCGGCACATAGCCGTACTTTTGCTGGTAACGGTCGATAAACTCCTTGGTGGCGCCCTTTGCACCGGCGGCGGCATAGTGCGTGCTGAAGAACAGTCCAAAGCAATCCGCACCGCACAGGTTGACCGTTTCAGCCGAGCCCCAACTGTCGCTGCCGACGATCGGATTGTTGAAACCAAGTTCGTGGGCCTGCTTAACGATCAAGGCGACTTCATTGTAGTATTGCGGTGTAAAGAGAAACTCGGCGCCGCTGTCCTTGATTTTGGTCAGTTGCGAACTGAAATCGGTGTCTTTGGTGGTAAAACTCTCGTAGGCCGCAACCGAACCCGGCCCGTTGATTTCTTCCCAGGACTTTCTGAAGAATTCCGCCAGTCCTTTGGGGTAATCGCTGGCCACATCGTACAACACGGCCGCTTTGGTGAAACCGAACTCCTCCTTGACAAACTTGGCGACAACCGGACCTTGGAATGGATCGAGGAAGCAACCGCGAAATACGTAGGGGCGGTCCTTGGTGGTGTCGGGGTTGGTGGACCAGGGGCTGATCATGGGGGTCTGATAATCGTTGGCCACACCGCCGGCCGGAATCGCCTGCTTGGAGGCTTGCGGTCCGATAATCGCCAGCACGCCGTCTTCGGTAATCATTTTGGTATTGCCCCTGACGGCCGAATCCGGCTTGGATTCATTGTCTTCAATGACCAGTTCGACCTGATACTTCTTATCTCCGACCTGAATGCCACCGGCTTTTTGGATGTCCTCAAGCCACATCTGGGCCGCATATTTGCTGCCCTCTCCGACCTTGGGGATATCACCGGTCAAAGGCGCATTGATACCGATCTTAATGACCGTTTCACGCTTTTTGCCGCAAGCCACAAAAACGAATGCCAGAACGACCGAAAGGGCGAGAACCAGAGCCGCTTTCCATTTACGCATAGCTGCCTCCTCTCTAAATTGGTATTGAATTCAACCCGCTGCTTCCTTCTTTGCACCAGAAGCTAAGCGCCTTGTTAACATGCAATTGAACCGGTGTCCATTCACAAATCTTTGCTCTCCAAGTCGGCGTCCAATACTTCCAGCATTCCGCTATGGTGCCCGGCATGATCCTGGAGTTCAACACCTGGATCATAATGTCTTCACCCATAGCATGTTGGTGGTGCCTGCGGCCCATATGGGGCGTCCGGCGGTGATGACCATCTTTTCGCCCTTGCGCACATGCCCTTTTTCCATTACCGCCTCTGCGGCCTTCTCCACCATGGCGTCGGTATCCTCTATGTTATCCAGGTAGGTGGGAATACATCCCCAGTAAAGGGCCAGCCGGTGTACGGCCCGCACATCGGGAGAAAGCGCCACGATGAGTTGTTTGGGACGATAGCGTGCGATCTGGGCAGCGGTCGACCCGCTGCGGGTGGTGGCCACGATGGCCGCGGCTTCCAGATTCTTGGCCAGCGTGCACGCCGCGTTGGCGACCGATTCGGCGGTTCCTTTTTGTGGAGCCATTCTCAAGTAAAAGTTATGCGGGTAGTTCTGTTCGGCATTGTGCGCGATCAGGGACATGTAGTGCACAGCTTCGACGGGGTGCCGTCCGACGGCCGTCTCCTCGGATAGCATGATCGCATCGGCGCCATCCAGAACAGCATTGGCCACATCGGCCGCCTCGGCCCGCGTGGGTCTCGGTGCGTCCACCATGGAGCGCAACATCTGGGTGGCGATGATAACCGGCTTGCCCAGGCTGTTGGCTTTACGCACCAGCATTTTCTGGATGCTGGGCACGTTTTCCAGGGCTACCTCCACCCCCAGATCGCCACGCGCCACCATGACGCCGTCCGCAGCAGCCAAAATGGCATCCACATTGTCCAGGGCTTCATGCTTTTCGAATTTGGCGATGACCGGGGTCTGCTTATTTTGGCGGTGGATGATCTTTTTGACCATATGAATATCTGCGGCACTGCGCACGAACGAAAGGGCGACATAGTCCACGTCGGCCTCCAACCCGAACAGCAGGTCGCGCCGGTCTTTCTCCGTCATGGAGGGAATTGTCAGCGTACTGGTCGGCAGGTTGACCCCTTTATACGAGGTGAGCACGCCGCCGGTAATCACCTTGCAAACGATTTCGGTCAACGTGGTCTGTTCAACGAGCAGTTCCATCATGCCGTCGGCCAGCAAAATGCGATCACCGGACTTGACCTGCGAGGGAAGATCGCCGTAGCTAACCGGGATGCGGTTATCGTGGGCCGGCGACTGCTCATTGGTCAGGATCAGGGTCTGGCCGGAAGACAGTTGCATGCCGAGGCCGGGAATTTCGCCAACGCGAATTTTAGGTCCGCATAAATCCTGCAATATGGCCACCGGCCGCCCCACTTTGCGGGATGTTTCGCGGATCAATCGAATCATTTGGCCGTGTTCGGGGTGGGTGCCGTGGGAGAAATTAAGCCGCGCAACGCTCATCCCGTTTTCGATCAGCGCCGTCATCACTTCGGGCGAGTTGCTGGCCGGCCCGATGGTGCACACAATCTTGGTTTTGGGTAATGTCATGGCAGTTCTTCCTCTCTCAGGCCTGCCGCCGGGGTATCGGCTGGGAATCGGCAGCGCATAACTCCGTCGTGCTTTGGTACTCGACGGATCATGGGCAACCCTGGCAAGGACCGCTTCACCGGGTGCGGGCAACCCTTTCAATTTCGATCCCGATGTGGTTCTTACAGCAAATTCTTAGCTCAAGCAGCATCAGGATTTCCGCCCCTTTCCGCAAATGGCCATTAGCAGCTTTTTCATCAGCACAGCAGGATCCTGCCCGGTGGATTTGAGCAGCCCATCCGTTTGGTTCAGGTCGATCATCGCCTGCACCAGTTCGCTCAATTGGAAGTTTTCCGACTTCAACAAGGTTTGATAAAGAGGATATGCGTTGCCGGGATTGGATGCAAGAGCCAGATCGAAGCCGTCTTTCTTTGCCCCCGGAGAACCCTTGCTTTCCGTTGCGGATGCGTTCTCGGTCCATCGGTGCATTTGTTCATCCACCTGAGCATCGTAGGCCTGCACGGCCGGTAGTACTTCGTTCTGAAATTGCGGATAGGCCATACCGGATCGCCAACTTCTCCCGGGCACGCTCGTCGCAAAATCCTTGGCCACGATCAGTTTGCGGATTTGATTGGCCAGCGCGGCAAGGATCTGCAGCGCGTGCCAGCCGGAATTGAGCAATGTATGCAAATAGAAAAGCGCGTTGATGAGGTTGCGCTCGGCAACGGCATTGGTCAGTTCGAACAAAGGGTCGCTTTTGGTGCGCCGGACCACCGCCTCCACGTCTGCGGCGGTGATCTCATTGCGCTTGCCGGCATAATCGATAAGTTTTTCTACGTTGTCCCGGAACGTAGGCGGATCAAAGCCGGTCAATTGACTCAAGGTGGCAAACAGCGCCGGCCCCATCCGTTTACCGCTTTTATCCAGGCAATCCGCCAAAATCCGCCGCAGTACAGCTTCCTGAGCCAGCTTATCGGCCCGGCGCTCTCCCTGGGGGATATTGCAGTCGATGATCAGCCCACGGGCCTGAATGATCTTGTAGAACTTGCGGTTCTTGGGAACCTTCGCAGCGGTTGTGATGACCAGGTAGTGCTGCTGCGGGAACCCTTTTTGGATGGCGAGTTCCAGCGCTTGGAGGTAATCGTCGGAAGCGGCGGCGGACCACCCGCATTCATGACAATAGGTCGATAGACGAACGATGCCGTCCTCGCCCACGGCGCTTTGCAGCAATTCAAGTCCGGCAGGTGGCCCCTGCCTCGCTGAATGTGTATCCACCCCGAGCCGGGCGCATAAAGTGAGAAAGCCCTTGGCGGCGCGCTCCAGGTGATCACTCTCCAGTGCTTCGCGGATCTGATCGACGAGCCGCTGCTGATTGCCGCCGCTATCGAACAACCGGGCTTCTTTGAACCAGACGATTTTAAGTCCGGCCGACAACGCATAGGTATTCATCCGTTCAATGGCATCGAGAATGTTTTCCGCCGCCCCCTCCATCACCTCGCAACTGATCTCACGCAAAGCGCCATTCAGCAGTTTTTCGATCAACGGTTCTGCACATTGCTCCACGAGCATCGGTTCACCATGAATCAAATAGACTGCGGTTGCGGTCAGCCCTTCAGGCTGTAACAGGTAATCGGACAATTGGAGATGAGAGATTTCCGGCATGTTGGTTTGTTGGGTTTATTGAGTTTGTTGAGTTTGTTGGGTGGTTGGGTTGGTTGGGTTCCGTTGAGTTGGTTGGGTTTGTTGGGTTGTTTGGGTAAATGAGTTCTTTGAGTTTTTGCGCTACAACCTTGCAAGCTCAATAAACTCTGTACCAATTAAATAACCCAACAAGCCCCATAACCCAATAAACCCGATAACCCAACAAACCCAACAAACTCTATAACCCAACAAACCCAATAACTTTTTAGATCGGCGATTTCTTGAACAGGATGTGCATGATGAAAATTATCACCCCGATGGTTACGGCGCTATCGGCGATATTGAACGTGGGCCAATGCAGATAGCCGATGTATAAATCCAGAAAATCGACCACTTCGCCATGGCGCAGACGATCGATCAGGTTACCGACGGCCCCACCGAAAATCAACCCCAATGCGGCGCCGAAAAGAGGACGGGATCTGGGGGTCTGGTGGTAAAAGTAGAGGATCATCGCCAGGGCGAAAAACGCCGCCGTCAAAAAGAGCCAATGGCGCAAGGGTGAACTGTTTTGAGCCATAAAGCCGAAGGCCCCGCCTGGATTATGCACATGGGTCAAGCTGAAGAAGCCGGGAATCACATGAATCGAATGGTGCAGCGGCATGTAATGAAGTACGAGCAGTTTGGAAAACTGGTCCAGAAGAACCACCAATCCGCTGATAAAGACGAAACGCACGTATTTTCGCACCATTTCGGATAGATCCCATTGTGCAGCGGCAAGGCTCATTTTATTTGGCCCATTGTCCTGAGTGCGGCATAACAGCGATCGCAAATCTTCGCATGATCCGGATGGGTTCCCACAGCGGGATCATGCACCCAGCAGCGTTCACACTTTTCACTGGAAGCCGGTGCCACCCGCACGGTAATGCCGGAAGCTTCGGTGCCCCTTGTGCCGCCTTCGATTTCACCTTTTTGTATGTGGACTTCGGAAACGATGAAAATAGAGCGCAGTTCGCCGGCATAGGGTGCCAAGCGCGCATACAGCGGGTCGTCAAGCCCCAATGTCACGACCGCCTCCAATGAATGGCCGATGCGCTTTTGAGCACGTGCTTCCTCCAAAGTCTTGGTCACTTCCGAGCGCACCAGCTTGATGATTTGCCATTGCTCGGCCAATTCGCCGTCCTGCCATTGCGGGTTCACCTCCGGCAGGCTGCTTAAGTGAATGCTGGCCGGCTTGCCGGCACCGCCCGGCAGATAACGCCATATCTCTTCGGCTGTAAATGCCATGATGGGGGCCATCAAACGCGCCAGGCTGCTGGCGATATGATAGAGGGCCGTCTGCGCGCTGCGCCGCTCCGGCGCTGCGGTCGCCGAAGTGTATAGCCGGTCCTTGAGAATGTCGAGGTAGAAAGCCGACAAATCCAGGGTGCAGTAATTGTAGAGTCCATGATAGATGACATGAAAATCGAAGGTCTCGTATGCCTTGCGCGCCCGGGCGATCAATTCCTGCAAGCTGTGCAGGGCATAGCGGTCGATGGGCAGCATCCGATCGTAGGCCACGGAGTCCGCATCCGGATCGAAGTCGTTCAAGTTGCCCAGCAAAAACCGGCTGGTATTGCGAATACGGCGATAGGCATCGGTGAGCTGTTTGAGGATATTGTCCGAAATGCGAATATCGTCACGGTAATCCGATGCCGATACCCACAGGCGCAAAATCTCAGCCCCGTATTTTTTTATCACTTCATCCGGCGCGATCACGTTGCCCAGGGATTTGGACATCTTCTTGCCTTCCGCATCCACCACGAAGCCGTGGGTCAGGACGGCTTTGTAAGGCGCGGTGCCGCGCGTGCCCACGGCGGTCAGCAAAGAGCTGTGGAACCATCCCCGATGCTGATCGGTGCCTTCCAGGTAGAGATCGGCCGGCCAATTCAAATCGCCGCGGGCTTCCAGGACCGCTGCGTGGCTGACACCGGAGTCGAACCAAACGTCCAGGATATCGGTCTCCTTCTCGAACGAGGTGCCTCCGCACGCGGAGCATGTGGTGCCTTTGGGCAGCAGCTCATCGGCCGCAGCTTCGAACCATGCATCCGCACCGCGCCGGACGAAAAGATCATGAATGGCCTGCATCAATTCGGGCGTCATGTGGCCTGTGCCGCATTGCATGCATGCAAAAACGGTGATGGGCACGCCCCAGGCGCGTTGACGCGACACACACCAGTCAGGCCGATTTTCGATCATTCCGTAAATGCGTTCACGCCCCCAGTGCGGAATCCAGCGCACCTGGTCGATGGCTTGCAGCGATTTTGGTCGCAGACCGGTCTTGTCCATGGAGATAAACCACTGGGGCGTGGCCCTGAAAATCACCGGCTGCTTGCATCGCCAGCAGTGCGGATAGGAGTGACTGATTGAGGTCTGTGCCAAAAGCAAACCTTTTGCCTGGAGCGTCCGGACGATGTCGGCATTGGCATCGAAGACGAACTGACCGGCAAACAGCTCCACCGCATCTGTAAAACGGCCCCGGTCATCCACGGGGGAATAGGCATCCAGTCCGTATTTCACGCCCACGTCATAGTCTTCACGCCCATGACCCGGCGCGGTGTGAACGCATCCGCTGCCGGCCTCAAGCGTAACATGCTCGCCAAGCACGATGATGGATTCGCGATCGTAGAAGGGATGATGACAGCGGCGATTTTCCAGACGCCGGGGGTCGAGCGGACCCAAAATTTTGTAGTCGGCGATCCCAAAGGCCGCCATGCATTGGGACACCAGCTCCTTGGCCAGTATCAGCACTTGATCGCCTGCAGCCTCCACGGCGACATATTCGAATTCCGGATGCACGGCAATGGCAAGATTGGCTGGCAATGTCCACGGAGTCGTGGTCCAGATCACCACATACACCTTGCGGCCGGCCAAGGCGGGTAAAAGGTCGGACACGTCATCGATCATGGGGAACTTGACGAAAATCGAAGG
The DNA here is from genome assembly GCA_003599575.1 of Desulfobacteraceae bacterium. Lineage (GTDB taxonomy): Bacteria > Desulfobacterota > Desulfobacteria > Desulfobacterales > Desulfosarcinaceae > Desulfatitalea. The sequence goes on along the minus strand of QZKV01000050.1, from coordinate 11,831 downwards.
CGAGGTTTCATCTTTGTATTCGATTTCCGCTTCAGCCAGCGCCGTCTGGCAACTGCAACACCAGTAGATGGGCTTCTTGCTGCGAAACAAATCACCATTCAGGGCGAATTTGCAGCATTCCTTGGCGATGACGGCCTCGTAAGCATAATTCATGGTCAGATAAGGGTTTGCCCAGTCGCCCTGTACACCCAGGCGTTTGAATTCATTGCGTTGAATGTCGATGAATTTTTCGGCATAAGCACGGCAATGACGACGGATGTCGGCCTGGCTCATCTCCCGTTTGCGCGGGCCCAGTTCCTTTTCAACGTTATGTTCGATGGGCAGACCGTGGCAGTCCCACCCGGGAACGTACACTGCATCAAATCCGGCCATCTGGCGTGAGCGCACGATAAAATCTTTTAGAATCTTGTTCAGGGCGGTACCAATATGGATATGGCCATTCGCATACGGCGGCCCATCGTGCAGGATGAACCGGGGGCGGCCTGTGGAGACTTGACGGGTCTTTTCGTAGAGCCGCTCTTCTTCCCATTCTTTGAGCTGCTCGGGCTCCTTTTGGGCCAGATTGGCCTTCATGGGAAAATCTGTGACCGGCAGATTGAGGGTCTTTTTGTAATCCATGATCTTCTCCGTATGCCATTATAATAACCGTGCATTTTTAATGGCTATGGGTGGACATGTCAAGCGATTTGGCCGGTATGGCCAGTGTATGGCCGATTGCCGATTGCATGCATCGCTCAAAGCGGCCGTAAACCCCGTCCGTCTTAATGGAGGGGTGGGCTTTGCGATCGCCACCGGCGGCTGACCCAATCAATCATCGATCGGCTTCATCACCGTCAGTGTCCTGCGATCGCCGAGAATAGGCAAGGCGTAGGCGTAGGATGCGACCAGCCGGTATTGGGAGGGGCTTTGCGCTTCTACGGTCATGACCTGCCGCGACTTGTCTCCCGGCCCTTGATAAACATATACGCTCCCAGCGGCGGACAAAAGCGGTGCGGCCAATCGGGCAATCACGTGAAGGTCGGCAAAGGCCCGGCAGACGATCACATGGAAGCGCCCCTGGTACAAAGGGTCCCTTGCCAGAGCTTCGGCCCGCACGTGAATGGCGGAGATGTTCGGCACTTTCAATAAACGCAGCACGTGTTTGACGAAATTGATTTTTTTTCGCGATCCATCCATGAGGGTCATGGGTTGTGCGGGCCGCATTATCTTGAGGGGTATGCCCGGGAACCCCGCGCCGGTACCCATATCGAGCAGCTGCACCTCCGCTGGAATATGCGGCATTGGCAACACGGCATCCAAAAAATGCTTGACGGCCATGTGGATCGGATCGGTAATGGCGGTCAAGTTGATTTTGCGGTTCCAATCCGCAAGAACCAAGGCATGCTCGGCCATCAGGCCGGCCTGCCGGGCGTTTATGCTCAATCCCGCCTGAGCAGCCCCTTGGATCAGCAAGGCCTTCCATTCTTCCGAGCCGATTTGCATGGGGTTTGCTGGGTTTGTCGGGTTCATTGGGTTTATTGAGTTTGTTGGGTTGGTTGAGTTGGAAAGTCCATGACGATCGAAATATCGATGCCCCCGCCGGTTTCGATTTTGGCATCGGGGTACCTTTTTTTGAATACCCTCAGCATGGCCTGGTTTTCCTTTAGCACGGATGCGACAAAACCACGGAATCCATTTGCTTTGGCAATGGTTTCCAGCAACGGCAGCATATGAGATGTCACGCCCATGCCCTGGAAGTCTTCGCGCACGACAAAAGCGACTTCAGCCCGGCCATTGCCATCGTCCGCATAGGAACCGATCGCCATGATCTCCTGGTAACCGCCTTTTTGGATCAGCCCGATGATGGACATGTTTTTGCGATAATCCACGCTGGCCCACTGCTGCTGGGCGTGCTCGTGGGAAAAAAGCTTCATCTTATAGAAAAACCTCAAATAGATGGTCTCTTCTTTCAAGGAGTAAAAGAAATTGCGGTAGGCAAATTCATCGGAGGGCAGCAACGGCCGGAATTCGATCGTTTTTCCGTTACGCAAGGCGAGCCGGGATTTATAGCCTTCCAGGAAAATCAGATCGTCCTGGGCAGGAGGCAGCTGGTCCGCGAAAATGTAATGCCTTTTTTTTGCAACTTCGATCAGTTCTTCACGGAACTTGGGATGGGCGATCTGGGCCAGTTCCATTACGCGCTGGTAAATACTTTTGCCCTTGAGTTCGGCGATGCCGTATTCGGTGACCACAAAATTGACGTCACCGCGGGTTGTGGCCACGCCAGCCCCTTCGCTCAGGCTGGGCACAATTCTGGACACCTTCCCATTTTGAGCGGTGGACGGCAGGGCGATGATGGCGAATCCGCCTTTGGACATTGTGCTGCCGCGCAGGAAATCCACCTGGTCGCCGATGCCGCTGTAAAAAAAATAACCCATGGAATCTGAGCACACCTGACCGGTCAGATCGACTTCCAAGGCCGATGAGATCGAAATCAGATTGTCGTTGCGGGCGATTACGGTCGGATCATTTACAAAATCCGAAGAACGGAAGTAGAATTGGGGGTTGTCGTCCACGTACCGGTAGAGTTTTTCAGACCCCATGCACAGCGATGCCACGACACGCCCCGGCAGCAATGTCTTTTTTTTGTTGGTGATCACATTGTTTTCCAGCAATGGCAAAAAAGAATCGGTGATCACCTGGGTGTGCACGCCCAGATCCTTCTTGTCCATCAGATAGGCCAAAATGGCGTTGGGCAGATGCCCGAACCCCACTTGAATGGTGGCCCCATCATCCACCAGTTGGTTGACATAATAACCGATGCGTTGTGCGATCTCCTGGTTTTTGCTGGATGGCAAGGCCTCCACCAGAGGTTCCTCATGGGGGACAAAATAATCGATTTCATCCACATGCACGATGCAATCTCCCCATGTGCGCGGCATGCGCGGATTGACCTGGGCGATGACCATGCGCGCGGCCTCCAGCCCGGCCTTGGTGATGTCCACGGAGACGCCCAGGCTGCAGTATCCGAACCGGTCCGGCGGGCTTACTTGCACCAGGGCAACATCCAAACCGATACGCTGGCTGGTGAACATGTTGGGGATCTGCGACAGATAGGCCGGCAGATAATCGATTTTGCCTTCGAATGCAGCCTTGCGCATGCTGGTGCTTATAAAAAAGACCTTGAGTGCGAACCTTTTTAAAAACTGGGGATCATCCACATACTCGGACAGCGTAAATGAGAGCATTTGATATACGACGGCATCCTGAATGATGGGATTGCCCACCAAGTTGCGGATCAGGTGCTGGGGTTCGCCGCACCCGGTACCGATGAAGATCCGGCTGCCGTTTTTTATTCTCGACAGCGCCTCCTGGGCGCTGACCACTTTTTCCGGGCAGCGTTCTCTAATGTCCATGGGTTACTCCTTTATACACCGGTATACACCGGCTTGCCGTTCAATCGCTTCAATCGGGTGTGTACGCCGATTTGAATCGGTTATTTGACCCAATAAAGCGTAGTTAGTCAAGAATTCAATTAGACTTAAGACATTGACAGATTCAAACTTGTGATGATTTTGACAAGCGGTTTCCGTCCATCCGCGAACAAAGGTGATCACCATGTCGATCCAGACGCCGTTGCTGACAGTGGATATCATCATCGAATGCAACGGCGGGATTGTCCTCATCGAACGAAAGAACCCGCCGAACGGGTGGGCTTTGCCCGGAGGATTTGTTGATGTCGGAGAAACCATTGAGCAAGCCGCCATTCGAGAGGCCAGGGAGGAAACCTCCTTGGATGTCTGTCTGATCGAGCAAATGCATACCTACTCCGACCCGAGGCGCGACTCCCGGCGTCACACGGTTTCTACTGTTTTCATCGCCACCGCGCAGGGCGTGCCCAAGGGGGCGGACGATGCCAAAAGCGCCTCAATATTCAGTTGCAATCGATTGCCGGCCCCCTTGGTCTTCGACCACGCCGGCATTTTAAGCGATTATTTCAGCTACAAAAAGGGAGTCCCCCGGCTGCAGGTATTCGGATATCGCAAACAACAGGTCTAACGTGCGCCCGGCGGCCGACATTGCGGATGGATCGTCCAATCCACCCCGCCTGCTGCCGGGGCGTAGAGAAGGCGCTTTTTTCCTTGACATTGGCCATAAATACATCTATAAATATTGCTTTTTAGCAGCCCAAATCCCTCATTTGGCAATTCCAATGAGGGGTTTTATTTTTTTGCTGAACGCTTGACTTCATGGCAACGCCCATCAAGCACCAACTCTTTTCATGGCATAACGGTAAAGAAGCCCTAATCCGTTGCTGAAGGGATGGAATATCGCCTTGTTCGGCCGCTCAATGGGCAGCGCACCCGAATGATGGATTCGGCAAGTCGACCAGGCGCAAAAGAGGATTGTTTAAAGGAAAAGAACAATGAACACCAACACCCAGTATGTCCGCAACATCGGCATCAGCGCCCACATTGACTCGGGCAAAACCACATTGACTGAGCGGGTGCTTTTCTATACCCAAAGGATCCATGCCATTCATGATGTCAAAGGCAAGGACGGCGTTGGCGCGACCATGGATTCCATGGACCTGGAAAGGGAGCGCGGCATCACCATCGCCTCGGCAGCCACTTTCTGCCAGTGGAAGGGAAACGAAATCAACATCATCGATACGCCCGGGCATGTGGATTTCACGATCGAAGTAGAACGTTCTTTACGGGTACTCGATGGCGCCATCCTGGTACTGTGCTCGGTTGGGGGTGTGCAATCCCAGTCCATTACCGTGGATCAACAGATGAAGCGCTACAATGTGCCCTGTATTGCCTTTGTGAACAAGTGCGATCGCAGCGGCGCGCATCCTTTCCGCGTCATCAGCCAATTGAAGGCGAAACTGGGTCATAACGCGGTGGCCATGCAAATCCCCATTGGATTAGAGGCCGACCACCAGGGTGTGGTCGATCTGGTGCGCATGAAAGCGTTTTACTTCAGGGGTGAAAATGGCGAGACTGTAGTTGAGAAAGAAATCCCCGCCGAACTGATGGAAATGGCCGTCCAGAAGCGGGAGGAACTGATCGATGCCGCCACGATGTTTTCAGATGAATTGACCGAGGCTGTGCTGGAAGAAGCGCAGATATCGGAAAAAATGCTGATTGACGCGGTTCGCGCCGGCACCTTGAAACGTCAATTGACCCCGGTTTTGATGGGTTCGGCCTATAAGAACAAGGGCGTGCAATTATTGCTCGATGCGGTCGTCCAACTGCTTCCCAGCCCGGCGGATGTCGTCAACCTGGCGCTGGATTTAAATGCCGCTGAAGCCCCGGTGGTCTTGAAAACCGACATGAACTTGCCGACCGTCTCGCTGGCATTCAAGCTGGAGGACGGACAGTTCGGTCAGTTGACCTATATTCGCGTATACCAGGGCAAACTGGCCAAGGGCGATACGGTGATCAATGTGCGCACCGGCAAAAAGATCAAAATCGGCCGCCTGGTTCGCATGCATGCCGATCAGATGGAAGACATTCCCGAATTGCCCGCCGGATTTATCGGAGCCATGTTCGGGGTGGATTGCGCATCCGGCGACACTTTTGTTTCACCTGGCCTCAGCTTGACCATGACCTCCATGTATGTGCCCGAACCGGTCATTTCGCTGGCCATTGCACCCAAGGATCATAAAGCGGAAATCAATATGTCCAAAGCGCTGAACCGCTTCAGCAAGGAGGACCCGACCTTCAAAACCTATGTCAACGATGAGACCGGGGAGACCATCATATCGGGCATGGGCGAATTGCATCTTGAGGTGTATATCGAACGCATGCGGCGCGAGTACAATGCGGAAGTGACCTCCGGCGCCCCCCAGGTGGCCTACCGCGAAACGATCACCCAGAGGGCCGATTTCGATTACATTCACAAGAAACAGACCGGCGGTTCGGGTCAATACGGTCGCGTGGCCGGCTACATCGAACCGTGTCCGGAGGAAGATTTTGTCTTTGACAACAAAGTGACCGGCGGTACGGTGCCGACCCAATACATCCCCGCTTGCGAAAAGGGCTTCCGGGGTTGCATGGCCAAAAGTCCCAAGCTGGAGTTCCCCCTGACCAACATCCGCGTGGTCCTCAATGACGGCGCCTCCCACAGTGTGGACAGCTCCGACATGGCCTTTCAAGCAGCGGCACGGGGCGCATTCCTGCAGGCCTTCGGCAAAGCCAAACCCATCATCCAGGAGCCTATCATGAAAGTGGTCGTGGAAACGCCGACGGAATACCAGGGATCGGCCATGGGTTCGTTGAATCAGCGCCGGGGCATGATCGTCGGCGCCCAGGATGAGGGCGTGATGTGCGCCATCGAAGCGCAGGTGCCGCTGGCCGAAATGTTCGGATACTCCACCGTATTGCGCTCCCTTACTCAGGGCAAAGCGCAGTTCACGATGGAGTTCGCGGCCTATAAGCAGGTGCCGCAATCCATTGCCGAGGAGATCACCAAAAAAGCGATCGAAAAAAAACAGAAGGTGGCCTAAACAAACGAAGGTAGCCTAAACAAACGAAGGTAGCCTAAAAAACGGGGTACGATTCCATGTTGAATACGGATGCGGATGAGACCGCCAATGATCACGCTACTGCCGGCCGACGGAAATGGCACCCGCTTGCGCGGCCGGCTTGCCCCTCCGGCCGGCTGATCCATCTGAAGGAAAGGAATTTGGTCATGCTGAAACACGACCTCATCATACGCAACCCCTTGCGTTTGCTGGGCCATGAAAATGAGGACATTCTCGGTCCCGGTCAGTTCGGGGCAATTCTGGCCCGTGCCGGTGTAGGCAAGACTGCACTGCTCGTTCAGATTGCCCTGAACAGCATGTTGAGCGGTAAGAATGTTCTGCATATCAGCCTCAACGAACCGGTGGGCAAAGTCAACGTCTGGTATCAAGAAGTGCTCGGGCGTTTGTCCCAGCAGTACCAAGTGCCCAACCTGGATCAGCTGTGGGATACCATTGTCCCCCGGCGTTTCATCATGACCTTCCAGGTGGAAGGTTTCAGCGCGCCCAAACTGGAAGAACGTCTTACCGACGTGATGTCCCAGGGCATTTTCTCTCCGCACTTGATCATCATTGACGGCCAGCCCTTTGACCAGGATGTGTCCGGAGTTTTGGGCGAGCTGAAGGTGCTGGCCCGCAGACTCGGTCTGCCCATCTGGTTTACCATCACCACCCATCGTCACGAAGCGCCTGCCGCGGACGGTCTGCCCATTCAGCTTTCGCCGTTGCAAGATCTCTTCGAGGTGGCCATGGTCCTTCAACCGGTGGAGGGCAGCATTCATATCAAAGCCCTGAAGGGATGTACTCAAACCGGCTGCCAGCCGCCGCTGGTGTTGGACCCGGCGACGATGCTGATCCACAGCAAGCTTTAGCACGCAAAATCGTACAGGGTAACAATCTCAGGAGCGAAACCGCAGGTCGCTTAGTACACATATTCCTAATATTATACGTCACTGAATTTATGCCTTCGAGCACTCAGGCGCAGCGCAGGACCAGCGGCCCTGCACTGTTTGACTCCGCCAGGCACATTTAGGCATTCATCTTTTTGCAATTGCTTCGACGCGCTGGATGACGGGCGGGTGGGAGTAGTTGAGAAAAACATAAAAAGGATGCGGCTGCAGATTGCTCAGGTTGTCCGTCGACAATTTTTTAAGTGCTGTTGCCAGGGATTTGCCTTGAGGGGCGGTAGACAAGGCAAAGCGGTCGGCGGCGTATTCGTGGCGCCGGGAAATGGCATGCACGACCATGCCCAACAGTGTATCGATGGGGGTGTAGAGCAAACCGAAAAAAATCAGGCCGGCATGAACGGAGGGTTGAGGCACATAAAATGCCTCAAAGAGCCCAGGATAGGAAATGAACCAGGAGAGAATATAAAACATCAGTCCGGACTGAACGACACCGATCGACATCATTTTAAGGATGTGGCGCTGTTTGTAATGCCCCATCTCATGAGCCAGGACGGCCACCAACTCATCTGTGCTGTGTTTTCGAATCAAGTTGTCGAACAGGACAATGCGGCGGTGGCGGCCGAAACCGGTAAAGAAAGCGTTGGCCTTCGTACTGCGTTTAGATCCGTCCATGACGAAAATATTGTCCAATCCGAAATCAATGCGGCGCGCATAGGCGGTGATGGCTTCACGCAGCTCCCCCGGCTCAAGAGGCTCGAAACGGTTAAACAACGGCATGATCCAGGTGGGGGCGACATACTGCACCAGCAACATGAATCCGACCACAACCATCCAGCACAACCACCAGGCATTGTCGCCCGCGTACTGGAAGAAGAGCAGCACGGCCGCCAGCAGCGGAAGGCCCAACAGAGCGCCTAAAAGCAATCCTTTGGCCCGGTCCAGAAGATAGGTCCGCCATGTGGTTCGATTGAAACCGTAGCGGGCCTCGATTCCAAAAGTGGCATAGGCATCGAAAGGCTGGCTCAACACGCCCTTCAGGGCGACCAACGTGCCGATATAGACCAAACCGTCTACAACTGGAGAATAACCAAGTCCGCGCACCCATGCATCCAGAAAAGCAAAGCCGCCGCCGAACCAGAAAATCAACAATACCGTTAGATCGAAGCCGGCCGCGATCCAGCCAAAAAAAGTGTTTTCACGCAGATAGCGCTGGCTGCGGCGATACCGCTCGGGATCATACCAATCGGCGAACTCCCGGGGCAGCTCGCTGCGCAAGGTTTTGAGATTCAACAGGTCTGCAGCTAAATTCAGCGCCACATCCAAGATTAAGAACAGCAAAACGATGATCCCGATGGCGTTCATGGATGTATCTTATGCCTCTTTGCCGGCTTGCAGTGCAGGGACCTGAACCGGTACCGTATTCTTTAGGAGAAGCTGGGCGATAAACTCACCGATCACCCGGTGAACACGTTGGGAGCCCTCCCCCAGCAAGATACCATGCCGTTTATAGTTGAACGCCATATACTGTTTATCCACCGAACCCAGAAGATTAAAGATACGCTCTGAACCTTTGGGATTGACCACGGGATCCTCTTTGGACTGCACCACCAGAGCCGGCATCTTGACATCACCCAGTCTGGGCTCGAGCATGTCCATCAGCCGCTCCAATTCGCGTACGCCGGCGATAGGGTTGCGCAAATAGTTGATATCCGTGTTCTCGGGGTTGTTCACCACAAATTCCTTCTTTGCGTCTTCCCAACGGACCCGATGCATCAGGCGGTTCCAGGTGTCCACCACGGGCGCCAGGCGCGAAGCGGCATCCTGCAAGCGCAACGGCGTGGCAATGGCGAATACGCCCGCAAGGTCTTCGATGCGGCTGGCCAATTCCAAAGCAAGCGCGGCGCCGGTTGAAAATCCCCCCACCACCACGTGACGGCAAAGATTGCGGATCACCAAGTAGCCCTCCTCCACGGAACAGATCCACTCCTTATAGGAGCGACCCGCTAGATCCTCCGGGGAAGTGCCGTGTCCTTTCAAGCGCGGCAGGTACACCCAATATCCCTTGCGGCCGAGGTACTCGGCCAGGGTTCTGACTTCGGCCGGTGCGGCCATGTAGCCGTGACACAAGACGATGCCGATTTTACGAGAGCGGCCGCGAATCAGCACGGGTCGGCCGATATGCTTGGGTTTACTCTCGTTGGGAATATAGTATTGCCGGTAATCCTCTTCAAATTCCTGTTCGGCCTTTTTCTTGAAATGGTCTGCCAATTGTCGGCGCAGCAAAAGACCCGGTTGCCAGCATAACCGGGAAATCATCCGCTGGAGCTCTTTTAAAGGTTCCACCTCGTTGGCCATTACGGCCACGGGATTATCCACCCGGGCCCGATTAAAATCGAAGATGGTGCGCAGCTTGCTGCGATCCAGCACGATAAAGGGGCCTTCCCGCCCGGCGACGCCTGTCTCAGCAGCAATGGATAAAAAATCGGACAATTTGCCGAAGCGATCGTCAATCAGCAGATGATTCTGGTTGGACTCCAGGCTGCTATGCACATGCAGTTGCGGCTGGGTGCTTCCTTTGTGGATCGCCAGGAAAGCACGCCGGCGCAGGTTGTCCAGGCGGATCCGGTTGGATGGCGTATGTTTGAACAAAGAAGCGAAGATGTGATCATGATTGATGGTGGTCATGTCGTAAATAGCTTGCATGTAGCGCTGCATGATCTTGAGCGCTGCCTTGCGCATGCAGTGCAGGCAGGGCAAAGGGTCGTCAAAACCAAAGGTTTCCGGGTTGCGAATGTCCCGGGCGATGGCGCGTGTTTGCAGATAGGGCGCGATTTCAATGGGCGCGCCAAAACGAATATCGATATCCACACCTGCCGTCAGCATGGAACCCTCGGTCATCAATTCTTCGGTGAGCATTTCCGGCAGATCCTCCACCAGCCACTTGGCAAATTTATTCAATACATTCAACTTTGCCCGCAGTGGATAGTAGGTCAAATTCACCGGGACAATGAATGTCCCCATGCTGTTGACCTCTAATGGCGCCTCGAGGCTGAAAAGGGGCCTTAAACGCTCGATTTCTGATGAAGCCTGCTGGGACAGCCATAAAAAACGCTGGCGGTAGAATTCGGTGCGCAGGGCCAGGTGGGCGGCACCGGTATGCGGGGGGTGTTTTCCGCCTGCATATGAAACAATGTAGCGGCCCTTTTCGACTATCTTTTTGTTTTTGACCATGCGGCCCTCCGGGAAAATAACCCAGCTGGCTTCATTGGTCAGCAACGATTTCACAATCAGGCGATCCCGATGGGGGTCTTCGGTGGAAACCGCTCCCAAAGATTCCAGAAAGCGCCCCAGTGCACCCCCGAAGAATTCCGCCGAGGCCAGGGACCAAATCGGTTGCTTCAGGAGGTTGTCCAAATAATAAGGCACCAGAAACGTCTCAAGGCGGGTAAAATGGTTGACCACGAAAATCTTCGCCCCTTCAGGAATATTTTCGGTACCATGCAGGTTTACTCGGGCTTTTACAAAATTGGAAAGTGTTCTGATCGCGAGGCTGGTGGTCTTGTAGGCAAATGGATTCATCTTTAAGGACCTATGTAAAACTAATCAATGTTATTGGTTGAAAATCTTTGGGGTCCCGTTACGGTGTTAATCAACCTTGGTTAGGTTTTCACCTTGATCAAGTTGGTCTTTATCGTATTGACAGAAATAGGGGTTCCATTTAAATTGTTTAGTTACTTATATTTCGGAGGTTCACGTGTATTCCAAGATTCTTATTTTGCGCTTTCCCAAAACCGAGGTTCAGAAGCCGTTGGTTTGCAACCTGGCCCGGAATTTCGATCTGGTTTTCAACATTCTGAATGCCGGTATCCTGCCGCGCAAGGAAGGATACATGGTCTTGGAGCTGTCCGGCTCACGCAAAAATTTTAAAGACGGTGTTCAATACCTCAAATCTCAAGGTGTTGATGTACAAAACGCCTCCCAAGAAGTCAAACGCGATGACACGGTTTGCATTCAATGCGGTGCATGTACGGCCGTTTGTCCTACAGGGGCATTGTCCATAAAGCGTCCGGAAATGTCGGTCTCCTTCGACCAGCAAAAGTGCAGCGTGTGCGAGCTTTGCGTACCGGCATGCCCGCCGCGGGCCATGAAAGCCCGTCCTATTCGCCAGGCCTTCTTCTGATGTCTCCCTATACAGCCATTGCTCTGAGCGGCGGGATAGATTCACTGGTGGCCGCCGCCCTGCTCAAAGATCAGGGGCGCAATCTTGTCGGACTGCATTTCCTAAGCGGTTATGAAACCGGCCATGCAGGCGGGCCCGCGGATGGCGACGGCCATGTTTTTGCCGCCATTGAAAGTCACGCCCGACGAATGATGCAGCCATTGGCCGATCAACTGGGCATACCATTATATATTAT
>QZKV01000146.1 GCA_003599575.1 Desulfobacteraceae bacterium | reverse complement strand
TTGGGCTGCGGCGCCGGGCAGACCGGCCGGCAAAAAATGCCCGTGCTGAGCACGCCGGTGAAAAAAAGACCGTCGAAACGGGAATCCCGGGCCAGGCGGGCTTTTTCGCAGATTTGAGGGTCAAGCATGGGGGCTCCTTGAGGCCACATCAATAAGCGTTAACCATCCGGCAGCGCCGGTTTGACCGGATAAATGATCGGCGGTTCCAGCAACCTGAACCATATTGTAACCGGCGCCCGGATTAGGCAAGACGTTTTCGGACATGATTGTTGGCGGAGCTGATCGATCGGCCGCGTTTGGCCGCGCGATCATCCTGCGATCAGGACCACCAGTTTTTGGGGCCCGTGCATGCCTTTGAACGGGGTGGCCTGGATGTCGGCGGTCATGCTGGGGCCGGTGATCAGCGTGACCTGCGAGGGGCGCCGGTCAGGCGTGAAGAGCGCCAGGACCGCTGTTTCATACACCGGTACGATACGGGTGCCGGGAACCACGGCGATATGCAGGATCGGCGCCACCGAAACCAGGCGCGCCATACGCGCATCGTGCGCCAGGACCAGCGTGCCGGATTCGGCCACCGCGAAATCAGCGCCGCTGATACCGGCCTGGACCTGATCGAAAACAGCGCGCGTGTAGTCCGTCCGATCCGCGAACGCCGCCGGCGTCACAACTTCGATGCCGGCGCGCCGGCCCCATTGCTCCAGCTGGAGCGGCGCCAGCACGGCATCGGTCGTGGCCATGGCGCGGGTCACATGCTCCTGCGCCAGAATTTCGGCTAATTTATCCAACAGTCCCGCCTGATCGGCCACGCAATGGGCCACGCCGCCCTGGGCGCCGAGTTTGGCGATGAATTGTTCCACTACCTGCGCATGGTCCATGGAAAGTTCGCGCAAAGGAGGCAAATGCGGCCGTGCCGGAATGGGCTTCGGCGCGGCGGCCCTGAGTCTGTTCAATATTGTGTGGCGGGTGTTTACAGGCATGGTTTCAACAAACCGTTGATTAAAAATTTCGAGATACGCTAACGCAATTCATCTTGCCTAAGGCCTTTTCATGCGCCTTTACTTTTCTCCCGTTCCAGCCAGCGCTCATGAAATGTCTTGCGCGGCAGGGCGGGCAGGTCGCGGCTGTGGAACCAGCCGGGGGCCAGCCGGGACATCCGGTGGATGATCTCTCCCTCCTTGAACCGCTCCGAGGCCAGGCGCGCGCATTTGGCCAGGAGCCGCCAGAAGGCATACCGGCCGGCGGCCAGCGCGAACAGGCGATGGCCCAGCCGCTCCGCAGCGCCCGTTCCCTGGCCCATGAGCAGCGGATCGGCCTGCACATCCTTGTAACGGTAATAGAGCAGCAGGTCGGGATGGTCGATCCCCGCCGGGCAGATGGTTTTGCACCGATGGCACAAGGTGCAAGCCCGAATGAGATCGCCGTTGCCTTCCAGTCCGCGCAGGGCGGGCATCAACACCTGTCCCATGGGGCCGGAATAGGCCCAGCCGTATGGATAACCGCCCACTTTGCCGTAGACCGGGCAGGCATTCAGGCAGGCGCCGCAGCGGATGCAGCGCAACACCTCGCGCGTCCTGGGATCCTGGTAAAGGGCCGAACGTCCGTTGTCCAGGATGATGATGTGCAGCTCTTCGGGGCCGTCGATTTCGTCCGGTTTTTTCGGACCGCTGTCCATGGAGATGTAAGCGCCGGCCGCCTGTCCGGTCGCGCTGCGGCACAAAAGCCGCAGCATGTGCAGGGCGTCGGCCATGCTGGGCACCACTTTTTCCAGGCTCATGACGCACACCAGGATCCGGGCACTGGATTTGTTGAAGCGGATGTTGCCCTCGTTTTCCACATTGATCAGCGTGCCGGTTTCGGCCACGGCGATGTTGACGCCGGTGATGCCCATGTGCAGGTCGCGGAACTTATCGCGCAGAAAACGTCGCGCCGCCTTGCCCAGGGCGACCGGTTCCAGGGTCGCTTCATCCATGACCCCTTTTTGCATGAAAATGTCGCGGATCTGCTCGACGGCAATATTGATGGCCGGTCCCACGATGTGGAAGGGCGGTTTTTCCAGCAGCTGGGCAATGAACTCGCCCAGATCGGTTTCCCAGGGGGTGATCCCGCATTCGGCCAGCATTTCATTAAGGCCCAGTTCTTCGGTGATCATGGATTTGCCCTTGGTCACATAGCGGACTCCCTTGGCGCGGGCCAGATCAGCGATATAGCGGTTGGCGGTTGCGCTGTCCGCGGCCCAAAAAACCTGTGCCCCATTGGCCTGGGCATTTTTTTCGAACTGCTCCAGAAGCTCCGGCAGACGGGCCACCGCCTCACCCCGTATGGCGGCCCCGCATTGATGCGCGGCATTGGGGTCGGGGAAGCTGTTGAAGGCCGTCTGGCGGCGGGCCGCCAGGTTCAACGGCAGGATCTGCAGGAACTTCTGGGTGCGTGCGTTGCCCAGCTCCTGGCTCGCCGTCTGCTTAAAATGACGGGTGGTGATCTTCATAGGCGCACTCGGCTGTCGGGCGGCAGGTTATCGGCCAGAAAGTCGGCCAAATGAGCGGCCTGCCGTCCCGGATGGTGACGGGTCAGATACCCCTGGATGTTCAACAGGCACCCTGGATCGCACATGACCAGCAGATCGGCGCCGCTTTCCAGGAAGCGCCTGGCTTTCTGCGCCGCCATGGCCGTGGAAATCTCTGCGAAAGAAGTTGCGAAAGTGCCGCCGAATCCGCAGCACACATTGGCCTCGACCAGTTCCACCAGGGTGGCGCCGTGCACGGCGCGCAGGAGCGCCTTGGGCTGCTCCGATATGCCCAGTCCGTTCAGGGTGCTGCACGATTCATGGTAGGCCACCCTGGCGGTGCTGGCGGCTCCCAGATCGACGACGCCCATTTGATCGACAATGAACTGGCTCAACTCGAACACCCTGGGCGCAAGCACAAGGGCGCGCCGCCGCCATTGCGGTTCGTCCTCGAAAAGATCGGGATAGCGGTTTTTGACCATGTTGACGCACGAACCGGAAGGGCTGACGATCCATTCATCATTTTCGAAGGTTTCAATAAAGTGCCGCGCCAGCCGTTTGGATTCCTCGCGAAAACCGCTGTTGAACGACATTTGCCCGCAACAGGTCTGCTCCCGATGGTACACCGGACGGCAGCCCAGATGTTCCACGAGAGCCGCTGTGCTCTCGCCGATGCGCGGCAGCACCACATCCACGATACAGGGGACGAACAAGGAGATTTTTTTCATCGATAGGCTGCTTTATGGCTGCACGAAGTATTTCTCATGCCCCGGGATTCGTGCACGCGCACGAAAGAATCCGTACCCACACATTGCCCCCGGCGTTCAATCACCATCGCCGATCAACGCTGCACCCTTGTCAAATGCCGTCATATTCTGTTCGATCTTGTCGCCCGGCACCATGCGGGCGACCACTTTTGCGAAGCTGTCGCGATCCAGCGGCAGGAGGCCCGTGGCGGCCAGGGCGCCTACCAGCATGATGTTGCCGAAAATGGGATTGCCCATGGCCATGGCCGCTTCGGTGGCGTTGAGAAACCAGGCTTTCTGCGCAAGGCCCCGGATCCATTGTTTGATCTGTGCGGCTTCGGGATATTGGGTTTCGCCGCTGATCACGCTCATGGCGTGGATCGGGCGCATGTTGCACAGGACGCAGGCCTCTTGGTTGCCGTAATCCTTGAGCACCCGCAGGGCTTCCGTGGGTTCCAGGGACATGATCAGGTGGGCGTTGCCCTTGGGAATCTGGGGAGACACATCGGTGTGGCCGGAAACCCGCAAATGGCTCATGACCGAACCGCCGCGCTGCGAAGCCCCGAAAGTCTCGCCGATCGTGATCCGGAACCCTTTTTCCATCAGCATATTGCCGACCACCCGCGAGGCCAGCACGTTGCCCTGTCCGCCCACGCCGGTGATGATCATGTTGTACGGGTCGGCCGCCAGTGTTCTGTTGGCTGTCTGCATGGCTACACCACCTCCTCTTTGCGGATGGCCCCCGCCGGGCAAAGGGATGCGCACACGCCGCATCCCGCGCAAATCACTTCATCAATCCGGGAAACGCCCTGCGCTTTGTCCCAGACCAGCCCCGGGCATTTGAAAATGCGCGTGCACAGCCGGTTGCAGCCGCAGGTTTCTCCGCGGCAGGCGGTTGCATCGATGTGCATGTGGAACATCTTCTTGCCCTTTTTCTGCGGGCTCAAAGCGCAGAGTTGCTTGAGAATCAGGACATTGAGACCTCTGGGGGTTTCCATTAACTCCAGCAGCGTGTGTTGGGTCTGTTGCAGATCGAACGGGTCGCATTCGCGCACGGTCGCGCCCATGGCCTCGCAAATCCGGTGGATGTCCAAGGCCTGCACCGGTTCGCCGGCCGCGTCCACCGAGAGGCCCGGATGGGGCTGGAAACCGGTCATGGCCGTGCCGCTGTTGTCCAGCACCACCAGCGTGATGTTGGCGCGGTGATGCGCTGCATTGGCCAATGCCGGCAAAACGGCATGGAAAAAGGTGGAGTCCCCGCTGACCGCCAGCACGGGCTGGTCCATGCCGAACGGCTTGAGCATGCCGAATCCGCTGGCCACCCCGGTTCCCGATCCCATGGAGTGCAGGGTGCTGAGCGTGTTGAAGCCGGTCGGCCGCATGGCCAGGGAATAACAGCCGATATCGCCGCAGACGAAGCCCTGGCGATGGTCGAGCTGCAGAACATTATGGATGGTCCAGAAGGATGCGCGATGGGGGCAGCCCGGGCAGAAGGTCAGGTCGCGTTCCGGCGCCCCGAAAAAGGCCGATTCGAGCGCCTTCTTGGCATAGCTCTCCGGTACAGCCGCATAGGCGATGCCCAGGATTTTGGCCATGCCTTGGATGACGCGGTCCGGATTCATCTCGCCGGTGGACGGGATGGTGCCGTCGCGCTTGCCGTAAAAGGTTTTTACGCCGATGGAACCCGCGAGCTCGGCGGCCAGAATTTTCACGTTTTCTTCCAGGAAGGCAATGACTTCCTCGACGATCAGGATTTTGTCGGCCATGCGCAGATGGCGCGCAAGCAGGCGCGGCGGCAGCGGCCAGGTGGTCCCCATTTTAAGCACGCCCACGCGCTGTTCGGCCTTCAAGAGCCGGACGGCTTCGAGGCTGTACAGGTTGCAGGCGCTGCTGGTGATGACCAGCAGCTCGGGTTCGGAGGGGCCGGTATAGGTATTGAAGGGGCTCTCTTCAAACAGTTCAGAGGCTTTTTGGATCCTTTGCTGCTGCAGGGTATGCTTGTATTCGACCGGTCCGCTGGTGACGGGTCCTTCCACGGGGTCAAGGGCGGTACCACCATGTTTGAAGAAGGCGCGGGCCCGGGTTGCCGGCAATTCGCCGAGCGTGACCACTCCGCTGGCATGCGAAAGCCGGGTGACGCTGCGGACCATGACCAAGGTGCGCAATTCCTCGGAGAGGCTGAAAGCGTATGTGATCATGTCCTTGGCTTCCTGGAAGTTGCCGGGCTCGAGCAGCGGGATTTCGATCATGCGGGCAAAATGGCGCGATTCACCCTCATTGACGCTGGACAGGGCGCCCGGGTCGTCGCAGGGCACCAGCACGAGACCGCCGCGCGTTCCCGATCCGGCCAGGTGCAGCAGAAAATCGGAAGCCACGTTCACACCGTTCTGCTTCATCACGCACATGGCCCTGAGCCCGGCAAACGAAGCGGCCGCGGCCACTTCCAGGGCCACCTTTTCGTTCACCGACCATTCGACATAGAGGTTGCGCGCCTTGGAGACTTTGGCCAGGTTTTCGATGATTTCAGAAGAGGGCGTGCCCGGATAACCGGCGGCTACGGAGATGCCGGCTTCCAAGGCGCCCCGGGCAATGGCCTCGTTGCCCATGAACAGGCGTCGTTCGCTTTTGGTACCTTGTATCAAGTACGACATCGCGGCTCCTTCCGAACAGTTAGGTATTGGCTTTGTTCCCTGAGAAGGTCAGACCTTTTCGAGCATCACTCTTTATATCCGCCGCCCATTGAACACAAGGAAAAACACCTTCCATGCGGATGTCCGAAATCCGGGTTGCCCGCCGTCGCGTTCGGTGTGATTGCGAAAACCCTCTGCGCCGGCGCCTGCGACAACATCCCCGCCATGGGGAGGTGCTCAGGCGATCGGATAGTCGGCCGGAACAAGATCCGGGGTGGCCGCCATTTTTTTACGCTCTGCTTGCGTTGAATTGCCATCGGCCTTAAATTCCGCTCAAATCCATTACATGTTTCCTGCGCAAGTTCCCCTGTATTTCCAAGCTTCCCTGTAAAGGCTTATGGCCGTTCTGGTACTCCTTCCGGGTGCCGCTTTCAACCTTCAGCCAGGACAAGTCAACCGCGGCGAAAAACCAACGCCGCTTCAAGTAAAGGAGTATGCCATGAGGAAGACCCGGATCATTTTTATCATTTTTATCATGGGGGTGGTGGCGTGCGCATCTTCCAGGTATGAGGTGGTGGAGATGCCCCTGAGGGATGCCGGCTTGTATCCCCTTTCGCAATCCTATGAAAGAATCAGCGTTGCCGTAGATGAAATATCGAATCCCGGGCGGGCCGTGCGATATTTCGGGGCCGATCTGATCGGCAGCGGCGTTTTGCCTGTGGATGTGCTGGTCTCCAATTTCAGCAAGGACCGCTGGTCGGTGAAGCCTGCCGATGTATTGCTGCGCAAGGGCGATGAGGTGATCGATCCGCTGCCGGTCAACCTGGTGACCGATCTGATCAAGAGCAGGTCCAGTTACAATTCAGAAACCCGCCAGCATATCGAGAGCCATGTCCATGGTCTTATGCTGAAGGAAACGGTGGTCTTCCCCATGGACACTCGCCACGGCGTCTTGTTTTTCCCTGTTTTGGACCGGCGTAAGCGAGGCGAATTTTTTTCCAGGGTCCCCCTTTTCATTGAAGGATTGAAACTCCATGTGGTGGCGACCAATGCGGATACCGGAGAACGCAGGGAATTTGGTCCTTTCTCCATATACCAGGGAATAAACGTGTGGTGAATCCATGAAGCCGGCAACCTGATGGATGGACGGTCCGGCAACAGGCGCCCGCAGTGCTTGCGATGCGCTCCAGGCCCTTAAACGTCGCCATCGGGTGGCTGGTGAAACCGCCCTCCGCAGCAGCCACAACCCGGTCGACCGGCCCGGCCGTCAAGTCCAGGGGGCCCCTCCGTTAACGGCTGACGCAGACGACCGCAAGGACGACGCCGGCGGGACAAATGTCAGCGCCCGCAGCAGCCGATCTTGCCCGGCCCGCCCCCCACCAAAGCCAACGCAAAACCCACCTTTGTTGAAAAATAAGATTGGAATGATGCGGGTCCACAATGGTATAAATAAACGCCCGCCGCAGAGGCGGCCGAACCTCCACCATCAGAAAGGAAATCGATATGAAGGGCAACATTTTCGTGCTGGCGGCATTGACCGGATTGGTTGTTTTAGGTTCCATGGGCCAGGCCCTGGCGGATCTGTACATCGAAACGGAGCAAGTCAGCCAGGGCATTCCCGGGCAAAAAGCCGGGCCCACCACCATCAAGAGTTACCTCAGCGCCAATGCCACCATGACGGATACCGCCGACCGCATCACCATCGTCGATTTCAAGCAGAAGCTGCTCTATGACCTGGACAAGAACGCCAAGACCTACACCAAAAACGAGATTGAAAAAATGGGCCTGCCGGGAGCGGACAAGGACGATGAGAATCCGGAGCAAACACAGATGATGCAGGCCATGATGAAGTCCATGGCCCAAAGCGTCAAGGTGACCCCCACGGACGAGACCAAGACCGTATCCGGATACAAGTGCCGCAAATACCTCGTCAGCATCATGATGGCCAACTCCGATTATTGGGTGACCAAGGATTTCCAGGGCTATGATGAGATGAAAGCCATCGGCGAAAAAACAAGCAAGCTCTTCATGGACAACCCCATGCTGAGTCAGATGAACATCATGGGCATGATGAAGGATCTGGACGGATTGCCGGTCCAGACCCACTCCCGGATGATGGGCGGAACGATCACCGCCACCGTGAAAAAAATCGAACACAAGAAACTCGATCCAAGCCTGTTCCAAGTACCGGCCGGGTACAAGCTGGTTAAAAAAGAGCAGTAGCGCCGGTTGGGTATGGCAGCCTTGCGGCAGTTACTTGCGGATATTTTCCTCGAGCATGGTCACAATATCTTCGCGGCCCTCTGCGCGGGCGATTTCCAATGCCCTTGCGGCGGTTTGCCGGGAGGCTTCGATCTGGCCGGCGGCGGAATAGGCCACGGCCAGGGTGGAAAGAAACAGCGCATTGCGTTCACCGGTCAGCGCGCAGGCCTTTTGGGCGAAGGCGACGGCATGGGCGGGATCTTTGCTTTTTGAGCCCTCGGCGGTGGCCAGGATCCAGGCCAGGTTGTTGTGCGCCTCCGCCATGTTCGGGTTGAGCTGTACCGCCTGCCTGAAATGATCGGCCGCTTTTGCCGTCTGCTTCTGCTTGTAGTAAATCTGCCCGATGTAGTAATGGGATTCGGCAATGCCGGGCCGCACACGCAGGGTCTCCTGGAAATAGAACAAGGCGTCGTCCGGTTTGTTCCGGCGCAGGTGGATGAAGGCCATATTGCCCAGGGCCAGCACCATGTTGGGCCGGACGCGCAGGGCTTCTTTATAGTGTTGAATCGCTTCTTCGACGGCGCCCTTATCGGACAACATGCATCCCAGGTCGTTATGCGCTTCGGCATTGTCCGGTTGCAGGCGCACGGCCTCGCGGTAGTTGGCAATGGCCTGATCGATCATGCCCTTGTCGGAAAAGAGGCGCGCGAGATAAAGATGGGCCGCGGCATTGGGCGAAATTGCGGGCAATTTCTCCTCAATGCCGGCGATCTGGACGTCGCGCAGCCGGTCAATCAGCGCATCGTCCCGGACAAATGACAGATCGAGTGGGTTTCGAACGCAGTAGTTCTCCAATAAGCCGGCGTATTTTTCTTTTTGCCCGGCGTCGGCCGCGGAAAAATCGACCATGTTCATGAACGGCGAATGCACCGATAAAGCATAGGCGGCAAAATCGATCTGGGCCGCCACGGATTGCTGCAGGCGCCGGGCGGCCTGCCGCGTTGCGGAGCTCAGCCAGGCGCGCGTGACCAGGTGCTGCAGCAGGGTCTGCTTGGCCGCCTCGCCCTGGTACATGAGCTTGGGGGCGGCGGATTCGAGCAGCGGACGGTCCTCCGTATGCACGGCGCCCGTGCCGAACAGTGCTTTGAGATCCTCGCAGACGATCATGCGGTACAACAGTTCAGGATAGGCCAGCGCGATGTTTTTCGAGCGGCGGGCGTATTCGATGTTCAGGCGGGCCGTATCCCAGTTCAAACCGGAGCGGTTTTTGAATCCCACGAAAAGAAAATCAGCGGACAAGCCGCCGGGTTCGCAGGACACCAGGATGCTGCTGTTAAAGGCCTCGGCGAAAGTGCGCCCGATCAGGGCAAAGGTTTCCCAGTCCATCTGGTAGCAGTGAAACCATTGGACATAGATGCCCTGCCCGGTCAACTTGCTTTTGACCGATTCGAAGAACTCGCGCGTGAACAAGGCGGCCATGCCGGCCATCCAGGGGTTGGAGGGCTCGGAGATGATCACATCGTAGCGCGTCCGGGTCAATGAGAGATGGGCCAGACCGTCCTGCACGATGGGCCGCGTTTTGGGGTGGTTCAGCACATCGTTGTTCCAGGGGCCAAACCAGCGGGCGGCCTCGAATACGCGCTCGTTGATATCGACGACATCCAAACGGGCGATCGGATAATGCAAGACCTCCCCGGCCGTCACCCCGCTGGCCAACCCGAGCACCATCACGTTCTGGGGCGCTTTGGCAAAGAGCAGGGGAAAATGCGCCAGCAGGGTCTGAGTTTTCATGTCATCGCGCGAGGAAGCATCCATCTTGCCGCTGTTGGCCATGGAAAACTGGGCCTCGCCGAAGGGACCGGGATATCTCAAGACCGTCGTGAAGCCGCCGATGCCGTCTCCATAATAGACCAATTCGCCGCGTTCGGACGCGGATAGAATCTGCGGGCCGTTGACCAGCGCCTCGAACCAGCCCGTGTTTTGAATCATCTCATCCACGACCGTGGTTTCATCGAAGCGGTGGTATTTGCCCGTGGCCAGAAGATGGCGGTTCCAGGCGGGATACAGCGTGCATAAAAGCACCCCCGCGGACAGCGCGGCGGTCAGGGCCGCCCACCGCAAAACAGGCGCCTTGCGAGGCAGCAATAGCCACGCGGCGACGATCAGCGAGGTTGCCATCTGCAAAGCGATGACCAGGCGCAGTCCGTTTTCTTTGCCCACCAGCGGAATGAGCACGAAACCCGCACAAAACGAGCCCAGCACGGCGCCCGCCGTATTGAAGACATAGGCGATGCCGATCCTGCGGCCTACCTCGGCGACCGAACGGGTGTAGATTTTGGCCACGAGCGGGAAGGTGGCGCCGAGCAGAAAAGTCGGCAGCAGCATGAAGGCAAACACCACCAGGGCCTTGACCAGGGACAACACTCCGAAATGGTCCTTGAAGGTGTAAAGGAGTTTGGCAAAAAAAAGCTGGCTGTTTCCGAAAATCTGGCTGATCAGCAAAGCCGTCAGGGCGGCCGCGATTTGGGTGGCGACCAGAAGGCCCAAGGCATTGCGGGTGCGGTCGGCCCAGCGGCCGAAGACCAGGTTGCCCAGGGCCAGCCCCACGATAAAGGTCACCAGCACGATGGTGAAGGAGTAGGTGGTCGGACCGATCAGCAGGCCCAACAGCTTGGTCCACAACACTTCATAGGCCATGGCGCAGAAGCCGGAAACCAGAAAAATGATCAGCGCCGCCGTGTTCGTACAGCCGGTTTCGGGCGCCGGCGGCAAGGCCGGGCGTTTGCGGTCTTCGGCAGCGGGTGTTTTCTTTTGGCCCTTGTCTTGCGATGAGGGTTTGATGCGCAGGCAGATGGCGCCGATGGTGCAATTGACGGCCACGGCCGCCAGCAGCGTGCCCCACACGCCCAGGGCATTGATCAGCCAGAAGCCGCACAGCAACGACCCGGCTGCGGCGCCGATGGTGTTCAGTCCGTAAAGGCGGCCGGCATGCGTGCCCACATGGGACAGCCGGCTGACGTAGAAGCGGCACAGCACCGGCAAGGTGGCCCCCATGCAGACGGCCGGCAGCGCCAGCAGGACCACGGCGCCGGCAAAGATGAACAGATTGTAGAGCAGGGTATGCGCAAAGAGCGCATTGTACAAGAAGCCGTACACCCCTTTTAAGAGCATGAGCAGGATGGGAACGCAAAGGGCGTAAATGCCGATGGCAAGCTCGAGCAGGCCGTATATCCGCACCAGGCGGATCTCTTCCATCTGATCGGCCTTGCGCGAGGCGATGTAGCTGCCCACGCCCATGCCGCCCATGAAGACGACCAGGATCGTGCTTACCGCAAAAGGCGCACCGCCGATGACGCGCGAGATCATGCGCATCCAGATGATTTCATAGATCAGGGCCGTCATGCCGGAGAGAAAAAAGCAGGTGAGAATCAGCGGCGCCAATCGGCTTTCCGGGGCAGAGGGTGCAGCGTTGCCTTTCATGTTCATCCGTGTGCGAGCCGAAAGCTCACTGTTTGGGGATCGGGTGCATGTTGAACGGAAAGAATCGGGATGAATCATAGCCCGGAGTTGTCCCGGAGGCAAGCCACTTTGCAATTATTGCAGTCACCGCTGCGCCTGGCAATTCAGCCGAATGTGTTCATCGAACCTGGGCCGGGCCGGCAGGCGGCCGGCGCCACAGGACGCGTTCAGGAGCCCCCTATGATCGCTTGGTGACCGAATAGATTGCGTAGGACACATAGCGCCTGCCGGAACCGCCGGGTTTGAAAAAAGAAAGTTAATTGAGTGAAGTATTATCGATGGGGGGTGGATAATGCATCCGGCGGCTGAAGAATAGCACCCGAACGGCCCTGCGGCGGATAGCCGCAGACCGTTCGGGTGGGTGATACCGGCGCTAGTTGTTCAGCGAATTGAAGTTTTTGCCTTCCTTGACCAGCTTTTCCAGCAGCGGCGCGGGTTTGAAGGTGTCGCCGTACTTCTCCTGGAAATCCTTCATGACCGCAAGAACCTTGTCCAGCCCGACCAGATCGGCGTAGAACATGGGGCCGCCGCGGTAGACCGGCCAGCCGTAGCCGTTGACCCAGATCACATCCAGGTCGCTGGGCCGCACGGCGATGCCTTCTTCCAGGATCTTGGCGCCCTCGTTGATGATGGGGTAGATGCAGCGCTGAATGATCTCCGCATCGGAAACCTCCCGGCGGGTCAAGCCTTTTTTGCGGGACAATTCCAGGATCATCTGTTCTACTTCGGGCGCGGGTTTGGGAACCCGGCTGCCCGGGTCGTAGTTGTAGTAGCCCTTGCCGTTTTTGAGGCCCAGGCGACCGTCTTCGCAGAGCACTTGCTGCATGGTTTCGCCCTTGGAGGTCGCTTTGTTCCATCCCAGATCGAGGCCGATCAGGTCCAGCAACTGGATGGGACCCATGGGAAATCCAAAATCGTACATCACCTTGTCCAGCTGGGCCAGCGATGCCCCTTCCAGTACCAGCTTGTCGACTTCACGCTTGCGCTGGGCAAACATGCGGTTGCCGGCAAAGCCGTGGCAGACGCCCACCATGACGGCGATCTTCTTGATCTTCTTGGCAATGGCCATGGCGGTCGCCAGCACCGGAATGGCGGTCTTGGCCCCGCGCACAACTTCCAGCAGCCGCATGACGTTGGCCGGGCTGAAGAAATGCAGGCCGAGCACATATTCGGGGCGCTGGGTCTGGGCCGCGATTTCGTTGACATTCAGGTAGGAGGTATTGGTGGCCAGAATGGCGCCCTGCCTGCAGATGGCGTCCAGCTTGCGGAAGATCTCTTTTTTGAGATCCATGTTTTCGAATACGGCCTCGATGACCAGGTCCGCGTCGGCCAGATCCTCGAGGCGCGTGGTCCCCTTGATCAGCCCCATGCGCTTGTCCACATCGGCCGGGGTCATTTTGCCCTTGGAGGCGGTGATGTCGTAATTCTTCTTGATCACGCCCAGACCGCGGTCCAGAAACTCCTGTTTGACCTCCACCAGGGTGACCGGAATGCCCGCGTTGACAAAGTTCATGGTGATGCCGCCGCCCATGGTGCCGGCGCCGATGATGCCCACCTTCTTGATGTCGATCAAAGGCGTGTCTTTGGGTATGTCGGGAATCTTGGCCACCTGCCGCTCGGCAAAGAAGTAGTAGCGCTGGGCCGCCGACTGGGAGCCCATCATCAACTTCTGGAACAGCTCGCGCTCGTATTTGAGCCCTTCGGCAAAAGGTTTGTTGACCGCCCCTTCGACCGCCTGGACGCACGCCTCGGGCGCTTCGAACCCGCGCGCGGCCTTGGCCAGCTGCTTGCGATAATTGGCGAAGATTTCGGGCTTGCTGCGGGCCGCCTCGATCTGCTCGGTCATCTGGCTCACGCGGCGCAGCGGGCGCTTTTCGGCCAGCACCTTGCGCGCGAAGGCCACGGCCCCTTCGGCCAGATCGCCCTGGATTATCTCATCGATCACGCCTTCCTTGAGGGCCTGGGCGGCGCTGATGGGATTGCCCGTGGCCACCATGGGCAGGGCCTTTTCCGGGCCGATCAGGCGCGGCAGGCGCTGGGTGCCGCCGGCGCCCGGCAGCAGGCCCAGTTTGACTTCGGGCAAACCGAACTGGGCCGTGGGCACGGCCACGCGGAAATGGGAGCTCAGCGCCGTTTCGAAGCCGCCGCCGAAGGCCGTACCGTGCACCGCAGCGATGATCGGCTTGCCGCACTGATCGAACACGGTGAGCACATCGGGCAGATGGGGCTCTTTGGGAGGCTTGCCGAACTCGCGGATGTCCGCGCCGGCGCAGAAAGTCCCGCCCTTGCAGATCACCACGACGGCCTTGATGCCGTCATCTTTCTGCGCCATGGCGATGCCGTCGGCCATGCCCTTGCGCACGGGATAACCCAAGGCGTTCACCGGGGGGTTGTCGATCCACAACAGACCGATCTCCCCCTGCTTCTCAAATGATACCGCTTCTGTGATCGCTACCATCGTTTCCTCCTGATCTAAGGGTAAGTTATATCAAATGATCCCCCTGTCTCGACCTACGCTCCGGGGCTTAAAAAAGGCAAAATGCGAACGCTTGCTCTTTAGTCACACCTGTGCGCAGTTGTCCATAGCTTATGCACATGCGACATATCGGAATGCCTGCGGGCCTCTGTTCCATGGTAAAATGGCATTCTTTCCTCCGGCCAAGGCATTCCACTATCACGATGTTCTCCCTCCAATGCTGAGCCGCACCAAAAAAGCCTTTGAGACCTGTCCCGGCAAGGGGATTCAAATGCAAAGAAAGCGGCCGGTTGCCCAAGATAATGAACATTTCAGCAGTTTCCTTGACTTCCTCGGCTGTTTAAAGTTTATTAGCCTTATTCAAACATTTGATTGGGTTGTATTTAGAAAAATCCTTATCACACTTACTGAATTGCTGTATCCTGACTATCTTTCTGCTAAAAAGAACTACATTGAAAAACAAGTGAGGGATAAAAGTCTAATCTTTTAAGACTGAATTGGTGGGGGACGCTGTTAAGGAGTATATCTGCGTCAATTACGTGATTAGATGTAGTATCCGAGATGGCTGACGTTGAAACGGTAGAATTAGAAAGCGCCGACACATGATCGAAAAGGCTTTTGATATTTCCTTTATTGCCAACCTCGCTCTGCGTGAAAAACAGATACAACAGAACTACCGGCCAATTATCGCAGTTCATAAATGGTTTGCCCGAAGACCTGGCACTCTTTTTCGCGGCTTGTTGTTATCGGAATTTGGTGCAAAATTCCTTTCCGAAGCGTTCTATCAATCCAACTGCCTGCGGGGAATCCGGGTCGCCGATCCCTTCATGGGCGGTGGAACACCTTTGATAGAAGCCAATCGTTTGGGTTGTGATGTTATCGGATTTGATATCAACCCTATGTCTTATTGGATCGTAAAGCAGGAAATCGAGCATCTCGACTTGGAAGAATACGTTAAATCTGCCTATTCTCTCCGCAAACAACTTGAAGTGGATATCGGACAGCTCTATAGGACGCGTTGCATTCTTTGCGACAAAGATGGCGCCCATGTGAAATATTTCCTGTGGGTCAAGGTGATTCAATGCAGAAAATGTCACAAAGAAATTGATTTGTTTCCAGGCTATTTGCTGGCTGCAGATGCCAGGCACCCGAAAAACGTTTTTATATGTCCCGCCTGCGGCAAAATCACGGAATCGGAGAACAGACGAAAGCCGGGCTCTTGCGGTAATTGCAAGGCTGACCTTAAAGTGGAAGGGCCAGCCAAACGAAACCACTGCGAATGCCACCACTGCAAAACCATCAACCGCTTTCCAGATAAAGATTCAGGGCCGCCCCAGCACCGGATTTTCGCTTTGGAATACTACTGTTCTGCCTGCAAAGGGACGCACAAGGGCCGATTTTTTAAGACCCCGGATAGTCAAGATTTGGAACGACTGGACCGTGCAGAGGCAAGATGGGCCAAAACGCGCTCTAAGTTTATCCCGGACGACGAAATCCCTCCCGGCGACGAAACTAATCGACTGCACCGCTGGGGATACACTCATTATCATCAAATGTTTAATGAGCGTCAGCTCCTGGGGCTTGAACTGTCCGCTCGGATGATCGATCGCACAAGCGCTGAACGCATCCGCAATGCCCTTGCTACCAACCTATCTGATTTGCTGCGGTATCAGAACATGTTGTGTCGGTATGACACTATGGCTCTTAAGTCGTTAGATATTTTTTCTGTGCATGGATTTCCTATCGGGCTGGTACAATGTGAATCCAACCTCATAGGCATTATGGAGTCCTCCATGAACGCCTGCATCGGCAGCGGTGGATGGGCTAATATCATCGAAAAATTCCGGAAAGCTAAACTGTATTGTGATTCACCATTCGAAGTGCTTCACCGCGACGGCAGAAAACAGATAATTCCGATCAAAGGAGAATGGATCGGCGATCATCCAAACGGCAAGCATCGTGATGAGAAGAGATGCGTTGAACTCTATTGCCAGGATGCGGCCACGGCCTCCCTTGCACCGGCATCGCTTGATGCAGTGCTGACCGATCCGCCTTATTTTGGCAATGTACAATATGCCGAACTTATGGATTTCTGCTACGTGTGGCTACGCCGCCTCGTCAACGGGGCAAATGGCTTCGAAAATCGCTCGACGCGCAAGGCAGAAGAGCTAACCGGCAACGAAGATATGGGGCGCGGTCTTGATCATTTTGCCGAGGGACTCTCCTCCGTTTTTCAGCGCATGGTGGTAGCACTAAAGCCCGGAGCTCCTCTGGCCTTTACCTACCATCATAACGACTTTGCGGCTTATGTTCCGATTGCAGTTGCAATCCTCGATGCTGGCCTGACCTGCTCGGCCTCTATGCCTTGCCCGGCGGAAATGGGTGCTTCGATCCATATAAACGGCACGGGTTCCTCGATCATCGATACTGTCTTCGTGTGCAGGTCAACTGGGGTTATACCTCGTAAATGGATGACGGATTCAATTCAGGGCTTGGCGGACCTGGTAAAAGAAGATCTTTCAAGTCTCGAGGCCGGTAATGTCAAGCCAACTTCTGGGGACAAACGATGTATTGTATACGGTCACTTGATCCGCTTGGCCATTTGGCACCTGCGCAAGGGATGGGACCGGCAGGCAGATATCAAAAAGCGCATAGCCAAGGTAACGAAATGGTTAGTAGTTTTTGGAGGGTGGAAAGATATCGAACCTCTTCTCGACCACTCGAACGATCCGTTTACAAATGATCCTCTATTTTCCGTTAACGAAAAACCCGGAAGGTATGGAGCAGTGGATGATGAAATACTCTTTTGAAGCATCGTTCGATGAGATCGTGAATAACGCTGACCACTATGTCGATGACGTTTTTTCTTGCCTCCAATCGGATTTTTTGATTATGCCCAAAGGC
Organism: Desulfobacteraceae bacterium; assembly: GCA_003599575.1. Taxonomy (GTDB): domain Bacteria; phylum Desulfobacterota; class Desulfobacteria; order Desulfobacterales; family Desulfosarcinaceae; genus Desulfatitalea. The sequence goes on along the minus strand of QZKV01000146.1, from coordinate 6,762 downwards.
GTTGGGTTTGTTGAATATCCTGTCTTTGAACGAGGGTATGAAGTATTGAAGATTGCAACCAAAGGATTCTCCAAACTCGAACCAGCAAAAGTCCTAAACGTGTCAATAGCTGAACCGATTTCCATTGTGGTATTGCGCACGATGCTGGGTTTTACACCTCCTGAGTGGGGTTATATAACCACTCAACGTACCGGAGTTACGGTAAATCAGGGGTTCATTAGATCTCTCGATCGAAAAATTAGGATGTCTCCAGAGACACCCCTCAATGCAAATGGGGTCACCAAGCAAAGGCTTGAAGCCATGGTGGAGACTGCTTGCGACCTGCTTTCTGAAGGTTCTCAGAAAGTATTAGAAAATCTGCTACACCGTTTGAACAAAGCAGACACCATCCACGGTTTGGAAAGCATCAGGAATATCGCCGGCATGGGTGTTCCTTATGCTATGCTACTTTATGAGCGTTTTCTCGGCAGACCGTTTGCTGGCCACAGGGATTCGGTCAGTGAGTTGGTCGGAGACAGCCTCGAATCCGCCATAGAGGATGTGCTTACGAAAGCTGGCATCAGCTTTCGTAAGACTAAACGCGCCGAACGCATCGAGGGGTTCGATCAGGCGCCGGATTTCACTATCCCAAGTGAGTTCAATCCGCAGATTATCATCGAGGCCAAAATCACTGAAGATGATGGTACCGCCAGGGACAAGGTGACACGAATTCAACATTTGGGTGCTCTAAGCCTTGCCGACCGTTCGGCGGACAATCCGAAATATGAAGTCATCGCATGCATAGCTGGCCGGGGTTTCGGCGTTCGCCGTGAAGATATGAAAAAGATGATCCTGGCGACGCGAGGAAAGGTGTTTACGCTGAAAACGCTTGATCGGCTTATCGAGTGTACACGATTAAAAGATTTTAGATCGAAATGAGTTTTATGGCCATTAAGCCTCATTGTGTGTCGCCGTCGAGCAGTATAATTACTTTGCTATTCACTGCTATGTGGAGGTTCATATGAGAAGCCAAAAGTCACAAATCAAGGTAGACCAGGTTGGCATAGGCAAAATACTTAAAGACTTCACATTGATTGTCCCATCCCATCAGAGGGACTATTCATGGACAGACCTCGAGGTGAGAACACTTTTGCAGGACTTAGCAAAGGCCATTTCTGACAATGAGCCTGGATATTTCCTAGGTACAATCGTCACAATCCCCGGTCCCTCTGGGAGGTTGGAGGTAATCGACGGTCAACAGCGTCTTGCCACCATTACCATTCTACTGTGCCAAATTCGTCGCTACCTGAGAGAGAAAGACGACATCATCGCAGAAGACATCAAGACCTTCTTGTTCTATACCGATCGAAACCAAAGAGCAGTTGTCCCTCGCCTCAGATTGAACAATGCTGATAACGATTTCTTTGGTGCGATGCTCTCCGACGAACAATCTGGAACCATTACACAGCCAACATCTAAGTCGCATAGGTTGATCACTGCTGCATTTAAGGTGATATCTAACTACATCGATACAATCGTGGGCGGTTTTGACGCCAAAGTTCATGGCGATATTCTGAACAAGTGGATTAACTTCGTTGAATTCGGTGCCGACGTGATCCTCTTGCAGGTTCCATCGGGAGGAAATGCGTATAAGATGTTTGAAACCCTCAATGACCGCGGGCTAAAAACCACCCAGGCCGATTTGGTTAAAAACTACCTCTTCAGTCAAGCTGGTGACAGGCTGACCGAGGCGGAACACGCTTGGTCGCAAATGCGCGGCGTTTTAGAATTGATTCAAGAAGAAGAGAAGGAAGATATTACTGTAACATTCTTCCGGCATGCACTAATGGTCATCCAGGGCTTCCTCAGAAAAAACGAAGTCTACGAGGCGGTGCAGCACAATGGAAAAGGGACGCAGGCTGCGGTTGCCTTTCTCAGGAAGACAGAGGCACTCTCTACCGCATACGTGGCGACATTTTATCGGGATCATGAAAAATGGAGTGGCTATCCGGACGCCATCCGTCCGGCCATTTTGACTCTTAATTTCTTCGACATACATCCATTTCGCCCCATGTTACTCGCAATTGCGGCCAAGTTCCCTCCGAAGGAGGCGGTGCGGGCATTTGAACTACTTATATCGCTGGGTGTACGCCTTCTTATTGCCTCGAGTACCCGAACTGGGTCAGTTGAAGAGGCTGTGGCGAAAGCCGCACAAAAAGCGTTTGCCAGTGATGACTGTAAAGCGTTGGACCTCAAGAAGGATCTAAGCGAGATTATTCCTTCCGACGAGAGGTTTCGCCAAGCTTTTGAGATTGCGACAGTTTCTAGCGGACCGCTTGCACGTTACTACCTGCGAACCCTTGAGAGGGTAGCAAAGAAAGAGGCAGATCCCCTTTTCACAGTCAGCGATGACAAAGAAGTTGTAACATTGGAGCACATTTTGCCGAGGAAGCCAGAAGGCAATTGGCCACAGTTCAGTCCAGAAGAGGCCGATAACTATTGGAAACGCATTGGCAACATGGCTCTGCTGCAGCAAAAGACAAATTCTGATATGAAAAGTGCCTGTTGGGCAGACAAACGTCAGAATTTCAAAGGGCACGGGTATGAATTGACGGCTCAGGTAGCTGCTGTGCCAGACTGGAATGTTGAGGCCATTTGCAGGAGACAGGCCGAACTTGCTAAGTTGGCGCTTAAAGCTTGGCCTGTCTGAGATAGCTGTTTGTACAACTCCGAAACCGAGAACAAAACCGCCCATGGGTGAAATCCAGTGGCGTGTCCATATGCGGTGCATCGCTGTCCAGCAGGATGATTTGTTTACCCATTCAACCAACCAATTCTGCATGAATCTCCTTGGCGTCCAACAATGACGTGTTCAGAATCGATGGGATGAATCCAGCCGATTTTTCATTGTTCGCCAAATACTTCTTCAGGATATCGAAAAACGGGCTGTGGAATATTTTCTTGGTGATTTCAAGGTGTTTGGTAACCGGCAAGGACTCCCCGCCGAACAGGATTTCGGTCAACTTCGGGCAGGTTTTGTCAGATTGGATGTAGCAGCGTCGATGTCGGGCAAAGAAATTTGAGGCAGATCATTTTCATGGTTTTCCTTGCCCGTGAAATACCGGGGTCAGGATGACCTCAAACGCATTGATCTTCTCTATCAACTGGTCGAATTCAAGCGGCGCATTATTTTTCACTCCAATTTCTTGCCGGATTTGTTGCGCCGCCTTTTGGATGAAATCGTACTCCAATCTCGGCGTCTTCAATGCCGGTGGCTGAAACATTCGGTCGAATGGGATAAAGGGAACTAATGCCTCAAGCAACTGCCCCACCTCTTTAGCATGCTCCATGTGGGTATTTGGTTTTGCGGGCGTTTGTAAACTTTTGTCAACTTTTTGTCGAGAATGGCGGGAGAAATCACGGAGCGGTTGCGTATTGTTCGAACCATGAGCGGCGTATACGCTTGGCCTGCACCGGGTGCTTGCATCTCTCCCGGCAATGTTCATTATCTTGGGCGACCGGCCGCTTTCTTTGCACTTGAATCCCCTTTCCCCAGGCCTTAAAGGCTTTTTTGGGTGCGGCCCGGCATCGAGGGAGAACAGCATGAACGTTGTCATCGGCATCCTGATCCTGACCCTGGGACGCAAGTTGTTCTGGTTTTTTGTTGCGCTGGTGGGGCTCGTGGCCGGCTCCCGCATCGCCGAAGCCTATCTGGCTCCCGAATCCTTCTGGACCGCCTTGCTGGTGGGCGTGGCGGGGGGGCTGGTGGGCGCTTTACTGGCCCTCTTTTTCCAAAAGCTGGCCATCGGCGTGGCCGGTTTTGTCGCCGGTGGCGTGGTGGCAGCCCACTTTGCAGCCCGACTATCTGTGGATGCTCCGCTGCCGGCCTATGTGGTGGGCGGCATTCTGGGTGCCGTCCTGCTTTATCTCGTTTTCGACTGGGGCCTGATCCTGCTCTCCTCGGTGGCCGGCGCCACCCTGATCGTTCAGACCCTGAACAGGCCTCCCCTTCAGGAGATGCTTTTTTATATGTTGTTGACGGCTGCCGGCGTGTTCATCCAGGCCCAGCTGCTGCGCGGTCGAGCAAAACCGTTGCCTTGACGGGGGAGGGCCCATGCCGTTTTTGAGCTGCGGTCTGGTACCGAGGCTGTTCCTGCGGCTGTTCCTTGACCCCGGCCGGGGAAACGGTTATAAACGGGCGTTTTTTAATGTTTTCATTGGGGTAAGAGGTGCTTTTCGGGTTATCGGCATGCGCAGTATTGTGTCGCGCACCTGTGTCGAAGAGATAAAGGAACGCTTGAAATTCTCATCTGATGGAGCATCATGAAAAAGGCCGCAGAGTTCGCCCTCCGTTGGTACACCAGGCTCGTCCTCGATCATCCGCTGGCGGTTTTGCTGGCCGTTCTGGTGGTGGTCGCCGCATTGGGCTTCAAAGCCAGGGATTTCAGAATCGAGGCATCGGCCGACACGCTGTTGCTGGAAAACGATCAGGACCTGCGCTATTCCAGGGAAATCGTTCAACGTTACGGAGTCAACGATTTTCTGCTGATCGCCTATACACCGCTGAAGGGCGATCTGCTGTCGGATGAAACCCTGAGCACGATCGGACGGCTGCGCGACGAGCTGGAAAAACTGCCCCAAGTCACTTCGGTGCTGAGCCTGCTGGATGTGCCCTTGTTCGAAAGCCCGCCCGTGTCGTATGCCGAAGTATCCGAGGGCATCCGCACCCTGGAGTCCCAGGAGACCGATAAATCGCTGGCCCGCAAGGAACTCAGGGACAGTCCCTTCTACAAGGACCTGATCGTCAGCCGGGACATGCGCACGACGGCCCTGGTCGTCAACCTGCAGACCGATGAGGACTATCGCAGACTGATTGGGGAGCGGAATGCCTACCTGGATAAAAAAGCCGACGGTACGCTGACGGAAGCCGACGCCCAAGCCTTTGAAGAGGTTCAGCGCCAGATCGATGGGGAGCTGGAAAGGCTCAGCGCGATCCAGGCGGACAACATCAGGGCCGTGCGGGCGATCATGGACCAGTACCGCTCCGAGGCCGAACTTTTCCTGGGCGGCATCAGCATGATCCAGAACGATATGATCGCCTTCATCCGCAACGATCTGAAGGTATTCGGCATCGGTGTCTTCGTGCTGCTCGTGATCATGCTGGGCATCATTTTCAAGCGTTTGCTCTGGGTCGTGCTGCCCATGCTGTGCTGTTTTTTCGCCGTCATCGCCATGATGGGCATCCTGGCGCTGTTCGGATGGGAAGTGACGGTGATCTCCTCCAATTTCATTTCGCTTCAGTTGATCATCACCCTGGCGGTCGTCATTCATTTGATTGTGCGCTATCGCGAGTTTCACCGCGCCAACCCCCACGAGGATCAGCGCGCCCTCGTGCATCATACCATCCGCACGAAGTTCGTGCCTTCCTTGTACGCCACGTTGACCACCATCGCGGGCTTCAGCTCGCTGGTCTTAAGTGATATCAAACCCGTGATCGATTTCGGATGGATGATGAGCGCCGGGTTGGTCGTGTCTCTGTTTCTGACTTTTTTCCTGTTTCCGGCCATGGTCATGCTGGCGCGCAAACGCATCCTGAGCGGTTCGGAGGATCAGACCCGCCCGCGCCGGTCCATCACGCAGATCACGGCGCGCTTTACGCAGTTCCACGGCCGCGCCATCCTGGTCACCTCCGTCGTCCTGGCCGTATTCGCCGTTGTGGGCCTGGCGCGCCTGCGGGTCGAAAACAGCTTCATCGACTATTTCAAATCATCCACCGAGATTCATCGCGGCATGGCTCTGATCGACCGGAAACTGGGCGGCACGACGCCTTTGGATGTCATCGTCGAATTCGAGCCCGTTGACCTGAAGAAACTTGCCGAGTCCGACGAAGAGGAATTGGATCCGGAGCTCAATCCTTATGTTGACGAGACGGGGCAGGGATACGACAAGTACTGGTTTTTCGACGACCGTTTGAAAACGATCATGGATGTGCACGACTATCTGGATGGCTTGCCCGAGACCGGCAAGGTCCTCTCCCTGGCGACCCTGCTGAAGATCGGGCGGATTCTGAACGACGGGAAACCGCTGGAGAGCATCGAAATGGCCGTGCTCTACACCAAGCTGCCCGAGCAGTATAAGGAGCTGGTCCTCGCCCCCTACCTGTCGATCCAAGACAATGAAGCGCGTTTCTCGGTTCGGATCATAGACTCGCTGGAGACGCTGCAGCGGGATGCCCTGTTGAAGCGGATCAAAAGCGATCTGGTCGCCCGACTCGGCCTTGCACCGGACCGGGTGCACCTGGCGGGCACCATGGTGCTCTACAACAACATGCTGCAGAGCCTGTTTTCCTCGCAGATTCAGACCATGGGCTTGGTTGCACTGGCTCTGTTCGTGATGTTCATGGGTCTTTTCCGCTCGGTGCGCGTGGCCCTGATCGCGATTTTCCCCAACCTGCTGTCGGCGGGCGTGGTGATCAGCATCATGGGTTGGCTGAATATCCCCCTGGACATGATGACCATCACCATCGCCGCCATCAGCGTGGGCATCGCGGTGGACGACACCATCCATTACATCTACCGCTTCAGGGAAGAGATTCAAAAAGACGGCGATTACACGCAGGCCATGCACCGCAGCCATCAAAGTATCGGTTACGCCATGTACTATACTTCGGTGACCATCATCATCGGTTTCTCGATCCTGGCCTTTTCCAATTTCTGGCCGACCATTTACTTCGGTCTTTTCACCGGTCTGGCCATGCTGGTGGCCCTGATCGCCGCCCTGACC
>QZKV01000036.1 GCA_003599575.1 Desulfobacteraceae bacterium | reverse complement strand
GGCGGGCTGGGCGTTCATTACGGCGCAGAGATGCTCGGTGCCTCGGTCATTCCGGTTTCCGGCGGAAATACCCGCCGGCAGGTAATGATTATGAAGGATTTTGGACCGACCATCCTGACCGCCACGCCTTCATACAGCCTGCATCTGGCCGAAGTATGCGATGAGATGGGCGTTTCTTTTAAAGAACTCAAATTCAAATACGGCATCTTCGGCGCTGAACCTTGGTCCGAAACAATGCGCGCTGAAATCGAGCATAAACTGAATCTCGTCGCTGTGGACATCTACGGCCTGAGCGAGGTGATGGGACCGGGCGTGGCCATCGAATGCAAGGAAGCCAAAAAGGGGTTGCATATCTTCGAAGACCATTTCATCCCCGAAATCATCGACCCCAAGACTTTGGAGCCGCTGGCTTACGGCCAGGTTGGAGAACTGGTTTTCACCACCATTTCCAAAGAAGCCTTTCCGGTCATCCGCTATCGTACCCGGGACATCTGCTCCCTGAATCCGGAACCGTGCATATGCGGCCGAACCCACCTGCGCATGAGCCGGGTGACCGGCCGCAGCGACGATATGTTGATCATCCGCGGCGTCAATGTATTCCCCTCACAGATCGAAAGCGTGTTGATGGATACGGAGGGCATTACGCCCCACTATCAACTGATCGTGGACCGCGACGGGGCCTTGGATGTCCTGACTGTTCGGGTGGAAGTCAGCGAATCAATGTTTTCCGACGAGGTGAAGCAGTTGCAGGCCATCGAGCAGCGCATATCCAAGAATATCAAAGAAATTTTAGGCGTGACCGCCAAAGTCAAACTGGTTGAACCCAAAGGCATCGCCCGCAGTGAAGGAAAAGCGGTACGCGTCATTGACCATCGGAAACTCTGATGCAGGGATGAAAGGGCCAGGCAGTTATTTCGACGAGGGGATCATTCTTTACCGCCGGTCGTTGTGGAAGTAGATTTCACCGACAGGCGCCGTTTGGAAAACATTAATCCAGGATATGATCTGTTGTCCTGAAAGGAGGCCATATGCAGGTGGAGCAAATATCGGTATTTCTGGAAAACAAGTCCGGGCGATTGTCGGAAGTAACCGGAATATTAGCGGAATCCGGTATCAATATCCGGGCCTTGTCGCTTGCGGACACATCCGATTTCGGCGTATTGCGCCTGATCGTGGATGATAAGGAAAAGGCCGTGGCCACATTGAAGAACAATGGCTTTACCGTAGGCAAAACAGATGTGGTGGCGGTCGAAGTGGAGGATCGGCCCGGCGGTTTGCACGCCATACTAGAGATTCTGAAGAACAACGATATCAATGTGGAGTACATGTATGCCTACGTGCGGCATACCGCCAAAAACGCCGTCATGGTTTTTCGATTCGACAATGTTGCGGCCGCGATTCAAGCCCTGAAAGCAAACAGCATTACCATCCTTGACGGCAGCCGTTTGTACACCATGTAAATGGTTCTCTTCTGCATGCGCTTCGGATAAGCCGATTGACCGGCGTAGACCGGAGCGCATTTTATTTTTACCCAACAGTTTTATTTATCCGCTGAAAAAGCCGATATCTGTTTACCGGGGTTGCATGCCTCTGCCGACGGTTGGCATAAGGCACCGTGGTTTTAGGAAATTCCTGAAAAATTGACGGACCTGGCCCTGTTCGGCTATATTGCCTAGCGGGCCAGGATCGCAAAGGAGATAGCAAGACCTCAGATGAACCGGAAAAGCCGCTCGTCCCGAAGCATTCCTCAATTGATTTGGGGCATTGCCCTGCTGCTGGCAGGTTTGGGCGTTTTTGTGCGCATTCCCCAGGTCATGCCCCAAATCGCTCAATTGGAGGTTTTTGCCGGCGCCACGTGGATCATCCGGTTCTGTTTTTATTTGATCGGCATTATTCTCATTGGCGGCGGCTTAAAAAAGATTGCGGGCTATTTCAAAGCCTCGCAATCCGCGTCGTCGCCACCACAGGGTCCGTCCGACCCGCATGACAGCTGAAATGGTGCAGGTAGTCAACCATGCTTAAAGCATCTCAACCCCAGCCCAGCTTAGACAATGGTGTCGCGCAGCTCAAACCGGAAGCGCAATACCGAACACGCTTGCATGAAATCGGGAACAAAATCAATACAGCCCGGGACCTGGATGAAATACTGTTCGATCTGAAAGACGAGATTCTCACGCTGTTTTCGGCCGAACGCCTGACGGTCTATGTGGTCGATGGCGTCAAGCGCGAGTTGGTCTCGCGATTCAAATCCGGAGATGAGATTGCGGAAATCCGCATTCCGGTGAGCAAAGATTCTCTGGCCGGCTATTCCGCTCTGACCCACAAGTTGCTTAACATCACCAATGTATACGATGACGCGGAGTTGTCCAAAATCGATGAGGATCTGCACTTCGACAAGAGCTGGGATCAAAAAACCGGATTTCGGACCAAACAGGTGCTGGTATATCCCATCATTTTTCAAAAATACTTGATGGGTACCCTGCAAATGATCAACCACAAAGGCGGCGGCCGATTCAGCGAGGAAGACGAAAAATCAGTCGTCGATCTGGCCAAAGTTATCGGCATCGCTTTATACAACCAGAAGCGTATCGCCGCGCGGGTAGGGCGCGCCACGAAATTCGATTACCTGCTGGAAAACCATTTGATTACACAGAGAGAACTGGTCAAGGTCATTGCGGATGCGCGCCAACGCAAAGAGCCGGTTGAGAGCGTGCTGATCCGCGAATACAAAGTTCCCAAATCGGAATTGGGAGAATCCCTTGCGCGATATTACAAAGTGCCCTTTGTGGCGTACAATGCCACCTTTCCGATACCGGGAGATATTCTGACGGGTCTTAAAGTGCCTTTTATGCGCAACAATCTATGGGTGCCGCTCAGAAGCGACGACACCAACCCGGTCGTGGCCATCGACGATCCCCATGACCTGAAGCGCATCGATGAAATCAAGGCCCTGTTTCCCGGCCGCAAACTCAAATTCGTGGTAGCCCTCAGGCAGGATATCCTGGATTTTATCAAGCTCTTCACCGCGGACGAGAAAGAGCTTGCCGAAATCGATGATATTTTGTCGCAGCTGCAGGATGAAACCCACGAGATCGAAGATGCCGAATCCGGTGTCGGCGAAGAAGACAGCGCCGTGGTGCAACTGGTCAACAAAATCATATTGGATGCTTACGCCCGCAATGCATCGGATATTCATGTTGAGCCCTATCCCGGCAAGCAAAACACCATCGTCCGCATCCGCGTGGACGGCGCCTGCACTGTCTATCAGAGCATTCCTTTTGCTTATCGCAATGCGGTCGTTTCACGTATCAAGATCATGTCTGATCTGGATATTGCCGAACGACGGCTACCGCAGGACGGAAAGATCAAATTTAAAAAATACGGGGGCAAGGATATCGAACTGCGCGTGGCGACCATCCCCACTCAGGGAGGCCTTGAAGACGTGGTCATGCGCATCCTGGCCGCCGGCGAACCGATACCACTTGAGAAAATGGGTTTATCCGAACGCAACTACGAGAATTTTCTCCAAGCGGTCGTCAAACCCTACGGCCTGATTCTGGTTTGCGGGCCTACGGGTTCCGGTAAAACCACCACCTTGCATTCGGCCCTGGCCTACATCAACAAAACCGAGACCAAAATCTGGACCGCCGAGGACCCCGTCGAAATCACCCAAAAAGGATTGCGCCAGGTCCAGGTCAAACCTAAAATCGGCTTTAATTTTGCTGCTGCCATGCGCTCCTTCCTGCGCGCCGACCCGGATGTCATCATGGTGGGTGAAATGCGCGATAAAGAGACCACCCACATCGGTATCGAGGCATCGCTGACCGGTCACCTGGTTTTTTCGACCTTGCACACCAACAGCGCACCGGAAAGCATCGTGCGTTTGCTGGACATGGGGATGGATCCGTTCAACTTTGCCGACGCTATCTTGTGTATCATGGCCCAACGGCTGGTGCGTACGCTTTGCAAGTCCTGCAAGAAGCAATTCAACCCGTCCAGAGAAGAATTCGATGAATTGGTTCGCGAATACGGTCCCGAAGATTTCCACCGCAATATGAATATAGCCTTTTCATCTGATTTAACGCTCCATAAACCGGCCGGGTGTGAGTTGTGCAACAATACCGGCTATCGCGGCCGAATGGGCATTCACGAGCTGCTGATCGGCACCGATGAGATGAAGAAGCTGATCCAGCAGCGTTCCCAAATGGAGCTGATTCGCGACCAGGCGGTTAAAGACGGTATGACCACATTGAAGCAGGACGGCATAGAAAAAGTATTTTCCGGCCATACCGATCTTCTGCAGGTGAGGAAGGTCTGTATTAAATAAAGCAGTTTCAATGGGAAGGTATTCTATCGGTGTTCAAGCAATCGCCGGGGCACAGCGCCTTGCGGATCGGCTTTTCGACGCGGCAGCCGGCCTTCATTCTTCTCCCAAGGCTTCCCTGAACTTCTTCAGTTGATCCTCATAAATTTTCCGATCTTCAGGATTCATGGCCAGTGCTTCCTGCTCGGCCTCAATCGCTTCCCGGATGTGTCCATTGACATAAAGGGCTTCGGCCAGGGTATCCCATATGTGAGGCTTTTTTTGCAAGGCAATGGCCTTGCGTACAAGCATGAGCGCGCGCCGGGGATTACGTAAGGCCTCGTCCTCGGCCGTTGCCAACAACCATGCCAGGTTGTTTAAAATATCGGGCAGATCCGGATTAAGGGCCAGCGCCTTTTCATAAGCGCTGACGGCGGCGGCGGGGTTGTTGCGTTCCAGATGCAAATTGCCGATGAGTCCGTAAAGCAAGGCATCTTCAGGGGTCTGGAATGCCTTTTTGGCCAAATAATCCTCGATGGCCGTCAGACTCAGATACCGTCCGCCTTGATTGAGGGCGATTTGGTTGAGCTGAAAAACGCCTGCCGCCAGAATGATGAAACCGATAATGTAGGCCGTAATTCCAATGCGCACCTTGCGGTCATGCCGTTTGATCCACACCGGTGCAGCCTCACATCGGCGCAAGTAATCCATGCGTTCCTGTATGCTGAAGTGATGCCAGTTGGGTTTGTCCGCCGGCTGACCGCTATTGGCCGCGATCTTGCCAAATGTGGTGATCAGCGGCTGCGCACTGGGGAACAATCGAAAAACGAACAGGTCGGCCTGGCGTTCAAAGTTTCGAATGAAAAATCCAAAAATGAATCGAAAATAAATAATGATCCCCGCAAGCAGAAGCAGTGCCGAAAGGGTGTAGAGCACAGTGGCGGGATTGAGTTCATATGCCAGAACAAAACCCAGAACGGGTTTGAAGAAAAACAGCAGGATATAGCTCAACGGGTAAGTTGCATATGAGATCAGCATGAAGCCGATAAAAAAAAGCAGATAAAGCAGCAAATGCCTGCGGTGAACATGACCGATTTCATGGGCGATGACCTGATCGATCTCATCGGGTGTCAAAAGGTGCAATAACGCGTCAGTGACCAGTATATAGCGAAAACGGGCGGCCAGGCCCATCACGCCGGCCGTTATCAAGCGTCCTCCGAAAATCGGCCAATAGACGATATCCGCATACTGTACACCGGCCCGGCGGCAGAGTTCTTCGATGCGCTGACGGAAATGGCCTGATTCCAAGGGGCGGCATCGCCAAAAACGTTGAATCAGAACCGGCGCGAAAACAGACGCCACGATTAAAAAGATAAGGAAATATGCGGTCTGTCCGATAGAGCTGTTGAGAATGCGTTTAGGCAGATCGAAAGGCAATAACAGCAAAAGATCGGAGATGCCGAACAAAAGCGCCCACGGCAGCAGAATGGGAACGCTGAAGGCGATATTGGAGTAGACATATGTGCCGCGTGAAATGTCGCTTTGGTAGATGGGGTTGTGGGCGTCGTAAGCATAAGTCCAGATAATGCTCAAATACCCTACAAACACCAACAGGAACAGAAGATTTTCCAAAGTGGGCAAAATCGAGAAGACTCTGAAGGGCTGCAGATATGAGGGTAAATCCAACAGCCAGATGTCCGCCGCGAAGACCGCCAAAGCCAGGATGCAGTGCCGGGTCATCAGGGAACTGAATCGATGATCCAAACGGTATCTGCTCTCAAATCCAACCCGGCGCGCCAGGCGCAAAAAACGGCTGCGCGTGTAGATGGCGAAAAATGCAGTCAGGCCCACAAAACCGGCCAATGCCTCAAGCGGATTAAAAGCCGGTTCGGGGGTCGGCTGATAAAGCGTTAACGTGATCAGGGCAATGATGAAATAGATAAAATTTGAAAACATGATCGCCGGTTCAATCTTGATCGGTTATGGCATTACTTTCAGGAAGAAAATGCAGTCCTGTTTCAAGCTCATTCACTCGGTGATTCCGAATCCTGACGATTCGATGTTCGCATAAAATACCTTTCTTTCTCACTGTAAATACACCCGCAGTATTGCTGCCGGTACATGCCCAATTGCCTGGAAACGGCTATGCCTTCATTCCAACCGGTGCGGAAATCCTGATAATGAAAGGCAATGCCCACTTCTGCGGCCACGGCTTCTGCGACGGCGCGAATGGTATCATGTTTCTGGAATTTGCTGTACAGCAAAGTAGTGGAGAAAAGATCGAACTTGCCGCGCCGGGCCTTGACAGCCGTGGTGCGCAATCGTTCATAGTAACACAAACGGCAGCGCTCGCCTTCGCGGAAAGCGGCATTGCGCAGGAATATTTCCAGATTATAGGCTTCATCGATGATCAGCTTCAAACCGATTTTGGCAGCATACTCGGCTATCGTCTGCTGGCGTTTGAGACATTCGGTATAGGGGTGGATGTTGCTGCGATAAAAATATCCCATCACATCGAAACCCTGTTCACGCAGGCTGCGAACGGGATAAATACTGCAGGGAGCACAGCAGGCATGCAGCAACAGCTTCATCGACGTCCTCCAAACAGGGCTGTTCCGATGCGCACCAGGGTTGCGCCCTCTTCGACGGCCGTTTCAAATTCTCCGGTCATGCCCATGGAGAGCTCAACCATTTCGATATTGGGTATGTTCAGGGAACGGATACGGTCACGCAACTGGCGCAATGCGGAAAAATAGGGACGTGCCTTCACCGGATCATCGAAAAAGGGCGGCATAGTCATAAGACCTCTGACTTTAATATGGGACAATGGATGGATGCCGTTCAAGAGGTCGATAAGGGACTGCTCGGATACGCCCGATTTGGTCGCTTCACCGCTAAGGTTCACCTGGATGAGGATATGCTGCCGCTTGCCGGCTTTTTGCGCTTGGCGGTTCAACTCCATTGCCAGTTTTATCGAATCCACAGTATGGATCAGGTCAAACATGCGCACGGCATATTTGGCCTTGTTGCTTTGTAAATGCCCGATGAAATGCCAGCTGAGCGGATGTTCGCTGAGCGCATCGAATTTGTCCCGGGCTTCCTGTATGTAGTTTTCACCCACATCGGTGATGCCTGCGGCAACAGCCGTGCGTACAAGCTCCACCGGATGGGTTTTGGTTACGGCCACAAGGCGGACGGACTGCGGCGTGCGTCCGCAGCGCAGGGCCGCACCTTCGATGCGGCGCTTGATACTGAACAACCTTTCGGCAATGCTGGTCTGCATGCGTCAGCCCGTTCGCCTGTCTGGCCCCTTTACCTTTGGCACGTTCGTCCGTGTCCCAAAGCTGTTGTTTGCCCGGTGAGACAACAAAATACCGGGCAAACGGTTTAACCGGTGAGCTGGCCGGCGGAATCGTTTATCTGCAGCACCCTTTCCTTGATCAGGTATTCGATCACTTCGCACACCGGCAAACCCACTACATTGGTATACGATCCATTGATGCGTTTAACCAGAAATGTCCCCAGTCCCTGAATGGCGTAGGCGCCGGCTTTATCGAAGGGTTCGTCCGTATGGATGTACCATTCGATTTCGTCATCGGACAACGTCTTGAAAGTCACATCGGTGCATGCCGTCTCGGTCATGGTTTTGCCTTTTTCCAGGCAACAGATCGTGAAGCCTGTGTACACTTGATGGGTCTGACCGCTGAGGTGCGTCAGCATGGTTCGGGCCGCATCACGTCCGCGGGGTTTTCCCAGCACCTCACCGTTGATGAATACAATCGTATCCGCCCCGATGACCCAACTGTGCGGGTGCTTGCTGGCAATATCCTCGGCTTTGGCCCTGGACAGCGTGCGGACGTATCCGCCCGGTTCTTTGAATTCAATCGCACTTTCGTCAAAGTCGCTGGGAATGACCTCGAATTTGAGTCCTGCCTGGGTCAGCAGATAGCGGCGGCGCGGCGATTTGGAGGCCAGTATCAGTCGCCCCTGTTGCGTTTTGTGAACCATGGGCATGTTTCTATCAAATGGGTCATAGAATGGCAAGGTGGATGCGATTACAACTGTAATTCAGGAGGCAAACCCGGCAATGCCGGAGAGAATGACCAAAGCAATGCTGCAGTATTGTTACATGCAAGACTCCCGGTGAAAAAGAAATGCCCCTGCACCCGCCAGACCGAAACGGATCAGGAGCACTTTCTATATCTGGCCCCCTCAACGGGGCTAATTAAATTTTGAATTTGCCCACAGTGGCATCCAACTGGGTCGCCAGCTTGGCCAATTGCTCGGCATTCAGGTTGACTTGAGCGCTGCTGTTGGACATGTTGCCGGCCGCCTGGGTCACTTCCGCTATTTCCCTGGCAATGCCCGCCGCACCCGTGTTGCTTTGACCGACGCTCATGTTGATATCGCCGATACCCTGCGAAGCCTGGGCCACATTGCCGGCGATCTCCTTGGTGGTGGTCGATTGTTCTTCAACGGCCGCCGCTATTTTAGAGACAATGTCGTTTACCTCGTTGACCACCCCGGTGATGTCATTGATCTGTACAACCGTAACTTGCGTGGAGGATTGGATCGCCGACACCTGGCGCTTGATTTCACCTGTGGCGGCCGCTGTTTGCTTGGCCAATTCTTTTATTTCATTGGCAACCACGGCAAAACCTTTTCCGGCCTCACCGGCGCGGGCGGCCTCAATGGTGGCGTTGAGCGCCAGCAAATTGACCTGTTCGGAGATATCGGTGATCGTCTCGACCACCTTGCCGATCTCCTGGGCCGCGCGTCCCAGTTCATCGACCTGCCCGGAAGCTCCTTCCGCGTGGGTGACCGCAGAGTTGGTCACTTTGCGGGCTTTTTCGGTGCTCTGCGCGATCTCGCTAATGGTGACACTCATTTCTTCCGTTGCCGATGCAACCATGTTGATGTTGGTGGCTGCCTGCTCCATTGTTGCGGCGACCGATCCCATGTTGGCGCTCATTTCTTCGGAAGCTGCGGCAACTGCCTGGGCCCGCTCCGTGGTCTGATCAGCGCCGGTCGACAGGGCCGCGGATATTTCGTAGAGTTCGCTGCTGGACAGCTTGAGCTGGGCGGCATTGCCGGCCACCTCCTTGATTATGGCCTGCATCTTGCCACTGAAGATGTTGAACCATTTGGCAAGCTCACCCACTTCATCCTTGCTTTTGACATTCAGACGCTTGGTGAGGTCTCCTTCGCCTTCAGCGGCATCCCTAAGGCCTTCCACGACACCGTTGATCGGCTTGGCCACCGAATTGGCGATGATGTAAATCATCAAGCCGGCAATAATGACTGATACGAGCGTCACCACCAAGTTGATCTGGCCGAGTTTGCGTGCAGGCGCCAGAACCTCGCTCTTTTCAACGGTGACGGCAAGCTTCCAGGGTATTGAAGGAAGGCTTTTATACGACACCCATTTGGCGGCGCCTTTAAATTCCTGGGTATACAGCCCTTCGGTTTTGCCTTTCTCATCTTTAAAGCCAGGTAATGTGCTCAGGTCGAAGCTCAGCTCCATGTCCCTTTCAGGATGGGCGATCACGCGCCCCGTGTTTTCATACAAGTAGGCGTAGCCGGTCTCGCCCACCTTGATACTGTCCACGAAAAGTTGATCGATGCGCTCGATTTCAATGATGCAGATGATGGCGCCGGGGGCCTGTTCCCCATCATTCATATAAGCGGCAAGAACCAGTTCGGGATTGCCGCTGGCGGGATTTTTTTGAAGCTCGAAAATAAAAGATTTGCCCTGCATGACGGCTTTGAAATAGGGAGCCCCTTTTTCATCCTGCTTGCCGATCACCTGCGTATTTGCGGCCGCCGTAATCTGCCCATTCTGATCGACCAGGTAGACATTTTTATAAAAACCGTAGCCGTCTTTTAATTGGGCCAATTGCGTGTTGGCGCTCTTGGCGGCCGCTTTCCCCATGAACGTATCCTGGACGGCGGACAGATAGATCTTTTGCTGAGCCCAGTTTTGCACATCCAACGTTCGGTCCTTGATCCATCCGTCCAGCATCTGGGAGGTCAGGTTGGCGGTCTTTTTAAGATCTTTGATCAATGTATCGGCCAGGGTATTTTTTGAAGAGATGTAGGAGATCGCCGCGGAAACACCCATCCCGAGTAAGATCAGTATGACAGTAGGTAATAGAAACTTGTTGCGCAGCTTGAGTTCCATCCAAAAATTTCCCATTTCATTGATCTCCGTCGTTGTTCACCATACCTGACCACAGTTTGCATGGACTTGGATCGGTCATCAGGCTCAACAGCCTTGCGGCCCTGGTTGAGTGCCGGGTACCGCAAACGCATATCCAGCGTAAGCTCCAAAAGAGCCATGCCTTTCATATCGGAGGTCTGCGCTGGAAAGTTTAGTAGAAACTGAGCCCAAATGTTTCGGAAATGCACCACCGCTCCCATGTCGCGTGCGGTGCATTTTACTCCGTTGAACTCATATACTTCTTCAAGGTGGAAAAAATTTCCGGGAATATCGATTCCCTGCTTCGCGCAGGTTTTTACATTGGCCACCCGCCGCCGGAAGCCCAGGAAAGCCCGTTTAATTCACGGGGTAGTTTACGGGCCGCCCGTAGCAAGCCTTAGTGCTCGAAGGTATAAATTCAGTGACGTATAATCTTGTCTTCAATAACGTACCGCTTTGGGGGATTTGCTTAGTCGGTGGATTGGTCGGCCTCGGGGTCGGGGTCGATATCGAATTCGATTGCGACCCCGATACCGACCCCGACCCCGGATAGTTGGTCACGATATTAGGAATATGTGTACTTAGCGGCCCTTGAAAGAGGGGGTGCCGGCGCACGAACCGCTGGGTTCCGCACGACCGGTCGAGTTCGGACGGAATTGCCGCCAGTGGATACCGAGAGTTGAGTTAAACGAGTAAGTAGCTTCTTTACTTCCGCGACCTTTCGTGGGCAAACAAAATCAATTCCTCGGTCTTATCCCAGGAGATGCAGGCGTCAGTAATGGAAACACCATAAGCCATGGTTTTCATATCACTGGTATTGTTTTGCCGGCCTTCATTGAGATTGCTTTCCAGCATCAATCCCACGATCGCATCGGTACCTGCGCTGCGCTGGCTGATGACATCTTTCCAGACCACGGCTTGCTCGTTGTGGTGCTTGCGCGAATTGGCATGCGAACAGTCCACCACGGCGACCTCGGGCAGCTTTTTCTCGCGCAGCATTTCGGTCATTTCGCGAATGCTGCATGAATCGTAGTTGGGCCGCCGACCGCCTCGCAGAACCAGGTGGGTAAAAGGGTTACCCGTGGTTCTAACCACACTGGCTTTCCCGTTGTGGTCTATGCCGAGGAAATGTTGGGGCGCGGCCGCGGCAATCATTGCATTAATGGCGACGGAAAGATTTCCGTCCGTACCGTTTTTGAAACCGACCGGCATGGAAAGTCCGCTGGCCATCTCGCGATGGGTCTGAGATTCGGTGGTCCGTGCGCCGATGGCGGCCCAACAGACCAACCCGGCAATGTATTGCGGGATAAACGGATCGAGCAATTCGGTAGCGGTGGGCAGTCCGAGTGCGGTAATTTCGCCGAGCAAGCGACGGGCCTTTCTCAAACCGTTTATGATATCGTAGGAGCCATCCAGATGGGGGTCGTTGATCAACCCCTTCCATCCCACCGTAGTACGCGGCTTTTCGAAATAGACCCGCATGACGAGAAAAATGGTGTCTTGAACACGCTGCTGGAGCAAGCTCAGCCGTTGAGCGTATTCCAGTGCGGCGTGCTCGTCATGGATGGAACAGGGCCCGGTGATTACCATCAATCGTGAATCCTTGCGGGTGAGGATATCTTGAATCACCCTGCGGCCGCTTAACACGGTTTGAGCGGAAGCCTGCGTAATGGGCAGCTCATCCTTCAGCGCATCGGGCGAGATGAGTTGGGTGAAATCTTTGATGCGGATGTCGTAAGTCTTCATCAGCGATCTCCTGGCTGTTCAGCAACCCTTTGATTCGGATGGTTAATCGGCGTACATACCCAATAGCCAGACTGCATGTCAATCGCTAACACCATCTTTTTTGTTTACTTTGGATTCACCGGTCGATAATCTGGCCTGGGTTTGAAAATAGCCCCTTTTTTTTCAAAGATCAAAGGAGATCCTTGCCATGCAGCACCCGTGTTCTTTTAAAACCATCGTGGCCTTTGCCGCGTTGATGGTATTGTCAATAACCTCAGCAAGTTTCGGCGACAAGGAGGCAAGCGGGCAGGCCCCGGTGAATGCGGCCGTTGTAAACGGAAAGCCCATAACCTATGCGGATTTCCAACGCGAACTCGGATTGTATTATGCGCGATTGAAGTCCCAGGGCGGACAAATGCCGGAAGGCGCCGGGGAGATAAAGAGTGAATTGATCGCCGAAATGATCATACGCGAATTGATCTTCCAGGAGAGTGTAAAAAAGGGCATAAAGGTCGGTCCCGAATTCATCAAAGAAGAAATTTCCACCCTTCAACAACGTTTTGCCGACCGACAGCAATTTGAAGGCTGGCTCGCCTCGATGAACATGAGCGAAGCCCAGTTGAAAGAACAGATATACCAGCGCCAGGCGATCAGGACGCTCATTGACAATGAAATCGCCCCAACCGTAAAAGCCAACGAGGCCGACTCCAAGGCGTTCTATCAGAACAATCCGAATGCATTCAAACGCCCCGAAGAGGTTCATGCGCAACATATCCTGATCAAGATCGAAAAGGATGCGGATGAAAAGCAGAAGGCGGAAGCCCGTAAAAGCCTGCTCGAACTGAAGAAGCGCATCGATGCCGGTGAAGATTTTGGTCAAATTGCAAAATCCCATTCCCAATGCCCGAGCGCTCCCAAGGGAGGCGACCTTGGCTTTTTCACCAGGGGTCGAATGGTCCCGGCTTTCGAAAAAGTTGCTTTTGAACTGAAACCCGGAGGGGTCAGCGACCTTGTGGAAACCCAATTCGGGTATCACCTGATTAAGGTCCTCGAACATCGCGAAGCCAAAACCATGGGGTATGAAGAGGTCCAAGCCCAAATCGCCGCGCACCTGCGCAATCTCAAGATTCGTGCTGAGGTTCTCAGGTATGCCGAAAAGCTGCGCAAAGCAGCCAAGATAGAGACTTTTGTTCAGTAGAAGGGTTAAGCACAACCTTAGGGAATTGGTCCATTCAAGTGAGGGATCGCTACCGGGGTTGCAAATTGTGTTATCAATTCGACTTTCGGGATCGCACCGAAGCAGGCGGGCAAGTCCGGAAAGTGAGTTGGAAAGAAATAATTTTCAGCATAACCGGCCATCCGTCGATGCGACCTTGGCCTGTCGCCGGATGTTCCAGCGTTGCGAGAAGACGAGCATGACGACATCGCTATTGATCAAGGAAACAAAAAATTTTGAAATTGAGGCTTTCAGACGACCCAGCAACATCGACCTGTTAAAAAAGACCCATGTTGCCTTCAGCGGGGCGCCGCGTAAGCATTGGCATGATCCTTCCAAGGTGGTTCTGGTTGTGGATCCATTCAGCCGCGCCACATTCTATTACGAATTTCGAATTCAGGACATCGATTTCATTCAGGAACACCCCAATCTTGTAAACCCCGAAAATGAGATCATCCCGATGGTGCGGATCTGGGTGAAGAAGCGCAGCTTGGCCGTCCGTTGCATTCCTTTTATCGTGGACGAAACGATCTGAGATCATGGCTGCAGGTGCACCATGTCTGAATGCCCCGGGAGTGGATTTTGAAGTATCAACGCATGAAGGACCTCGTGCCCTCTGCTGACAAGCCCAGCCGTACCCAAAAAAAGAGGGCGGCCGTAGCTTCACAGAAACTGGGCGAGCACTTGGTGGTTCTCAGGGAGGCGCAGCTTGAGGAGCTGCATCTGCCGCCTGAATTGCATCAAGCCGTCATCGAAGCGCGCAATGTCAGCAGCCATGGCGCCCGCCGCAGGCAACTGCAGTATATCGGCAGCTTGATGCGCCACATTGATGCGGAAAAGCTGAAGCAGGAACTGGATCGGATCACATTGCAAGCGCACCGCGACGTCCGATCGTTCAGGCAAGCCGAAACGTGGCGCGATGAACTTGTGTCCGGCGATCAAGGGCGGGCCACGTGGCTGTTCGAACGATTTCCGGAGATGGATAAGGATCGGCTCATGCAGTTAATCGAGGAGGTCAGGAAAAGCAGCAGCTTGACGGATCGCCGCAAATCCGGCAGGGCGCTGTTCCGATTTCTGCGGCCGTTCGCGAATCCATCGGCCGGTGGAAAGAAAGAAGATGATTGAGCGGCTGCTGCGGGGATCGGAAACACATCGATGCGCGAGCGCACCTGCGGGCGCCTCAATTGATCATTTCCACCAGTTCATCCACGATACGGTCCAAGAACAGCATCCCCTCGACCGTAAGCCGGCAATGCCGGTCATCTGTTTCCAGCCAACCTTCCGCTGAAAAGCGATCCAGAGCAGTGTGGAAGTAAAGCTTGAAGTCGATGTGAAAACGATTTTGAAATGCTTTAAAAAAAATGCCGTCCGACTGGCGTAGTCCCAGGTAAAGCGCTTCGATCATTTGCTGCTCTTCGGTCAAATGTTCCTGA
Source organism: Desulfobacteraceae bacterium (assembly GCA_003599575.1). Classification (GTDB taxonomy): domain Bacteria; phylum Desulfobacterota; class Desulfobacteria; order Desulfobacterales; family Desulfosarcinaceae; genus Desulfatitalea. The sequence continues at coordinate 9,153 of QZKV01000036.1, read as the reverse complement.
TCGGCGCGGGGCAATCGGCCCTGGAGGATGTCATGCAGATAGTTGTCCAAAGACCGGTGATTCCACCAGCGAACAGGTAGCCGGCAGCTGTGGGCAGCCGGTCCCAATCCGATATAGGGGCTGAAATTCCAATACTTCTGGTTGTGTTTGGAACGCCAGCGCGTGTTCTGGGCATAATTGGAAATTTCATAATGCTGGTAGCCGGCCGCCCCTAGAAAATCATGGGTCATGCGGAATAGATCGGCCGCGCGCAGTTCCGAAAGGGCGGTAAAGCGCCCATTCTGCAGATCGGCATGTAGCGGCGTGTGCGGCTCGTAGGTCAGCAGGTAACATGACAGGTGCTTGGGCGCCAGGCGGATGGCCTGCATTAGATCGTTTTTCCAGGCGCCGGGGGTCTGTTCGGGCAATCCGAATATAAGATCCAAGCCGATATTGCTGAATCCTGCATCGGTGCCGGCTTTGACCGCGGCCAAAGCCTGCTGGGTCGAGTGCCTGCGGCCCAGGAAACTCAGGTTTTGATCATTAAACGATTGGACACCGATGTTCAGCCGGTTGAAGCCAAAAGCGGCATAGTCTTGAAGGTCGCGCGCGGTAGCGGTGGCCGGATTGATCTCAAGGGTCATTTCCGCACCGGGGTCCAAATTGAAGCAGCCCGCCGCCCAATCAACAATCGCGCCCATTTGTTTAGACGACAGCAAAGAAGGGGTTCCACCGCCGATGTAGAGCGTATCTGCTCGAACACCATCTGTTTTGGCCGCGTTCATCTCTTTTTTCAATGCATCCAGGTAATCGGGAATGCGATTCAAGTCGGTGATCGAGTAGAAATCGCAGTAAGGGCACTTGCTCTGGCAGAATGGAATATGCACATAGATGCCGATGTCTGAATGAGTCGCTCCGGAATGTTGCATACCTTTATCCTGGCAATAATGGCTCTTTTGGGCTGAAAAGATGAAGAATTCTCAGGATGATGGTTCTTTTCTTCAGGGGAAACCATCCGAAAATCAAAAGGCGCCCAACTGGCACTTGTTGATTTTGATCTTCAGCTTTTCACAAGCTTCAGCCACCGTCATGCGCGGCAATCCGGCGGCATCGGCGATGCGCCAGGCTTGCGCACAGGACAAGCGGCCGTCCACCAAGGAATCCTCGATAGCGGCTTTCAACTGCGGCGCCACCTGTTCGGCAGGCAGGATCTTCTTGTGCATGGGCCCATGGCCGAAGAGCCCCAATTGACATCCACGAATACGCGCTTCCTGCAGGTCTATGGCAACACCGATCTGCCGGGGAAAGTTCTTTAATTCCATTGCGATGCGATGGGCGGCTTCGCACGTGATGTGGTGATCCGTGATATGATCAAGCACTGCTTGGCGCAGTTCCGGGCTCACCTGGGTGCCCTGCGGGTGTTTGTCGATGAATCGACGGCTGTCTTTACGGGTCATAATAGTACCTCTCAATAACCTTGTGAGAATGGACTTGGGATCGAAGGGCAATTTAGCACAGCACACCCTGATCCGCAAAGTAAGAATGCCAACCAACTTCCTATACCCGCCCACCTGTTTCCGGGCAATCCCCAAAGGGCTCCGGCGCAAGAACAAGCCAACGAAAAAATGGGCAAAGCCGTGATGGTATGATATGGTTGGCATGCATATTCAATTCCGGAAAGATGTGCAAGTAATCGCAATCTGCAGCTTATGGATCTTTCTGTTACGATAAAAGCCATTGCCGGTTTGGGCCGCGAATCGGCTGCTCAAACACTGGACCACCTGCAGCCGGGTGACCGCTTGATCGGCCGTGTATTGCGGCTTGATGGCGACGGCCGGATTCTCCTGGATCTGGGTAAATTCCGGGTAACGGCGCATAGCGAGATTCCCTTTCAGGTCGGACAGGAAATTGCGCTGAAAGTAATCCGTACAAGCCTGCCGGTCCAGCTTCGCCTGGACACAGAGACGGTGCCCATGGCGTCGGAGTCTCTTTCACCGCTTGCCTCAGCCGATTTTTTACAGGCCCATGAGCAGAAGCGGGCACTGGAGATTATCGATCGGTTATTGAGCCTTGATGCGCAAAACCAACCGGCGGGGGTTTTCGGAGCAAAGGTGGCGATCGGGCCGGCGGATAACCCGGAGGGTGCCGCTGAAACAGCTTCCAAGGGATCACTTTTATTTCCGGAGCAGGTGCGCAATGCCCTGCAGCAGTTAAAAACGTTTTTCGATCCGATCGGCCCGCCCGCTCCCGCCGGGCAGCACGCGCAATGGCTGCGTTCGGCGGTGGAGGATCGCGGCTTTTTGTTCGAGATCAAGTTGGCCGATCTCTTGGAAAAAGTTCAGGCTTCCGCAGGCCCCCCTCAGGAGGTTGTGGATACCCCGGGGGAAACGTTTGTGCCTGGACTTGATTCGCGATCCACCCTGATGCAAACCATGCGACAGATCGTGGCCCGTGATTTGAAGGCCCAACTGCTCATTCTGAAAGATTTCTTCGGCGATCTGGCTGGATCGGGGGCCTGGTCGGACGACCTGAAGGCTTCAGACACGGCCCATCTGCAGAGGACCGTCGGACAGTTGATGTCGCAGGTGGAAAAGCAACAGGCCCAGGCAATCCGGCGTGCCGGAGAAGGTGAGGTGTTTCAGATTTTCAACCACCTGCTTCAAATCAAAGACCGGTCGCTGCCAGTGCGCCTGAAAGTGTATTATCCCCAAAAAAGCCGCACTGGGCGAACCGACGCGGGGCATCGGATCGCCGTATTGCTGGACATGGACCGCTTGGGCCCGGTAAGGGTCGACCTGGCCCTGCTGGAGCGCCGCCTGTCCATCTCCTTTTATGTACGCGATCGGAATGTGCGCGCCACCTTCGACCGGCATGCAGCGGCCGTGTCGAATGCATTGGCGGGGATGTTCGACCGCATCCAAATTTCGACGCATATCAGCCGGCGACATATCGTTCGCTTTGATGAAGATGATCGGCAGGGCGGATCAACGGCGGGAGGGATCGACTTGCACGCATGAAGGACCAGGATTCGAAAAAAGCGGTCGCCTTACGCTATGAGGCATCCCGAGATGCAGCCCCCAAGGTGGCGGCCAGGGGCCGCGGTAAGATGGCCGAGCGCATCGTGGCGCAGGCCCGCGAATACCAGGTGCCCATGGTGGTCGATCGAAATCTGGTACAGATGTTGGAAACGCTGGACGTGAACACCGAAATCCCCACGGAGCTATACCAGGCTGTGGCCGAAGTGCTGGTGTTCGTTTACCGCATGAATCAACGCTGATGAATCAATTTGAAATATCCCAAGCCCCTTTAAAAGGCATCCACTTGATCGAAGCCGGCGCCGGGACCGGTAAAACCTACGCCATTGCCGGGCTCTTTTTGCGCTTGATCGTTGAGCGGGCGCTGACCATTGATCAGATTCTGGTGGTGACCTACACCAAAGCGGCCACTGAAGAGCTCAAAAGCCGCATACGCCGGCGGTTGCTCTTAGCGAAGACCTTTCTGACCAGACAGGGTTTTGAGGATTCCCTGGTGCAGACGCTTCTGCAGAGCGGCATCGAACCGCAGGAAGCGCTGCAGCGTATCCAGGATGCGTTGATCGAGTTCGATCGGGCCGCAATTTTCACCATCCATGGCTTTTGCCAGCGCGTTTTGCACCGTTTTGCTTTTGAAACAGGCCACCTGTTTGAAGCCGAACTGATCCAGGACATGCAGCCATTGATCCAGGAGGCGGCCGACGACTTCTGGCGCCGCTACATCCACCGAGCGCCATACGAATTGATCCGTTTTGTGCTTGATCGGGCCAGAGGACCGGAAACATTGGCCGCACTTGGCCACGCGTGCCGCTTTCCCCGGGTCCGGGTCGTTCCAGCGGCCCGCAAGCCGCCCCTTACGGCCATTGTGAAATGGCGGCGCATTGCCGCCCAGATTTCGGACATGTGGCCGCAGGTTCGCGCAGACGTTCAGAACTTGCTCCTGTCCGACGGGCTCAACGCCCTTAAATACGGAAAATGCGCACCCGATCCAATGCGCCCGCATACAAGCGCGCGACGGTTTACAATTGAGGGGTTGATCGCCGCCATGGACCAATGGGACGGCAGCTATCCTCCTTTTGCGCGCTTTGAACGATTTTGCCAATCCTGTATTACCAAAGCCACCAAAAAGAGGCACGCCGTACCGGCCCATTCCTTTTTTGAGATTTGCGACCGGGCCCTGGATTGCCGCATGGAGATGGATCTGCAACTGTCCGAATACTGGCGTTATCTCAAGGTGCGCTGGCTCTACGATCTGCAGCGGCGCCTGGATCATAAGAAAGCGCGCGACAATGTCCTTTTTTTCGACGATTTGCTGTCGCAGGTACATGCCGCCTTGCAAAACAGTTGCAAAGACGAGCTGGTCAAGGCGATCCAGGCGCAATACCTCGCAGTGCTGGTGGATGAATTCCAGGATACCGATGCGCTGCAGTACGAGGTTTTCAGGACGCTTTTTTCAAGCAGCCAATCCTTGCTGTTCATGATCGGTGATCCCAAACAGGCTATTTACAGTTTCCGGGGCGCAGACCTTTTCTCATACCTGCACGCCAGACAAGGGGCCCCCCACCGATACACCCTTACCCGCAACTGGCGGGCCACACCGGGATTGATCCAAGCGCTCAATACCCTGTTCGGCCGCCGCTCGCGGCCTTTCGGGTACGACCGGATTCCCTACGAAAAGGCGGTGGCCGCGCTCAGTGCCCCCCCATCAGGTGATCCCGCGCCGTTTCACCTGTGGTATGTGACGCGCACCGGTGAGCAGGGTCCGGTGCGCCCGCTGACAAAACAGGAAACGGTTCCGAAAATCGTTGCCGCCGTGGCGGACAGGATCGTTGCCCTTTTGTCCGATACGCAGGAGCGGGTAGCGCCACAAGAGATTGCCGTGCTGACCCGCACCCACTACCAGGCGCAACTGGTCAAGGCGGCTCTGGCCAAATTGAGGGTGCCGGCGGTGTTGCACAGTGCCGGCAGTGTTTTCGATTCGCGTGAAGCCGATGAGCTGGCCCTGGTGCTTCATGCGGTCACCCTGCCGGCCGACTCCCGGCGTGTGCGTACGGCGCTGGCGAGCGATCTGATCGGTGCCTCGGCCCGCGAGCTGTGCGCAGCCGTCGAGGCTCCCGGAGACGAATGGCAGACCCGCTGGGGGATTTTCGAGCAATACCATCAAACTTGGCTGCGGCACGGATTTTACCGCATGTTCAGCCGCTTGATGGCTCAGGAAAGGGTGCGCAGCCGTTTGCTCGGCCTGCCCGACGGCGAGCGCCGCTTGACCAACCTGCTTCATCTGGCCGAGTTGCTGCACGAAGCCTCCATGACGCTGCAATTGGGACCGGAAGGCGTTCTCAAGTGGCTGGCCACACAGCGCCGAAACAGTGCGGCCGCTGCCGAAGATGAACAAAAACTGCGGCTGGAGAGCGATGCCCGCGCAGTACGCATCATCACCATTCACAAAAGCAAGGGGTTGCAGTTCGATGTGGTGTTTTGCCCTTTTCTCTGGACCGCGGCCAAAATCGACGATCATCTCGCCCCTTTTCACGATCCGGATGAGGGAGAGCAACTGACCTTGGCCATAGGTCCGGGCATTGCCCCCGAACACCGCCGATTGGCCCTTGCAGAGGCTTTGTCCGAAAATTTGCGCTTGATGTATGTCGCCCTGACCCGCGCGCGGCGCAGCTGTTACATGGTATGGGGCGCGATCAAGGGAACGGAGCTTTCGGCGCCGGCCTATCTGCTGCATGGGCCGCAGCAAGCATCCGTGGAACGGGACTGGTTGGCACCCTTAAAGACCAAAATGGCCGCCATGACCGACGCGGACTTGGTTGCGGATCTCAATTCCCTTTCGCAGGCTTCCGCGGGCGCCATCCACGTTGCAGCGTTGCCGCAGCCTGTAATGGTGAAATACAAAAATCCTCACCCGAGCAGCCGGCCTTTGACCCGGCGGGATTTCGGCCGCAGCATCGACGCCGGTTGGCGCGTCGCCAGTTTCTCGTCAATGACGGCGAACCTGCCTGAAAGCGAACTGCCGGACCGGGATGCACCCGTGGATGCTCCGGATCAGGGCGCCGCCCAGTCCGGGCCGGATGATCTGTTCGCTTTTCCCGGAGGTGTGCGCGCGGGACTCTTTTTTCATGATCTTCTGGAGCACTGGGACCCCGGCGCGAATGAATCCCAAGCCAGAGAACTTGTTTCGAAAAAGCTCCAATCCCATCAATTTTCATCCCAATATGCAGATACGATCGAACGGTTCCTGAACCGTTTGGCCCGGACCTTTTTGCCGTCCGGAGATAACGGATGCGCCTTCAGCCTGGCCGAGATAGCCCCGCACAAGCGTATCAATGAAATGGAGTTTTTCTTTCCGATCAAACATGTGCGTCCTGATCAGCTGAAGCAGGCCTTTAAAAATAAGGGAGGCGCCTTTTTTTCGGAATTTGCCGCCGGTCAACTGGAGCGTTTGTCCTTTGCACCCATGCACGGTTTTCTGAAAGGATATGTGGATACGGTTTTCGAACACGCCGGCCGCTACTATCTGGTGGATTGGAAATCCAATCATCTGGGGCACAATTGGACGGACTACGCGCGTGTGAGGCTCGATAGCGTCATGGCCGAATCGTTCTACTTCCTGCAATCGCATCTTTACGCTTTGGCGCTGGATCTGCTGCTCCGGCAGCGCTTCAGCGATTATAACTACAGCCGCCATTTCGGCGGCATCTACTACATCTTTTTGCGCGGCATTCAGGAAAGCAATTCATCTACCGGCATCCATTACATGGTTCCCGAGCCCGCTCTGATGGAGGCCTTGAAAGAGGAGCTCGTGGACGAGCCACCCAAAAGTGGCCGAAGGGGTAATGCATCTACTCAACTCTGAAAAATACGAAACCTTGGCAATGAACGACATTGACCTCCATACGCTCTACGACAAAGGGTCCATCGACGACGCCGATTGGGCCTTTGCCCGAACGATTCAGCGCCTGGGGCCTTGCGATGATGCATGGTCCGGGCTGGCAGCCGCCCTGGTGAGCCGTGCAGCCTCCGAAGGCCATGTCTGCCTGGACCTGGCCGAAGCGCACCGGCAAGCACTTGCGGAGATCACCATGGAAGCGGGCAGGGCGCCTATGCCGGAGCTCGATGACTGGGTTGAACGTGTGCGTGCCTGCCCGGCCGTCGGCGCTGCGGGTGATTTTTGCCCGCTCATCTTGCAGGGCCGGCGTTTGTACCTGCATCGCTATTGGTGCTTCGAACAAGAGCTGGCCCAATCGATCGCGGCGCGTTGCGCACAACCCCTTTTGCGCGCCGAGGAGGATCCCGAGTTGGATGCCGTCCTGGCCGGATTGTTTGCGGACCCCGGGAGCGATCAGTGCGCGGCCGCCCGGATGGCAGCCACGCGCCGTTTCAGCGTCATATCGGGAGGGCCCGGCACGGGCAAGACCTTTACCGTCGGCAAAATCATTCTCTTGTTGCAGGCCCTGTATCCGCAGCGCCCTTTAAAGATCCTCTTGGCTGCTCCGACCGGCAAAGCCGCGGCACGCCTGCAGGCGGCTGTCGAGGCCATGCTGGATCAGCATGCAGCCACGCAAGCGCCGGCAACGCCGGGCGCCCAAACCCTGCATCGACTGCTTGGATACATGCCGTCCGCGGCCAAATTCCGCTTCGATACAAAACATCCGCTGATGGCCGACGCAGTGATCGTTGATGAAGCATCCATGATCGATCTGGTGTTGATGCGACAGTTGGTGCAGGCGGTACCTGCTAAGGCCCGCTTGATCCTGGTGGGGGACAAAGACCAATTGGCTTCGGTGGAAGCCGGCGCCGTACTGGGAGATATATGCCACGGGATCAACCGCACCGCACGGACCGACGCCGAATCCGCGCGCCTAACGCCGGCCTCATCCTATAATGCCGCCGAGCCCACGCTGGCCAGGCACATCGTGGTGCTGGAACGCAGCTACCGATTCGATGCCCAAGGCGGCATCGGCGCCTTGGGCCGGGCCATCAATGCGGGTGATTCTCAGAAAGTACAGTCGCTGCTTGGCGATCCGCACGAATCTTCGATCGTATTCAGACCCCTTGCCCACTGGGCCTCTTGGGCCAAGATCCTGGAAGACGAAATCATAGCCGCGGTCGGACCGCTTTTCGATTGCCGCGATCCATCCGCGGCCTTCGATCAACTCAGCCGGTTCAAAATTCTGTGCGCGGTTCGCAAAGGGCCATACGGAATAGAGGCCATGAACCAGCGGATCGAACAGATCATGCGCCGTACAGGTCGTATTGCGCCTGCATCCCATGGTCTGGCCGGCTGGTATGCCGGTCGTCCGGTCATGATCACGCGCAACGACTATTTTCACGGTCTGTTCAATGGGGATGTGGGTATTGCCATGAACTCCGGGCCAAACCAAGACATGCGGGTGATTTTCCCCGCAGCCGAAGGAGGATTCAAGTCATTGCAGCCGCAGCAATTGCCCGAGCATCAGACCGTCTATGCCATGACCATCCATAAAAGCCAGGGTTCGGAGTTCGAGCAGGTCATGATCGTGCTGCCCGATGAAGATGTCCCCCTGCTCACACGCGAACTGATTTACACCGCCGTGACCCGGGCGCGCCGGTCGATCGTGATCTGGGCTCCTCCCGAGCTGCTGGCCCGGGCGGTTGAGCGGCCCATACGGCGGGCTTCGGGATTGCGGGAAATGTTGTGGGGAGGATTGGGGACCTGAATGCGATCCAGGGGATGCATTGCAGGGTTGTGATCGCCGGGGGTCGCGATGTAATCTTAAACCCGCCGCAAAACGGCGCCCCCCTGAACACATTCGGCTATCCCTATGCGGAGGTTGGAGGTAAGGCGGTTGATTTTCATACACCGTCCGCCTTACCGGATCAGCTACCGGCCCAAATAGCAGTGTATAACGAGCCATCACAATCAGCCCAGCCCACGAAAACGGCCCGCATATTGTGGTAACTTCCCTTTCTGTATTCACATCCATATAGACTGTCACACTCCGGTCCTCTTGCCGTACTCGACCGGTAGCCGTGTGCGCAGTTCGATCACATCGCAATTGACAATTTCAGAATGCTTTGATGAATTCGCAAACAGTAGAAAACAGGCCGCTCCCTCCACGGACGAGGTGGGGGGGAGGGTGGGGGCGGTGGTATG
>QZKV01000112.1 GCA_003599575.1 Desulfobacteraceae bacterium | reverse complement strand
AGCATACTAGTAGCAAAAGCAGGCAAACGAAGACAATTGGTGAAGCCGCTAAAGCCAGTTCAACGAGAATTTCTTCAGGCTATGGGTGTAAATACGGAAATATTCATTATGCCATGAGACCGAAAAAATCGGAAAATCACGTAAAATGGGGTGCTGAAAGTAAGCTATATTTTTATACGTCCTATATTTTTATCCCAAGTTCAAATCGGAGTATTTTATGAACGAAAGCTACTATTCTGAAAGAAAAACGAAACTTCTGAGACGGTGGGACAAAAATTCTAAGCATCTGCTAAAAGTATTTACATTACAATACGACCACGAGTTCACCCAAAAAGTCATTCCTGAAATCCGTTCGGAATTCGAGAAATTAATTCCGCAAAACCATATGTAGGCGGTAAAAACATATCTACCTTGTACCTCATCGAATCCACCTATGCTCTGGCACTTTATAAAGTTTTCAATCCCCACGGCATAACTGAAGAAACTGGTAAGCTTCTGTACAATTCAGTTAGGGTGCGATTGGAATCTGCCCCAAAATTCTTATCTACCTGCTGCATTTATATATGGCCAGTTCCTTTTTCGTACAAAGAAAAAATCTAGTTGATGAGGTGCAGTCCTCTGCATAGATTTTGATCCCAATCCATGAGTCTCTTAAACCGGTGCTCTCAGATGTACGGTGTGCGCTCATTATACGTTCAATTGACCGAGCCAACACGCTCAGGTATGGTCCCCTTTATGGGAGAATGAATCTTAAGCCTTAAACATGTCACCAGGAGGAGAAAAAAATGGACCTGCAAAGGCATATCGGCAGGGAGTTATCCGGTCTCAAATCTGCACTGGAAAGGCCTCTGGGCAGTCTGACACAGGAAGAGATTGCGTGGCGTCCGGCCTACGGGTGCAATTCCATCGGCCTGATCCTTTTTCATATGGCCCGGACCGAAGATTCTATCATCCAGTCAAGCGTGAAGGGAGCGCCTCTGATCTGGGAGTCTGAAAAATGGTATGCCAAACTGAATCTTCCGGTTGAGGAGGAAGGGGCTCATTATACAATCGAACAGGTCAGTGCATTCAAGGTCCCGCCATGTAAGGACCTAATGGCCTATTACGATGCAGTGCGTGCAAAAACCAAAGAATGTTTGCGAGGCCTGCGGCCCGAAGAGCTTGACAGGAATATTTCCTTGGGGAATTTCGGCGAGCTGCAGGTGGCGACTATTTTTTCATTCATAGTGACGCATGCCTCGCAGCATATCGGCGAGATATCTTATCTGCGTGGACTACAGCGGGGTTTGGACAAGTAAGGGCTCCTTTTGTTTTTCCATGCCTGCGAGATACAAATCCCGCACGGCTTTGCGCTTGATCTTGCCGACCGCGGTTTTGGGCAGTTGATCAATGAAAAGAATCTGGCGCGGGACTTTGTAGGCGGCCAGCAGGCCGCGGCAGTGATTCAGAATGTCGCCCTCGTCGGGCGTTGCCCCAGGCATCGGGACCACGTAGGCCTTGACCGTTTCGCCGCGGTATTCATCCGGAATGCCGATGGTGCAGGCTTCCATGACTTTCGGGTGGGCCATGAGGATCTCGTCGACTTCTTTGGGGTAGACGTTGTATCCGCCGGCGATGATCATGTCCTTCTTGCGGTCGACGATGGTCAGGTAGCCGTCTTCGTCCATGCGGCCGATATCGCCCATATGAATCCAGCCGTCTACGAGCACGGCGTCCGTCTCTTCCTTTTTATTGTAATAGCCCTTCATGATTTGCGGGCCCCGGACGCAGATTTCGCCGTCCCGGTTGGGCTCACTGATCCGTTCGCCGGTGGCCGGATCGACCAGTTTCAAGTCGGTGTTGGGCAAAGGAATGCCGACCGTGCCGAGCTTGAGATGTCCCTGCCAGGGCGTGCAGGTGGCCAGGGCGCCGGTCTCGGTTGAGCCGTAGACATCATGGATGATCGCGCCGTGAAGCGATTTGAGCTGGTTCAGGGTGTCTTCGGGCAGCGGCGCCGCCCCGCCGAAATACCCTTTGATAAATGATAAATCCATTTTGCGGAATGGCTCGTGATGCAGCAGGCCCACATAGATGGTGGGCACTCCGGGCAGAAAATCCGGTTTGAACTTTTTGAGCATTTCAGTGATCACCGTGGGATCGGGCCGCGGCACCAGGATGCTCGTCCAGCCGTTCCAAACAATCAGGTTTTGGCTCACCAGATAGCCAGCCGAATGGAAGATGGGATAAATGCCCAGCAGCCGTTGCGCCTGCCCCTTTGCCAGATCGGGGAACCAGGCGCTGAATTGCTGGACGAGCGCTGACACATTGGAATGGGTCAGTTCGACCCCCTTGCTGACGCCCGTCGTCCCGCCGGTATACAGCAGGCCCGCGGTTTCGTCCCACTGGGCCTGGTTTTCCACAGGGCTGTCCGGGTAACGGCCGATCAGGTGCATGAACGGAAAAACGCCGTCCCGCGGTTCGTCTTTGCGATACATCTCCTTTTTCACATAGATGAAAAGTTGTTTCTTCGGAAAAGGCAGGTAATCGTTGATATGGCAGGTGATAATGGTCCGGACGCGGGTTTCGTGCTTGATTTTCAACACGCGAAGCAACAGCAGATCCAGGGTGACCAACGTGGTGGTTTCAGAATCGTTGAGCTGGTGCGCCAACTCGCGTTCGGTATACAAAGGGTTGTTCATGACCGTCACCGCACCGATCATGTAAACGGCCAGATCGGCGATGACGATTTGAGGGATGTTGGGCAGCAGCATTCCCACTTTGTCGCCTTTGCCGACGCCCAGAGCCGTCAGCGCCCTGGCGAACCGGTTGACCAGACGGGTCAGCTCCCCGTAGCTGATCCGTTTGCCCATGTAAATGAACGCCGTGCGCTCCGGGTATCGATCGGCTGTGCGCAGAAGCGCTGCGGGCATGGTGACGCGCTGGATATCGACTTGCGCCGGAACGCCCTGGGGGTACCATTTATGCCAAATGCGCGCGAATGACATGATCGGCTCCTCTTTTAAGTAGTTGAAGGAAAACCGACTGAAGGATCGACAAAGGGTTGGAATTTCTCCGCCCCGGCACGGCAGTATCGGGAGGCCGTCTCAGGGGAAAAGTTTCTTGATCGCGGCCCGATGGGCCTCCGATAGAAGCATCAGCGGCTGAATGTGCGCTTCCAGGTCCATGACCGTCTGCAGATCCAGGTGCGTGGCGCGGTTCAGGTTGCGCTTGGTCCAGGAAAGAGCGTCCGCGGGGGCCTTGGCGATTCGAGCGGCCAATTGCATAACGGCCTCGCTGATCTCCTCATGGGGAACGATTCTGTTGATCAGCCCTATGGACAGGGCTGTTTGTGCATCCAGCACATCGCCTGTGAAGGCAATTTCTTTGGCCCTGGCCATGCCGACCCGCTCGGTCAGGAAATAGGTGACCCCCATATCCGGAACAGCACCGATCCGTATGAAGCCGGCGCACAATTTGGCCCGCTCTGAGGCGAGGGTCATATCCGAAGCCAGGGCCAGCCCAAGGCCGCCCCCCACGGCATATCCATCCACTTCGCTGATAACCGGCTTCGGCCCGTGATGCAATTTGAGCAAAAGCTGGTTGATGCTGTTCATCAACCCGCGCAGATAGGCCGGATCCATATGATCGCCCAGCAAGGAAAGATCGGAACCCGAGCAGAAATTGCCCCCGCTGCCCCTGATGACGATGACCCTGATGCTGTCGTCGACCATCACGCCGTCGATCCCTCTCAGCATGGGTTCCCCCATTTCAGGGCCCATGGCATTCATGTTTGCAGGGTGATTAAGGGTGCAGCGCGCCACATTTCCGATTCGTTCCACCAGGAAACGTTCTTCGTCCATCACGGACATCCTCTCGATGCGTACACCCGGCTCGACCGGAGCGCGGGCTGCAGAACGGATGGATCTTCGGGTTTTACGATCTTAGTGCAGGAACGGGAATAAATTAGATACGAGCTTTGGCACTCCAAATGGCCGCGGCCGAAACACACCTGATGTCTCATTGAATATGAATGATTGTCAAGAATTAAATTTCATTCAGAATAAAGATTCAGGCAGGCCTGCTTCACTTGCTTTGCCGCTCTGGTTGGCCTTTGGATCAAGCCCCGCCAGGCGCTGCAACTGTGCTGGATGACCGATGGGGTCACCAGTAGAAAATGGGAAGTCCTACCTTTTAGATTCCGGCTCTGCCGGTTTATGTAAACAGGTCGAGAAGTTTTGCCGACCTGGTTTTCGCCCCAGCCCACAGGTCCAATCGGCGCACAAAAATGGCATCGATGCCCAGGCTCCGGCCGGATCGAAGAATCCCGAAAGTGAACTGGAGCAGGATCAGGAAAAAGTAGGTCCAGGGCCATTCAGAAGGCTCGTTGTAGAGGCCGAGCCACAGGTTGATGGCAAAAAGGCCGCCCAGGATGCTGCCGAAGCGGGTGAATACGCCCAATATCAGTGAAACCGCCACGAAGGCTTCGGTGAAATAGACCAGGGGCGCAAAAAAATGATAGTTCGGCAACACCAGGTTCTTCACAATATCGCTCTGAAACCCGAAGGCGGCGTGTTTGACCATTTGCTCCATCCAGTACTTCAGCCCCAACTCTTTAAAAGGCGGCAGCTTCCAGAGGGTCTGCTGCCACCACATGCTTCCCAGCAGGATCCGCGCAATCCAGATCCACGCGCCCTTGAAAGTGCGTTGGGCGGGATCACGCTTCAGGTTGTAGGCCGCAACGATAATGCTGACCAGCAGAAAAAACCAGAAGAGGTAAATCGGCCACCGGTCTTGCTTCAAAAAATTGAAAGCGTCGTAAAAAGGATTCATATGGTTTGCTCCCATTCAGGATTGGTTTCAACCGGGCAGGCGCCGAAGTTCCCGCGTTTGAGGTGATTGAGCGTGCGCCAACCCGCCCTGGGGAGGTCATCGGCTCTGTCGCGGTTGCGTTCGAGGAAGAACAGCAGGTCTTCGAAGCGGTCGATGTCATACCATGGTTCCAGCAAAGCAAAGCGAAGGCCCAGTTCGCGCGCGCATTGTAGGGTCATCTCCAACACCCGGTCCGTGCTCCAGGGAATTTGACTGAAGAGCCGGGGCATCGGTCTTTTCAATCCAACCAGATAGTAGCCGCCGTCGCGGCAGGGGCCGAGCACAAGGTCGATGTTAGGCCTATTGAGCAGTTCAATGGATCGGGCGACCAGGGTGCTGGGCATATCGGGACTGTCGCTGTTGATGATATGAACCCGGTGGTAGCCTTGTGCATGCAGCTTTCCGAAAATGCCGGCCAGGCGTTCGCCGAGATCAGCACCGCGCTGCGGGAAAAGCGGCACGCCCTCGGGCAGGATCGCCCGGAAGACGGGTTCCGCGCCGTCCGGGGTGTAGGCCAGGGCCACTGTGCAGGCCGGCGCCGAAGGGCCGGAACGGGTCAGCCGCGACATCTCTTCGACCATATCCTGGACAAAGAGCGTGTACAATTCTGCGGCTTCGGCGGCGCTCAGGTGAGGGCAAAGACGTGTCTTGACGCAGGCGGCAACCGGTGCCTTGGCTACGATGACGACGATCGACCTCATTTTTAAAGGCTCCATTCGACGCCGCAGCCGCTGCAGCCGGGCGGCGGCGAAAAAGATTGGTGACGCCGGCGAAACCGGCTATACGTGTCACCGTGCCAGATCGCTTCGAATCGTTGCGCGAAGACATTGCCGAAAATCAGCGCCGCATAGTCGGAGTTGGAAAACGGAGCGATACAGCATGACAGGACATTGCCTTGCACCGTGATATACGTGCTTTCCCACGGCCTGCGGCACCGGCGCCAGGGTGCACCGGATTTGGATTCGGAGCGCAGGCTTTGTTCGGGGGAGGTCAGGCCGGAAGCATTCAGGCGAATTCCCCATCGGCGGCTCAGTTGCATGCTTTCGTCGAGAACCGCCTGAATCTGCGGCGGCGGATCGACGATGGCCTGTTCCCGAACCGCCGCTCCGTGGCCCGCGTCGTTCAGGAAATAAACCAGCCGCTGCAGGTAAACTTCTTCGATCCCGATCCGCGCGGCCAGCCGAACCAGGTCCGGAAGATCGTGGATGTTATCCCGGGTGCCGATCATCCAGGCCGATATCATCGGTGTGGACCGGCTGAATTCGGCCTTCAGTGCAATCAGGTCTTCGATGTTGCGGACAATCGATGCAAACGATGCGCCCGGCCGGATACCGGCATAGGTTGAGGCACTGCCTGCATCCAGTGATATTCTCAGCTCGTCCAGCCCGGTGGTCATCAGCCGTTCGGCCTTTGGCCGATCCAGAAGGATCGCGTTGGAGTTAAAAAGGACGTAAGCGCCGCGTGCCTTGAAATACGCGACCATGCCGAAGATGTCGTCGTTCAGCAGCGGCTCTCCGATCCCGTGCAGGACGACTATTTCCAATGCCGGAAACTGGTCGGCGATCCATTTGGCCTCGTCCAGTGACATGTCCCGTGCAGATTCCGCCAGGCCGCGATGCTGCACGCAGGTACGGCAGCGCAGGTTGCATCGATTGGTTGGCTCCAGGTAGATGGTGGCCGGAAGGGCGACTTCGCTATGGGCAAGGCTTGGCATCGTCATCATCCTCTTACAATCGTCGTGCATATGCTTCCGGCACGCAGAAGCGGATCGGCAGAAGAAATACAGGGGGCCAACCGAAAGTCTTCTCCGTTCAGCTTCGGGCAATAGATATCCGGAAGATCTTTTCTGTCCAGGAGCCAGGCGCGGCTGCGGCATCCGCCGCGGCAATTTTCGACGAATTCGCATGCAAGGCAGGCTTCGGGAATGCGTTGCGCTTCCCGAAAACTGGCGGAGTCCCTCGGGTCTTCGCCGCTGAGGACGAGTTCTTTCAGACCCACCGTTCTCAGCGGCCAGTAGACGCACGGCAGCACTTCCCCGAGGGGCGTGATGCGAATGCTGCTGCGCCCGCAGGGCGAGCCGTGCCGGGTGTTCATTCCGCAGAAGGTATTGACCAGCGGTTCCGAGCAGCTGAGCACGGCGGCGGAATCGAACAGGATGCGAAAGGCTTCCCAGAACTGGCGGTAGCTAGGAAGGTAGGCACCGGACTGGACCGGCTGAAATAGGTTGACGCGCAGATTGCAGCCGAAGGATGCGGCCGTTTTTGCCAGCTTTCCCAATTGGGCATGATTGATATTCATCAAAACGGCCAGTATCGACACCGCCACGCCGACGCGCCGGCAGCGCTCGATGCCGCTCAAGATGCGCCTCCAGTTGCCTTGTCCGCGAAAGGCATCTTGTTCTTTTTCTTCGGGGAAATCGATGGAAAACTCTATCTCGCGAAAGGAGGCCAGGATCTCGTCGGGGGTGTTTTGAACCGTATATCCGTTGGATGCAAGCGTTACGGGTATGCGGCGGCCCCGCAAAAATCCGATGATCTCGAAAAATTCCGGGTTCAAACCGTTTTCGCCGGTGCCTAGACCCACGGACTTCACGTCGACGGCATCACATATGAGCTGCACCTGGCTGAGCGTAAGGTTGTATATTTGCCCCCTCGGCCTGTAGCAATGCGCACATTCCAGGTTGCAGGCGTTGGTCAAGCCCAATCCGACGGAAAATTGCATAATTAGCCCTTTCTTCGGCGATCTTTATTCCCGCGGCGTCAGCTTTAACGCTCCGGCGCAGTCTGCAAAAACTGGTGCATACCCTCTGAGGCCGGACTGGAACCGGACTGTTTGCGGCAGATCAGGTGCAAGTCATGGGCGGTATGAATGAGAGCGGGAACGGCGCCGGCGGCTCTTTCAAGCTTCAGAATCTCAGGTTCGATTTCAGGCCGGCCGATGAACTGCCCTGGCAGCCAATCCGTAAACATGCGGATGCCGTATCCGCCCAATATGTTCAGGCCGAGTTCCCACGCCAGGTCCTCCAGATCGGGCATCAGGAAGGTGCGCTTGGAAACCCCGTCGAACAGATCGGCCGTCGTATTTGTTTTTTCAAAACACGCCAGCGCGGCATCGAGGTCCAATTTCACAAGCGCGTTTTTGAACACCTCGCCGTAGCGATTGGCCGCGACCAGGGAAAGATATCCACCCTTCGACAATCTCGCCGCTAGCGCGCCCAACACCTTCCGAGGCTTGTCGACATATTCCAGAACGTTATGGCACAGGATCAAATCAAATGCCTCGCCGCCCAGATACGTATCGACCTGCTCGATGCAGCCATGGATCAGCCTCACCGGCACAGGCACTTCGGCCAGGTCAGGTGCGGCAAGCCTCCGTCCGGCCTGCTCCAGCATTCCGGCCGAAAAATCGAGCAGGGTCATCTGCTTCGACCACCGGATCAAAACCGCGGCCAAATCACCGGTGCCGCAGCCGGCGTCCAACACCCGCAGGGGAATCTGCGCCGCAGGTATGTGCGCCTCCAACTGCCCCACAATCAAGGCGCCCCGCATCCTACCCTTGATACTGTCGGCATGACTGCGAAAGCGATCGGCATTGCGGTCAAACGGAAGAGACGTAGTTTGGGTCATCTTCTATCCCCTGCCCCTTGCGCGTACGCGATCGCAGATTCATCGAGGTCCGCCGATGCAATACTTGCCGGTGCGAATTTTCGAATCGATGCTTCTTCGATGCGACCCGCAGCTCCATCATCGTACCGACACGATTGCGGCAGAATGCTCGCGTCATTTGCCATTTCACCGGGAATTGCTGCGCCCGGAACCATTGGCTAAATAGAACAGCGGCAGCCAGAGCATGTAATAGGCCGCCAGCACCGAACCCCGAATGGTTCCCGAAACTTTCGATACCCCGATCCGCCGGCGGTAGCTGACCGGTACTTCGGCGATCCTGGCGCCGCGCTGGGCGGCCTTGACCAGCATCTCCACGGGCCAGCCATATGTCATCTGCTCCATTTGCAGGGACAGCAGAAGCTGGGCGCGCAGGGCTCTAAACGATCCGATATCCGTAATGCGCAGCCCATAGGCACGGTTCAGCAAAAGGGCCACAAAACGGTTTCCCATCCGGGCGTGACAGGGCATGCTATTCGGGTCTAAAAACGCGCCCGCCAGCCGGCTGCCGATGACAAAATCGGCAAGGCCCTCCTCGATCGGTTTCAATACCAGGGGCAGTTCGGCCGGATCGTCGCTGGTATCGCCATCCAGAAAAACGACCACATCCGCAGTGCCGCAGGCCTTCAGACCGGCACGGCAGGCTGCGCCATATCCCTTGAAAGGCTCGCGCACGATGCGCGCTCCAGCGCTTTGCGCTTCGGCCGCTGTGGCATCCGTGGAGCCGTTGTCGACCACGATCACCTCCTGCACCAGGTGCCGGGGGACGGCGCGGACCACGCTGCCGATGGCCGCCTCTTCATTGTACGCCGGTATGATGACGCTGACTTTCATCACCGATAAATCCCCTGAATTCCAAAATTTTTATAGCTCGCCATCGGAAACCAGATCCGTCGGGGGTTGAAAAAGGCGATGTACTCCAGGCTCAGCAGGATGAAGAAGGGAACATATTCCACGGCCCTGACCCATTCGGGCGGCGTGTGGTCGGGCGTCAGGAAGGTCAGGTAGGAAAGACAAATCACCAGCGAGAAGTAGATCCAGGCCGGAGAAAAAAACAGGGCCAGAAAAGGGATGATCGACACAATGTACCAGGGTTGGAGCGAACCCGAAGCCAAAACGAACACCAGCCCCGTGAGCATGTAAGCAAACCACAGGGCGGAAACCGCATTTTTCGGCACAAACCATACCGCTGCTGCGGCGGCGGCCAGTGCCGCGGACAACACCGCTGTGATGGCCAGATGATGGGAAGCCGGAAATATCATCAACAAATAGACCTTGAGGCCGAGATTATAGGATTCATGCGGGTTTTTGAAATACTCGGGAAAAAATCCCAGGATTTGTTTTCCGGCCGGCAGATAGGGAAGATAAAGCCCCAGAAAAACGAGGCCCAACAAAAGACCATTGCGCAGCTTTTTTTCGTTCGCCAGCGCGGGAAGCAAAGCCAAAGGCCATAGCTTCAGAGAAGCCGCCAGCGCCAGGCTTGAGACGGACAGGGCCGTCCGGCCCTTGAGCAGGAACAACAACGCGGCCAGGACGAAAAAAACCATCACACCGTCCAGATGGCCGTTGTTGGCCAGTTCATAAATGACCAAGGGATGCCAGGCATAGGCCAGCACCCTTTCCACGGGCAATTTCAAATGCAGCAGGATCAGGATCAACACGCAAACAGATCCCATATCGAAAACCGTGAGCACGGTCTTGAAAGCCGGGAGCGTATGGATTCCGGCCCGATTCAGGACATAAAACAGTATCTGGGCGCCTGCCGGATAGATGGTGGGCGATGGCGGCCGGTTGATGCGCGGATAGATGGCTTGGTCGCGCAGGGCTTCAAGAGCCTGATCCTGCGGCGCGTAGCGATACGGGTTGATACCGTGGGCCTGCACCCGTCCGTCCCAGATGTAGCGATACATGTCCGTGGACAGCACGGGCGCGGCAGGCACCAGAAAGATCCTGTACAACCCGGCGAAGACGAGGACTGCGATGAGCGCGCTATGACTCCGTTCTTTTCCGGCCGCGGGATAAAAAACGATGCGCAAAGCGACCAGGTAAAAGATCGACAGGGGCAGCAGTTGGTATAGATAAGAGCTGTAAGCAGTCCCCCCGGCGGCAAGGGGTCCGAACCCGGCGAGAATTTCGGCCAAGCCGAAATTGACGGCGTAGACCGGAATACCCATCGCTCCCAGGCAGGCGAGCCAAATCGCCTTTTGCGTGGCGCCCATACGCTTCGATCAGCCTCCCGTTTGTTCTAAGAAAAAGAGGCAAGTCACAAGGTGGCGTCAATTTACAGATGGGCATCGCAGGGAAAAAACGTGAAGGTTCAGATGCTGCAGTCAAAGGAGGGCATTTGCATTTTTGTCCGGAAACCTAGCAGGAATGGGTACGCATGTCAATACCGAAACTCATGTTGACAAAAAGCCCGTCCTTAAATAAGGCTTCTAATAAACCGAGCGACTGTTCGCTTTTTAAGCACCCCGAATATACGGTCGGGCCGGGCAAAGGATAGCTTTTGATGGAGAGGGAAAGTTTGTCGGAAACGGAGGTGCTGTTCGTATGACGGATGAGAAAAGCAAGGTCCTGCTCAAGACGTCCGGCATCAATTTGCGTTTCGGCGGCGTAAACGCCCTCACGGATGCGAACTTCGAGGTCCGTGAGGGTGAAATCATGGCCATCATTGGCCCGAACGGGGCCGGCAAGACCTGCCTGCTGAACTGCATCAACGGATTTTATCGGGCCGAGCCCGGCGGATCGATCCGCTACAAGGGCCGCGAGCTTCTGGGCATGAGGACCCATGACATCGCCAAGCTGGGCGTGGGCCGGGTGTTCCAGGGCATCCAGACTTACGCGGGGATGACCACGCTCGACAACCTGATGACGGGAATGCACCTTCGTTTCACCCACGGAGTGCTGGCATCCTATTTTTATTTCTGGTCCAAGGCCAAAAAGGAGGAAATGGCCAACAGAAAAAAAGTGGAAGAGATCATCGATTTCCTGGAAATCGAGCACATACGCAAATCCTATGTGGGCGAGTTGTCTTACGGGCTGCGCAAGCGCGTCGATTTCGGGCGGGCCCTGGCCATGGAACCCGACCTGCTCCTTCTGGACGAACCAATGGCGGGCATGAACCTGGAGGAAAAGGAGGACATGGCCCGCTTCATCCTGGATGTTTCCGATGAGCGCCGGACCACCATGATCCTGGTTGAGCACGACATGGGCGTGGTCATGGACATCGCCGATCACATCGTGGTCTTGGATTTCGGAAGAAAGATCGCCGACGGCACGCCTGAGCAGATCAGCAGGGATCCCGCCGTGCTGGCCGCCTATCTCGGCCAGGACAGCCGGACGGAGGCGTCATTTCATCCGGGCCGGGAAGAAAAGGTTGAGGAGGTTCGCCCGTTATGATCGATACCCGTGCACTGCTCGACGAGTGCTTGCCGGCCTTTACCGCTTCCGGGCACACCCCTGACTATTACCAACGCTGTGTTGAACGCGTCCGGGACACGCTCCCCAAGATCTTCAAGGACAGCTGCGCAGCCGACCCGCACGGCCTGTGCATGCGCAAAAAACACTACGGCATCTGGAACAGCTTCACCAATGCCCAGGTTTTCGAGAAAATCAAGTACATGAGCCTCGGGTTGAAGCATTTGGGCATCCGGCGGGGCGACAAGGTGTGCATCATCGGCGACAACGACCCGGAGTGGTACTGGGCCGAAATCGCCGTGCAGGCCATGGGCGCGGCGGTGGTCGGGTTGTACATCGACGCCATGCCCTCGGATTTGCAGTACCTGGTGAACGATTCGGACAGCTCCTTCGTCTTTTCCAAAGACCAGGAGCAGACGGACAAGTTCCTTGAACTCAAGGCGCACATCCCGAACGTCAAGCAGGTCATCTACTGGGACAACCAGGGGATGGTGCGTTACAGGAACGATCCCTGGCTGCTGGAGAACAAGGACCTGATCCAGCTCGGAAAGCAATTCGAAAAAGAACACCCCGGGTTTTTCGATGAAGCGATCGAGGCGGGTGCGGACAGCGATATCGCCGTGATCTGCTATACCTCCGGCACGACAGGACTTCCCAAGGGGGTCATGCTCAGCCATGCGTATCTGATCAAGGGCAGCATCCGCTGGGGGGCCGTCGCGCCGCCCGCGCCGAAGGACAACTATCTCTCCTACGTGCCGCCGGCCTGGATCTCCGAACAGCTCATGATCGCCGGCTGGGTGGTTTACAAAACGCAGGTGAACTTTCCGGAGGAACCCGAAACGGTGATGGCCAACCTGCGCGAAATCGGTGCCCGCACCTGCCTGCTGAGCCCCATGCAGTGGCAGGGTATCCTTTCCCAGGTGCAGATGAAAATTATGGATGCCGGCCGCATTCGGAGGATGCTCTATAACCTTTCGGTCCCCATCGGGTATAAATACTCCGAATATGAGCAGACCCAAGGCCGGCGCCCGCCGCTGTATCTGCGATTGCTCTACTGGACGGCCAACGGTCTGATCCTGCGCCATATCCGCGACTACCTCGGGCTGAGCAAACTGCGTTATGCCCTGACCGGAGGTTCGGCCCTGGGGCCCGATGTGATCCGCTGGTACAAGGCGATCGGGGTCAACATCCGGGACGCCTACGGGCTGACGGAAATCAATCCCGCCGTGACCCACCGGGACATGATCAAACCCGGCACCAGCGGCATCCCCGTCCCGGGCGTGGAAGTCAAAATCACCACTGAAGGCGAAATTCTTCTGCGCGCCGATGTGCATTTTTCCGGCTACTACAAAAAACCCGAGGAAACCCGCAGGATGTTTCTGGACGGCTGGGTCAGGACCGGCGACGCGGGCACCATCGATACGGACGGGCATCTGATCGTCTACGACCGCATGAAAGAGATGCTCTCGCTGAAAGACGGCACCCGCTATTCTCCCACCTACATTCAGAACCGGCTCAAGTTCAGCCCCTACATCAAGGAAGTGCTGATCGTCGGCGGCAGCGAACGGCCGTTTCTGTTCGCCCTGATCACCATCGACTTTGACAACGTGGGCAAGTGGGCCGAAAAGAACCACATCTCCTATACGACCTTCGTGGACCTGAGCCAGAGACCGCAGGTGTATGACCTGATCGAAAAGGACGTGATCCGGGTCAATGCGACGCTTCCGGAAAACGCCCGTGTGACGCGCTTTACGCTGCTGCACAAAGAGTTCGACGCGGATGAGGGGGAGCTGACCAAAACGCGCAAACTTCGCCGTGCGTTTCTGGAGAACCGCTACACCGACTTGATCGCGGCCGCCTTCAGCGGGGGCGACCGGATCGACATCGAAGCCGAGGTGAAGTACCGCGACGGCCGCACCGGGATGGTGAAGACGGACCTGAGGATCAAAACCACCGCTGCAGGAGAGTGATCATGGCTTTTTTTACGCAGATGCTCATCAATGGCATTTTGACCGGCGGGGTGTATGCCCTCATGGCCCTGGCCATTGTCATCATCTACAAATCTTCATCAATTTTCAATTTCGCCCACGGACCCCTGGTGGCATTTTCGGCCTTCATGCTCTGGCAGCTGATTGTGGGATGGAAAATGCCGATCTGGTTGGCCATACCGATTCTGACGGTCTGCATCTGCATCCTCGCTTATCTCATACAGCGACTGGTCCTGCAGCCGCTGACGGGCCAGCCGCTTATGGCGGCCGTCATGGCGACCATCGCCTTGGGTGAGCTGTTCAGCGGCGCTGCGGTCCTTTTCTGGCCCGGGCCGGGACGCTTGCTGCCCGACATCGTATCAGCGGCGCGTGTGCAATTGGGACCGGTGGTGCTGTCCTCGGAATCCATCCTCAATTTCGTGGTCTGTGCACTTTGCTTCGTCGTGTTTGTGCTCTTTTTTCAGAAAACCAGAATCGGCCTGGCCATGCGGGGCACTGCCGAAGACCATACCCTGGCCCAGAGCGAAGGCATCCGGGTCAGTTCCATTTTCGTGGTCTCCTGGTTTGTCGCTATTCTGGTGGCGGCGGTGGGGGGAATTCTGATGAGCTCCCTTTACGGGGTGAGTTTTGAATCCCTGAACGGGTTGGGAATGAAAGCCCTGGCGGTCGTCATTCTTGGCGGCATGGAATCGATCGTGGGCGCCCTGATCGGCGGTCTGATCATCGGGTTGACGGAAGCGTTCGGCAGCGCCTATCTCGATCCATACGTGGGCGGCGGCTTTTCCGAAGTGGCCCCCTATATTGTTCTGCTCATTGCGCTGGTGTTGAAACCATACGGCCTCTTTGGCTATGCACGAATAGAGAGGGTATGACCATGTTGAAAAAGCCCTGCGGCACCTTCGATGAAACCTACGAACAGGACAGCGCCCTGGTGCGGACCGGGTATCGCTGGACGCTTTTGATCTTTCTGTTGGTCTTTGTCTTCGGCATATTCCCGCTTTTGGCGGGCACCTATCTCCTCGATGTGGCCGTCAACCTGGCCATTTTCATTATTGCCGTGCTGGGCCTGCAGATCATCGTGGGCTTTACCGGGCAGGTCAGCATGGGGCACGCGGCATTCATGGCGGTCGGCGCCTACATGAGTGCCGGGCTGTCCTACCATCTGGATTGGCCGTTCTGGCTGACGCTGCCGTGCGCCGCCCTGGCCGCGGGCGTGCTGGGCATCGTGGTTGCGATTCCGGCCTTGAAGATCAGGGGTTTCTACATCTCCGTCACCACGCTTGCGGCCCATTTCATCATCATGTGGGTCATCCTTCACGGCGGCGGTGTGACCCACGGCACCTCGGGCCTGCCCGCCAATGAAATCACCTTCTTTGGGTTGAGCTTCGACAACGAAATCAAATTCTACTACCTGGCCATGGGAGCGGTCGCGGCAGTGGTCTTCCTGACCAACAACCTGATGCGCACCCGGACCGGCCGATCTTTCATCGCCGTGCGGGACAACGATCTGGCGGCCGAATTCATGGGCATCAACGTGTTCCGGACCAAAGTGCTCGCCTTTTTTCTCTCCTCCATGTACGCCGGTATGGCGGGATCGCTGCTGGCTCACTATCAGGGCATCATCACGGTCGAGCAATTCACCTTGATGGATTCGATCTGGATGCTTGGCATGCTGATCATCGGCGGAGCGACCATTACCGGCGCTATCATGGGGGTCTTGTTTCTCAAGCTCCTTCACCAGGTCGTGCTGTTCATGGCGCCCTGGCTGGGCGGTATCTTCCCGGCCCTCGAGGGATCGGCTGTGGCAGGATTCGTGCAGATATTCTTCGGCGTTGTCATACTTCTTTTCCTGGTGTTCGAACCCCGCGGCCTGTTTCATCGCTGGCAGGTGACACTGTCCACATTCCGTCTGTGGCCGTTTCCGTACTGACCCGCAGCGCATCTTTACCGGGAGAAGCACCCATGCTGGAAGTCAACAACATCGAAGTCATTTATTCAAAGGTCATTCTCGTCCTGCGCGGTGTCAGCCTGACAGTGGGCGAAGGCCAGATCGTGAGCCTGCTCGGTGCCAACGGCGCCGGCAAGAGCACCACCCTGAAAGCGATTTCGGGGATCCTGGGCTGCGAGCTGGGCGAAGTCACCCATGGCCGGATCGATTACAATGGACAGCGCATCGAAAAGAAAGGACCCGAAGAAATCGCCGCGCTGGGCATCCGGCAGGTCATCGAGGGACGCCGGCTCTACGCGCACCTGAATGTGGAGGAAAATCTCCTACTGGGCGCCTATCTGAACCGCGACCGGTTGGATGTCAAAAAACGGCTCAAACAGATTTATGACTACTTTCCGCGCCTGAACGACAAGCGCAAGGCGGTCAGCGGGTACCTGTCCGGGGGCGAGCAGCAAATGCTGGTGATCGGGCGCAGCCTGATGGCCAGGCCGCGCCTGATCATGCTGGACGAGCCTTCCCTGGGCCTTGCGCCCTTGGTGGTCAAGGAGATCTTCGAGATCATCAAAGCGATCAACCGCGAAGAAAAACTGCCCATCCTGCTGGTTGAGCAGAACGCCAATATCGCGCTGTCGGTTTCCGATTACGCCTACGTCATGGAAAACGGACGCATCGTCCTGGACGGAACGGCCGAGAAGATCAAGACCAATGAGGATATCCGTGAATTTTACCTCGGCCTGTCGGGCGTGGGAAAGAAAAAGAGTTATCGGGATGTGAAGCATTACAAGCGCCGCAAGCGGTGGCTGGGCTAGGGTGTTTTGCTGCCCTCTTTAATATGAACGTTTTTGCGTCGTTGCTTCTGATAAGGCCTTAAAAAAGGAGGATCGCATGAACAGGAAAAGAACGATAGTAAAACGGGCGGGCGTCGTGTTGTTTGCGTTGTTCTTCATCGTGGGGGCATGGGGGATGGGGCATGCCGAAAAAACGAAAGTCTATCTCGGCCACCTGGTCCATATCACCGGACCGTACGGGGGGACTCAGGTGGCCAATAACCCCGGATTTCTGGACGGCGTCGAACTGGCCAACCAGTACATGGATCTGAACGGTATCGAAATTGTGCCGGTGTGGAAAGACGGCGGATCGGACCCGGCCAAGTCGATGACCGCCTTCAAACAGATGGCCAGCGGCAAGGAACAGATCATCGCCATGGTCGGGCAGTCCACAGGGGTGGCCCTTGCCCTCAAGACCTGGAACATCAAAAAGGAAGTCGTCAATGTGGAAGGGGGCAGCGACGACGAGCTGACCAAACTACCCTCGTGGACCTTTTCGCCGACCTCGCCCTATGTCAATGAGCTGGGTGTGTGGGTGGACTACTACCTGGAGCATATCTGGCCCAAGAAGGGGCTCAATCGCAAACCGCGCTTTGCCTGGTTGACATGGGAAGTGGCTTACGGCCGCGCCTCGATCACACCCAAGACCAGAGCCTATATCGAATCCAAAGGGGTCGAAATCGTGGGCGAAGAGTTCATCCCCTATGTCCCCACGGACGTAAGCGCGCAACTGCTCCGGCTAAAGGAAAAAGGGGTGGACTTCACTTTCGGCGGCATGTACCAGAACGCCTTTGCGGTGGTGCTCAAGGAGATGGACAAGCTGGGCATGATCGATCAGATCGATGTCGGCCTTTGCTATGCCATAGTTCCCGGTGTGCTTCTGGACATGGTCGGTCCCCTGGCGCGCAATACCTACATTGTGTCCAATATATGGCCGGTGGAGGAATGGGCCAAGCGATCTCCCAAGGTTCTGGAGATCTTCAACAAGAACGGACGAAGTAAAATGGGTTTTCCGCCCGAAGGATATGCCATGACCGCGGGCATGGCGCTGATCGCCTGTGAAGCCATCCGCATCGCCTCCCACACGGTCGGGCCGGACAAGATAGACGGCAAGGCCGTTTACGAGGCCATGCAGAAGATCAAGGACTACGACATGATGGGGCTGCGGCCGCCGGTCACGTTTACCGATAAGAAGCGCTTCGGCCAGGATACGGCCGTGCTGGTCCGTTTGAACGACAACCGGCAGAACGTGATCGGTGAATTTCCCTGTCCCGATCTGACCATCTATGATTGGAAGTAGCAGACCTGAAGGAAACATCGGGGTTGGAATCGGAAAGAAGCCGCTACCGATTCCAACCCCGACCCGATTGCATCAGAAGTTCCCCTAAAAATATGGACTCGGCGCCGGTTCCCCCCTACTAGAGAGACTTATGCTTTTAGCCCTTTTGGGAGCAACGGATGTTTTTTTAGCGGGGCGAATTGACTCGAAGTGGGGTGTATGGGAACCCAACCCAGTCTACCGGACGGAAGGAGGAAGCGCCTATGGGCCTTCGTGATTTTAGCGTTTACGACATGATCTGCCGCAATGCGTTGCTCTACCCTGAGCGGGACGCGGTCGTTTTCGGCGACACACGTCTGAACTACCGTGATTATAAGCACGCCTGCGACCGCTGCGCGGCCGGGCTGGTCAAAGCGGGCATCCGGCAGGGGGATCGCTTCGCGGTGGTGGCCAACAATTCCGACCGGTTTTTGATTCTCTACGGCGCGGCTGCCAAGATCGGGGCCATCATGGTGCCGGTGAATTGGCGCTTTCAACAGGAGGAAATCAAAATCGTCCTCGAGGACTGTACTCCCAAAATCGTTTTTGCGGGCGACGATTATCAGGAAGCCGCGGCAGCGGCGGCCGCGAAGGTTCCCTCCGTCAAGGCGTCGTTCGGAATGTCCGCCGGTGCGGGGCGGGACCGCTTTCAACCCTTTGACGCCTTGCTGTGCGACGATGGGGCCGAGGCCGTTTTCGATGTCCCTGCCGATGCGGGGTATGTGATCATCCACACCGCCGCCGTCGCGGGCCGGCCCCGCGGCGCCCTGCTCAGCCAGGCCAATATCATTGCCGTGAACCTGCAGACCATCTCCGGCAGCCGGGTCGACGAGGGGGCATGCCATCTGTGTGTCCTGCCGCTGTTTCACATTTCCGCACTGTCGTTGTCCATGGCCGTCATGCACCGGGCGGGCAAGAATGTGATCGCGGCGCGCTTCGACTCCGCGCAGGCCCTTGCATTGATCGAGCACGAGCGCGTGACCGTATTCGGATGTTTTGCGCCCATGCTGAAGATGCTTCTGGATCAGCATGCCCGAAACCCCGCCGATCTTTCCAGCGTACGCAGCATCGGCGGCCTGGAAGACCCGCAAAGCATTGTTAAATTTCTGCAAGCGGCGCCCAATGCGGCGTTTTACAGTGGATTCGGCCAGACCGAGGCCATGGCCGTGACGGGCTGCAACGCCGCCGAACGGCCGGGCAGCGCCGGCAGACCGTCGGCCTTGAGTCGTGTAGCCCTTTTTGACGACGGGGACCGTGAAGTCCCCACGGGCGAAGTCGGCGAAATCTGCGTCCGCTCGCCGGCCGTTTTCCTCGGCTACTGGGGACTGGAAGCGGAAACGGAATACACATTCAGAAACGGATGGCACCATACCGGCGACATGGGCCGGTTCGACGAGCAGGGCTACCTCTGGTACGTCAAACGCAAGGAAGAAAAAGAGCTGATCAAACCGGGCGGTGAAAATGTCTATCCCGCCGAGGTGGAGAAAGCGATCCTCAGCCATGAGGATATCAGCGAGGTATGCGTGATCGGTGTGCCCGACGAACAATGGCGCGAAGCCATCAAGGCGGTTTGCGTGCGCAAGCCCGGCGCGCGGGTGGCGCCTGAAGAAGTGATCAATTACGTGGCCGCCAAAATCGCCCGGTTCAAAAAGCCGAAATATGTGGTATTTGTGCCGGCGCTGCCCAAGGCCAAGGATGGCAACATCGATCGCGGCCAGGTCAAAAAAGAGCATGGCGGAACCAATTAAGTCTTTCGAAAACGGTGGCGGTGTGTTCGTCCGATGATGCGTCTTGCCTGCATACGGAATATGGGCCGTGTTTTACGATTGGACGGCGCAGGGTGCAGTTGGCCCACTCAAAAGGAGCCATCCTGACGACAGGGATCTGCTTTTGATGAATAAGGAGGATGTAGATTATGAGTTCCCCAAGCAAAGGGAATCCAGGAAATAGCGATCCCATTCGACCTGAGCTTGCCGATCTGATCAGGCGTACTTCTTTGGGCCTTGACGAAAACCGACCGGATGCGGTAGCGCGCCGAAAGAAGAAAAACCAGCGCACTGCACGCACCAATGTGGAAGACTTTTGTGACCCCGGCAGTTTCATTGAGTATGGGGCCTTGGCAATAGCCGCCCAACGCACCCGCAGGACCGAAGAAGAACTAATGGTCAAAACTCCGGCCGACGGCCTTATCGCCGGGATTGGATCGGTAAATGGCGGCCTGTTTGGAGAAGAGAATTCGCGCTGCATGGTATTGGCATACGACTACACGGTTTTAGCCGGTACACAAGGTTTCTTCAGCCATAAAAAGATGGACCGCATGTTAAAGCTGGCCCATGAACAGGAAATTCCACTGGTGTTATTCGCCGAAGGTGGTGGAGGAAGACCCGGTGATGTGGATGCCGCCGGCGTGGTCATCGCCGGTCTGGATTTGTTTACTTTTGCAAAGTTCGGAGGATTCAGCGGTAAAGCTCCTTTGGTGGGAATCGTATCCGGGCCCTGCTTCGCCGGGAATGCAGCCTTGCTGGGATGCTGTGATGTGATTATTGCCGCCAAAAATTCCAACATCGGGATGGGCGGACCGGTGATGATTGAAGGGGGTGGGCTGGGGGTCTTCCAACCCGAGGAAGTAGGTCCCATTGATGTTCAGACCAACAATGGCGTCGTCGATATTGCGGTTGAGGATGATGTGGAAGCAGTAGCGGCGGCAAAAAAATACCTCTCCTATTTTCAGGGCGCTATCAAGGATTGGAAAGCCCCGGACCCGAATCCTCTGCGTAAAATAATTCCCGAAAACCGCCGTCAGGCCTATGATATGAGGATAGTAATAAAGGGCATCGCAGATGTTGACTCATTCCTGGAGCTTCGCCCCGCTTATGGACCCGGTATAATCACGGGTTTTATTCGTATCGAAGGCAAGCCTTTCGGTATCATGGCCAACAATTGCCAACACATGGCTGGAGCTATCGAAGCAGAGGATGCCGACAATGCGGCCCGCTTGATGCAGCTTTGCAATGTACATGGCATTCCGATTGTGAGCCTGATCGATACCCCCGGATTCATGGTTGGACCAGACATTGAGACTCGAGCTCAGGTGCGCCATGTATGTCGTATGTTTGTACATGGTTCCCATTTGACGGTACCCTATTTTTCGGTTGTTGTCCGCAGAGGATATGGGCTCGGTGCCATGGCCATGGCAAAAGGCGGCTTCCATGAATCTGTATTTACCGCGGCATGGCCCACCGGTGAGTTTGGTGCCATGGGGCTGGAAGGAGCGGTTAAGGCCGGTTTTAAAAAGGAACTTGAAGCCCAAAAGGACCCGGAAGCACGGGCGGCGCTCTTCAATAAATTATTAAACCAGCTCTACGATCGTGGCAAAGCTGTCAATATGGCATCGTATCTTGAGATTGATTCGGTAATTGATCCGGTCGACACCCGCAAATGGATCATGAAGGGATTAATGTCGGCTCCAATCAGGTCCGCCAAAGAGGCAAACCTCCCCTTCGTTGATCCGGTTTAAGCAGTTCCCGGATGGGGGACGGGATGGGGGACGGACGGGTTGGGGGACGCCCTTTATATATTTACATTCGACCACTTTTAATGGGGTGAACTTAGGGTCAAACGTTGAATTGATTTGAGGTTCAGTTCGACTCTGCTTGCTCCCCGGCCCCATCCCTTTTTTGCCTTTCCCTGCCATGCCGGCACAAATTTCGGCTTCTGTAAAGAAGTGCGGCGCCGAGCCGGACCAAAATGATTGCGAGCGGGTACACGAACAGGCGCGGGAACAGCGCAAAGAGAGCTGCTGACAACAAAAACAAAGTGCCGGCATAGGTCATCAAGCGCACTTTCCTTCATGACCTAAAAAACCCCACTCTGTATTGGCAAATACGGCATCTGCCCACTTGTGCCCTCGGCGGCCCGTGGTAACGGTGGTGGCCAAAGGAGGTGCTTACAACAAGCGATTAGATCTTCGAAATTTGGAGGAACAGTGCAATGAGGACACAACTAAAATATCGTTTCAGGATCGCGTATGCGGTCTTGTTGATTGCCCTTATCGGCCTACCGGCCATAGCTTCAGCCGAGACAATCTTCTTGAATTCCGAATTGTCCGGCTTCCAGGAAGTACCATCGGTCGCCAGCAATGCCCGTGGGTTTTTCCAGGCTTTTTTAAATACCGAAACCCAGACCCTTGACTACGAGTTGACCTACAATGATCTATCCAGCGCACCAAATGCCGCCCACATTCATTTTGGTCAACCGGGCGTTAACGGTGGTGTGGTCGTTTTTTTATGCGGCGCAGAAGGCGGCCAAGCCTGTCCGGCAACCGGCACGGTCAGCGGTTCCTTGAGCCTTCAGAGCATCATCGGACCGGCGGATCAGGGCATCGCTCCTGGAGATTTCAGGTCGTTTCTTCGCGCCATTCTAGCCGGTGCAACATATGCCAATGTTCACACCGCCAACTTCCCAACGGGTGAGATCCGCGGCCAGCTCAATATAGATCTCGACATCTCCCCGCCGATAGCAGAGTGATGTTGTATTGGGTTTAGAAAACAGTACGTGACCACAGCTCGTTTTGACAGGCGGGCATGTATTTTGTGATGTCCTGAGATGACATCCACATGCCCGCCCAAAAGCGAACCAATACCCAAGGTCCCCTGGCGTTTCCTGTCCCCTGTACAGCCCGACGGGACTGGCCTGCGTTGTTAAAGACGATCAAAACCACCGGCAGCTTTTGGCGCCTCCACACGTCATTGCCGCCACGGGCAACTGCCTTTACGCCATTTGCCCGTTTGTCTTGCTTCTAATCGATGCCGGCCAGCCAGTCCGCGATGGTCTTGCCGATCTCGTCGGGTGAGTCTTCCTGCACGAAATGGATGCCCTTTACACGGACTTCCGACTGGTTGGGCCAGGTGCGGCAAAATTCGCGCGGGCGCCCAGTCAATATGGCGCCGGGTTCGGCATCAATAAACAGCTTGGGCGCATCGCTTCGGGAAAGCCAGTCGGCATACGACCGAACGATCTCCACGACATCTTCAGGCATCCCGTCGATGGGAAGCTGGCGGGGCCAGGTGAGCGTTGGCCGCCGGCTCTCGCCCGACTGGGTGTAAGGACGTCTGTAAACGTCCATCTCCTGGTTAGTCAGGGAACGCAAAATGGAGCTGGGCAGCACCCGTTCGACAAAGATATTTTTTTCCAGCACCATCTCTTCGCCGGCTGGCGAGCGAAAGCCCTGAAAAATGCGCCGCGGCGCTTCCGGCCAATCGGCCCAACTAAACGGCTGGACGATGGCCTCCATGTAGCAGATGCCCCGAACGGCGTCCCGGTGCCGGTTGGCCCAATCAAAACCCAGCGATGACCCCCAGTCGTGAACCACCCATGTCACATCGTGCGATACACCGAGCCGGCTGAGCGCAGCATCAAGATATTTGCGGTGTTCAGTAAAGGTATAGCGGCCTGGACCGGAATCGGGCAGCTTGTCGGAATCGCCCATTCCGATCAGATCAATCGCTATGCAGCGCCCAAGGTGCTTCACATGCGGTATTACGTTTCGCCACAAATAGGATGAGGTGGGGTTACCGTGCTGAAAAACGATAGGAGTCCCGGTGCCCACCTCATGGTAGGCCATGCGAAGGCCATCGACCTCGATGAACTGTTTCGGAAGTTCTTCTGACGAGATCATAAGTTCCTCCCTTTGCTTTTGGGTTAAAGACCCGGTCTGATATTTTAAAATATAATGCGCCGGAGAACCTGTGCATCGCACCCCTGACCAAGACTCACCCATCGAAACATTGAAACATTCCACAATTTAGGGGTCAATTTGGGGGCAATTTGGGGGAGCAATTTGGGGGACGTTGTTGACTATGAGGACTGCAATTTGGGGGACGTTGTTGACTATGAGGACTTATTTCCTACTCACCCCCAATATGATCCTTGGCAAACCGCCGATGTGGACACCCCCAAACGCCTCACTGTCTTTGCAAAAGACAAAGCCAATTCCTTTGTCAATCTGCACGCCAGTCCTTACGTATCTTCGATACTTGATGCAACCAGTTGCCCACCAC
>QZKV01000123.1 GCA_003599575.1 Desulfobacteraceae bacterium | reverse complement strand
GGAAATTTTAACCGCAGGAATATATGGACATATTTCGAGGATTAAAATTTTCGCCCAACACCGAAATCGGCGAAAATAGCCATTTCTGGATGGACACTACTTAGATTCTGAAGGCATATCCCGCTCTGGCAGCGGCTGGGGCCAGGAAAAGTGGACATTCGGCTGATGTGCATATCTACATCAGGCAGCTCACCCTGTCCAGTTCACTTCTCACCGCTGCGGCAAATTCCCTTAACGCGTAGGGTTTCTTGATGTACGCCCCGGCGCCCAGTTCCAAGGCCTGATTAACGCGGTAGGTTTTGGCATATCCGCTGGTGATCACGGCTTTCTGGTCGGGCCGCATGGACAATATCCTGCGGTAGAGGGTCAGGCCATCCATATCGGTACCCAAGATCATATCCAGCACCAGCAGATCCGGCGGCTCTTGCTCCACTTGCTCCAGCGCCGCATGGACATTATCCAGCGCAATGACCCGGTATCCCAGCCGGGTCAGCATCTTGCTGGCGATCTCGCGGTGTTCGGCTTCATCATCGATCACCAGTATGGTCTCGCCATGACCCTTTAAATCCTCAATCAGAGGCATGACGGGCGGGCGTGAGATGACCTCCTCGGTGGCCGGCAGATACAGGTTCACGCTGGTGCCTTTGCCGGGCTCACTCTCTACATCGATATAGCCTCTATGATCCTGGACCGTTGCCCACACGATCGCCATTCCCAGGCCGGTCCCGCTGCGTCCCAGTACTTTTTTGGTAAAAAAAGGTTCGAAGATGCGGCCGATATCTTCCTTGGCGATGCCCTCGCCCTCATCCCTGATCGATATCATCACATAATGTCCCGCTTCTCTATTCTTTTGAGCCTCTTCGGCATCAAATTGCCGATTGCGCGTGACAATATGAATATGCCCTCCTGCAGGCATGGCTTCAGCCGCATTGGTGACGATATTCAAGACGGTTTTGATCAAATGGACCGCCGAGCCTTTTACGAGTGCCAGTTCCTTATCGAGGTCGGTGAACACCTGCACTTGCGGGTGAAAGTTTTGTAAATTCTCGAGCTCGGCGCTTTTCATAAATTCAAGTATCAGTGCGTTGAAATCGATGACTTCGGTCAACTGCACGCCTAGACGCGCCAGGGTGAGCAGGTCCTGAACAATGGCCGCCGCGCGCATGCCGGCGGTGCGGATCTTGTTCAAGGGATCAAACAAATGACTGCTGCTGTCGATGTCCATCAACAGTAAATCGGGGTAACTGACGATGGCCGCCAGGATGTTGCACAAATCATGCGCCACGCCGCCCGCCAAGGTTCCCATGACCTCCATCTTCTGCGCATGCCGCAGCTTTTCCTCGAGCTTTTTTCTTTCCGAGGTATCGATGAGCACGCAGCGTCCCTCCACAACTTCTCCACGTGCATCTTTATACGGCTCCATAGACAAATCGGCCCACACCATTTGCGCGTCCTTGCGCACCAGCTTCACCTCTTCATGATGGATGGGGCGGCCTTGTTGCAACGCATGATGGATCCATTGGGACCGGGCGCGATTGCCCGCATCATCCGAAAAGTGGTCGAACCATGTGGATCCGATCAATTGGGTGCGCGAAAAGCCCAGCAGGCGTGTGGCGGCTATATTGCAGTTCACGATGGCGGCATTCTGGGCGCTGATCGAAAAGTAGGGCGTGGGCGCGCTGTCGTATAAACCTCGATAACGCTCCTCGCTGGCCTGGAGTTTTTTATAGGCCAGCGTGCTGAAAATGCTGACGGCCGTTTGATAGGCCACTCCCATCAACAGGTGAACATCGCTTTGCGTCAACTGGCGCTGCCCCTTGATATTGTCGACGGCCAAAATGCCAAGGGACTGGTTTTCATAAACGATCGGGAGGCAGATCAACGATTTGGAGCCGATCTGTTTGGCAAAGGCCTGGCTGCGTAAAGAAAATGTGGGTTGCAGCGCGTTGACGTCGTCCACCAGCATGGGACGCTGTTCTTTGAACACCTGGATGAAGATGCCTTTGGCTTCCGGGTTGTCCAGCCTGAACTTGGTCTTTCGCAGCAGATCAATTTTTACTTCGTCAAACCCGAACCCGGCCGCATATACGAGCCGGTTGCGGTTCTCATCGGCCAGCATCACCAGGCCGCGGTCGAAATCAAGATAGTTTTCGATATTACGAACGACCACCTGGGCCAATTGCGTCAAGTCCAGTATTTCGGAAGTCGCCTGGCCGATTTTCTGGATCAGCAAGGCACCGCGATAGCGGTGATCGACCTCTTTGATATGTTGTTCCGCCACATTGCCTTGGCTCTGGATGATCCGTTTGAGTTCCTGCCTCTCCAGGTAGCCGGCGTACAGGCAAAGGCCGATCAGCCCCACAAGCCCCGCCGCCGCAATGACCGGCCACAGGCCCCCGGGGAAAAGGCTCGGACCGGCGATAATTAACGCCAACTCAGCGGCCGTACCGGCCAGAATCGATCGCTTCCATAAAAGATGGGGCGGACCTTCCCAGGCAACCTCGTATCGGCAGTGCGGGTCGCCGCGATGGATGCATTGATCATGATTTATAGTCGCATGCTTGGCCGTAAACAGCGTCGCGAGCGATTCGAAAATGCCCAGACGGTTTTCGCACTGGTATGGCCGTTCATGTACGCCGGGTACTGTGGTAACAATGATTTCCACTTTGTTGGCGGCCAGCTTGCGTGTTTTCACGCGCGCGCCCCGGCTGATCATGGGGTAGAGTTTGGGCAACAGCAGGTAGATCGAAGAGGTCTTTAGAAGTCCCAAAATATGCTGCTTGATGGCGCCGGCTGCATTGTTGAAAGCCGCATAGCGCCCAACTTCCCTGGAGATATTCGGGTTGCCGGTGGCTTCGAAGATTTTTTGATGAAAGCGATCCAGGTGTTCCTGACCGAACCAGTGTCCGGGATCATCCACTTGAATTTTTGAGATTTGGGAGTCTTGGAAGAGGCGGTCCAGATCAACTTGCGGGTAATGCGCACCGATATAGGCTGCATAAAATTTTATCAGGCGGCTGTTGTAGATGAGGGGGGTTCTTGACATGCATCCCGTTTCCAAAAAGCGCTCATTTCAAGGCCTTAATTGTTTCTTTTATCGTATTAATAAACTTTGCTTGTCAAGGTGAAATGAAGAAAAACGTCTAAACAAGCTCCAATCCCAGGTTCAAGGCCTGTCGATTGATCTCAAGAGCGCTTTGCGGCAGACGCTTTTGCAGGATTTTAAGAATTGATTCGGGACGAACCAGTTCGGTCAGGCCTACAAAGACACCCAGCATGCATATATTGAAGACCATGGCGTTGCCGATCTTTTCCATAACCATTTCGTACATGGGGAACTCGCGCTGGACGGCATCCACTTTGCGTTCGATCTTCACATAGCGCTTGTCAGTAATCAGCAGGCCGCCGGGACGTATGATGGGGGCGTATGTATTGTAAGCCTCCTGCGTCAGGCAAACCAGTATGTTGGGTTGGTTCACCATGGGATAATTGATTTTACTTTTGGAGATAATTACATCCGCACGTGTGGCGCCGCCGCGCGCGGCCGCTCCGTAGGACTGGGTCTGCACGGCCATCAGCGACTCATGCAGCACCGCTGCTTCGGCCACCGTGATTGCCGCGGTGATAACGCCCTGCCCCCCCGATCCCGAAAAAACGATCCGAACTCTGGACATTTGCCCCACCTGCCGTTCTTCTTTTATGGATGGAGAACAATCAGCTCTTGAACATGCACGGGTGCCGCTTTGAAATCAGCGGGAAGTTCCGGCGGCGGATTGCGCCCGCTGAATGATTTTGTCGTATTCACTGCAGTACTCGGGTTTTTCTTTTTGCACGAAGATTCCCCGTTCGATCAGGTGCGGATGCTCCTGCTTGGAGGGCGCGCCCACCGCGACGGTGTTTTCCTTGAAGAACGTCAGCATGTCGACGGCATCCCCCAGTTTGTTTTTGCGCCCGAAATAGGTCGGGCATTGGGTCAGGATTTCCACCACGGAAAAACCGTCATGCAAAATGGCCTGCCGGATCAAATCGGTCATTTCTTGCGCATGGTAGGTGGTGGTCCGGGCGACAAAACCGGCCCCCGCCGCGGTGGCCAGTGCGACCACATCGAAGCTCGGGTCGATATTGGCGTAAGGCGCCGTCGTGGCCACCGTGCCGTAGCCGGAAAGAGGAGAGTACTGCCCGCCGGTCATACCGTAGATCCGATTGTTCATGACCAGGGCCGTCAAGGCGATATTGCGGCGCGCCGCGTGAATGAAGTGATTGCCGCCGATCGCCAGCGCATCGCCGTCGCCCATCGGCACGATCACGTTGAGTTCCGGTTTGCTGAGCTTCACCCCGGTGGCAAAAGCCAATGCCCGGCCGTGCAGGGTATGCAGCGTATGAACATCGACATACCCGGTGATGCGGGATGAACACCCGATTCCCGAAACCATCACGATTTCGTTTCGGCTCATGCCCAGGGCTTCGATGGCCCGGATCAAGCTGTTGAGCACCGTTCCGTGACCGCAGCCCGGACACCAGATATGCGGCATGAACCGCTCGCGCAAATATTTATGAACGCTCATGGGCTGAATCCTTCTACATACCTTTACCCTCGATCAGGCGCAGCGCCTGGCGAATGTCGGTCGGTGAAATGAAAACGCCGTCGATCCGGTTGGCCAGGAAGACGTTGTGGGAATTGGTCAGTGTGCGCTGGACCTCGCGGTAGACGTGGCCCATGTTCATCTCCACCACCACCACCCGCTTGGCGCGGCCACATGCTTCCCCGACGATATCGTAGGGGAAGGGCCACAAGGTTTGCAGTTCAAACAATCCGAACTTCTGTCCTTTGCGCCTCTGGCTTTCGACCACGTGCAGGGCCGAACGCGCCGAAGCGCCGTAGGAGACCAGCACGGTACGGGCATCTTCCAGGTAGTAGGTTTTGTAGCGGGCGATGCTGTGCACGTTGTTTTCGATCTTATCGACCAGATGCCGGATCAGGCCATGGACCACCTTGGGGTTTTCCGAAGGGAAACCCCACATATCGTGATACAGGCCGGTGACATTGTAGCGATGAACACCCCCGAAATCGGACATGGGCAGACGGCCGTCTTCACGGGGCAGATACGGGTGGTAGTCGACCCCTTCGGGAACGGAGGTCTTCAACCGTTCCACCAGGGGGATCTGGCCCGGCTCCGGTATGGTCAAGCCCTCGCGCATGTGTCCCACGACCTCGTCAAAAAGCAATATGACCGGAGTACGATAAGTTTCGGCCATATTGAATGCCTCGACCGTCATGGCAAAAACATCCTGGTGGTTGGAGGCGGTCAGTCCGATGATCGCATGATCGCCATGGGTTCCCCAGCGGGCCTGATTAACGTCTCCCTGGCTGATGTGGGTGGGCAAGCCCGTGGAAGGTCCGCCTCGCTGGACGTTGACAATGACACAGGGGATTTCCGCCATCACGGCATACCCCAGGGCTTCCTGCATCAGGGAAAAACCGGGGCCGCTGGTGGCGGTGAGCACTTTTCGCCCGGTTAAGGAAGCTCCGATAATGGCGCACATGGAAGCAATTTCATCTTCCATCTGGATGAATTTACCGCCGCGCCGGGGAAGGTGATAAGCGAGAAGTTCCGTGATTTCCGAAGAGGGCGTAATCGGGTATCCGGCAAAAAATTCAATTCCGGCATACAGCGCACCCTCAACGCAAGCCTCATTGCCTTGAACGAAACGAATATTGGACGCCATAGGCTGTTATCCTCAGTCGTTCATGCCATATCCGGCTGGAAGGAGGCTTCAGTCGGTTGAACGGGGAACTCCCCGTCGGACTGCGCCTTTTCGCTCAGGCTTCTTTTGACCTTCTTCTTTTTCAACCGTGATGGCCAGATCCGGGCACCGCAATGCGCACCTGCCACACGCCGTGCAATCCTCCACGCGCACGGCCACGGCTTTATCGCCGGCATCCATCTCAAGCACCCGCGTTGGACAAAAAGCCACGCAAATGCCGCATCCTTTGCACCACAGGCGTTCGATCCTGAGCTCTTTCAATTTGATCCGGGCCATACGTACACATCCTCTTTTTGGGGTGAATATAAAGCCATCGCCCCCATAAAGCAACGGAAACCGCAGCCGCTCCATCCCGCTCAAAAGCCGGCCGATAAACGGGAGTTGTACGCGACCGGCAGGTTTGACAAGCCCGGAGACGATGGCATATGCTGGCGACGTCTGCAACGACGAGGATCGGATTGAAACGACTGAAATATATCACGCTCATCCTTTTGGTCGGCTTGATCGCGGCCGCGGCCGGAATATGGATCGATATGGCCCGTTTCGCCCGGCGCCCGGCCTCTCCCGGGGGCACCCAACGCATTGTCGTGATCGCGCCGGGAGAGACATTTAACGCGGTCACGGCAAGTCTCGAACACAACGATATCATCGCCAGCCGCTGGCGTTTCAAGCTGCTGGCCCGATTTCGCGGTGACGACAAACGCCTGAAGGCCGGTGAATACGCCCTGACGTCGGCGATGTCGCCGGTCCAGATCCTGGAGTCCCTTGTATCCGGAAAAGTGCTGCTGCACCGTTTGATGATCCCGGAAGGCTATACCATTGCGCAAATCGCAGCCGAAGTCGGGCGGGCGGAATTGGCCGCTGCGCAGGAATTCAGGGCACTTGCCATGGAGCCCGGACTGGCGGCCGTTTTGGGTTTGGAAGGACTCAGCCTGGAGGGTTATCTTTTTCCGGACACCTATTACTTCCCCAAAAATCTTCCCGTTCGCACAATCATCGAAACCATGGTCGAACGTTTCCGCGAAAAATTTCCGCAGCAATGGCGCGATCGCGCGCAAGAACTGGGTTTATCCATGAATCAGGTGGTCACCCTGGCTTCCATCATCGAGAAAGAGACAGGCGATCCGAGCGAACGCGCCATCATCGCGTCGGTATTTCACAACCGGCTCAAGAAGAAGATGCGGCTGGAAAGTGATCCTACCGTCATTTACGGGATCGAAAATTTTGACGGCAACATCACCCGCAGCCATCTCCTGACGGCGACACCGTACAATACCTACCGCATTCGGGGGTTGCCGCCCGGCCCGATCGCCAACCCGGGCAAGGAAGCCATCGAGGCGGCTTTGTATCCTGCGCAAACCAGTTTTTTATACTTCGTATCCAAAAAGGACGGAACGCACCATTTTTCCACCACTATCGAAGAACACAACCGGGCGGTGCGCCTGTATCAGCTGGGCAGCAAACCGCCCGGCAATCCTCGCTGAAAGGTCGCAGCGGCCAGAGTGGCTTTGCCACAGGACCGGTAGTGAGTGTTCAACTTTCGGGATTTGTTTGGTTCGGTGACCAGGTCAAGCCGCGGAGTGCCGGTCCCGATTCGATGGCACCGCGGAACGACCCACAATTACAAGCGGGCCCTCGGGTCGGCGGGCCGACGGCCAACGCACGAAGGAGCTACATTGCAATGACGAACCTGGAGTTGTCGGAAAGCCAGCAGGCCGGGCAGCGCCTGATGATCGGTTTCAACGGTACGGATCTGAATGATGCGCTCAGGTACGCCATCGACACCCTGAAGGTGGGCGGGCTGATTTTATTTTCCCGCAATATTGTTTCACCGGATCAGATCCGCGAACTGTGCGGCAGCGCCCAAGCCTATGCGGCCCATTGCGGTCAACCGCCCTTGTTCATTGCCATCGATCAGGAGGGCGGCTCAGTCGCCCGGCTCAAACCCCCCTTTACCCAATTTGCCGGCAACCCGGCTATGCGAAGCATGCAGGATGCCGCTGCCTTCGCCCGTACTACGGCCGGGGAACTGGCCGGCATCGGGGTCAACATGAATATGGCGCCGGTGCTCGATGTCGCCCCGCCCCAAAGCGGCAGCATCATGCAAAAACGCGTCTTCGGCAGCGACCCGCAGTGGGTTGCCCAAATGGGCGCAACGGTCATCACCCACTTGCAGGCCAACGGCATCATGGCCGTAGGCAAGCACTTTCCGGGCATCGGCCGCACCGTTCTCGATTCTCACATCGAACTGCCCGATTTGGATTCAGATGCGCAAACCCTGGCGGGAAGCGATCTGCTTCCCTTCCAGGCTGCCGTACGGGCGGGCGTATGCGGCATCATGCTTTCGCACATCCGCTACACGGCCATCGATCCACAGCGGCCGGCCAGCTTGTCCGAAATTATTGCCGACGATTGGCTCCGCCGCCAATTGGGGTTTAACGGCCTGGTATTGACCGACGATCTGGATATGGGGGCCATTGCCAAGTACCACGGCATGGACGACATTGTGCCCCATTGCCTGCAGGCCGGGGTGGACATCCTGCTCATCTGTCATGCGGGTCCTGCCATCGAGGTGGCATTCAAGGCCATGCTGAGCTGCGGCAGATCCTCCGAGAAGCAGATGCAAAAAAGCGCCCAATCCGTCCGGCGCATTCTGGAAATGAAGGCCCGCTGGGTGCGTTGATCCTTCAGCCATTTCATTTTAAGCCGGGGTTGCTTTTACTGCGCGAATAAA
Organism: Desulfobacteraceae bacterium; assembly: GCA_003599575.1. Lineage (GTDB taxonomy): Bacteria > Desulfobacterota > Desulfobacteria > Desulfobacterales > Desulfosarcinaceae > Desulfatitalea. Next base: position 15,715 of record QZKV01000123.1, on the reverse strand, counting down.
CATCCGCATCCAATGCGGTCGTGCGGCGGGCTTTCAAGTGATGAAATCCCAATCCCGCGACCATGGCGGCGTTGTCCCCGCATAGATCCATGGGTGCAATATAGACCTGGAGGTCCGTTGCGGCGGCTTCAGCGGATAGGCGCTCTCTGAGGCGCCGGTTGGCGGCGACGCCGCCCACCAGCGCAACCCGCGGACACTGTTTAACCGTTGCGGCATGCAAAAGCTTGTGAACCAGCACATCCACGACCGCTTCCTGGAAGCCTGCGGCGATATCCGCCGGTCGTTGCGCCGCTGATTGCGGATCTTTGCGGATATGGCGGTAAACAGCCGTCTTGAGCCCGCTGAAACTGAAGTCGAACTGCATTTTATCCAAGTAGGGGCGGGTGAAAGATATGGCCTGCGCATCGCCCTGCCCGGCCAGACGGTCGATCACGGCGCCGCCGGGATACCCCAAGCCCAGCATTTTGGCCACCTTGTCGTAAGCCTCGCCGGCCGCATCATCTCGCGTTTGACCGAGCAATGTGTATGTGTCCAGCGCTTCCAGATAGTAGAGCCCCGTATGCCCGCCTGAGGCGAGCAGCGCGACAAAGGGGAACCGGGGCGGATGGTCCGTGAGCAGGACCGAATGCAGGTGCGCGGCCAGGTGATCGACGCCTACCCAGGGCAGCCCGCGGGCGAAAGCAAACGCCTTGGCGAAGCAAAACCCGACCAGCAAACAGCCGACCAGACCGGGGCCTTGGGTCACCGCGATTCCGTCGATGTCGTGGATGCCCATCTTTGCCTGGGTCAACGCCTGTTCCACCACCGGTGAAATGGCTTCGATGTGCTTGCGTGAGGCCAGTTCCGGCACCACTCCCCCGTACAGGTGATGAACGGCGATCTGAGAGGCCACCACCGAAGACAAGATCCGGCGGCCGTCCATGACCACGGCCGCGGCGGTCTCATCGCAAGAGGATTCAATGCCGAGCACATTCATTTCGGTCAAGTTCCTTTCAAAAATACCGATTCCAATCCCCGACCGGATCTCCTTCATCAACCAAACGCGTCCAAAATATAAAGACCGGAAAGGAAGATGTCCTTGCCGGTCTTTGAATCTTTATCTCAAAAGAAAATCACTTGCGCGAATCGGGTTTCACCGGCCCGGTGTCCCTGCCACGGGGCGCTCAGGATGTGCAAGACGCTTTTCGCGCACCTTTGGCCACCCATGCAAATACTCTTTGAAGGGTCTCGATAAGGATAGATTTCATTTTTGGCGTACCTATATCCACCGGAACCTGTCGCCGTCCGCTGATGAGCGTTCGAAGATTTCTCCGATGACGTAAGCTTTTTCCTTCATGGCGCTCAAGCGTGCCAATACATCCTGGACGGCCGTCTCCGGCACGACCGCTATCATGCCGATCCCATTGTTGAAGACACGCATCATCTCGGATTCTTCCACTTTGCCGGCCTTTTGGAGAAAATCGAAAATGGGCGGCTTCTCCCAACTGCCGCGTCTGAGCGCGATACCACAGGCCTGCGGAATAATGCGCAAGGTGTTGTTGACGATACCTCCGCCGGTGATGTGCGCCAAACCGCGTATGGGCAGACCACGAAGCATATTTTGGATGGTCTCCGAATAAATGCGGGTGGGGACCAGCAGTTCTTCGCCCAGCGTACGGCCAAACTCGGCGATATGGGCATCGACTTTCAACTGGAGCAGTTCGAAACAGATTTTACGGACCAGCGAGTAGCCGTTGCTGTGCAATCCGTTGGAGGCAATGCCGATAAGCTTGTGGCCCACCTGGATTTCCGAGCCATCCACGATTTTACTGTTGTCCACGATGCCGACGGCGAACCCGGCCAGATCATATTCTCCGTCCGGATAAAAACCGGGCATTTCGGCGGTTTCCCCGCCGATCAAGGCGCAATGGGCTTCCTGGCAGCCTTTGCCGATGCCTTGAATGATCTGGGTGATGCGGGCCTCGTCGATTTTGCCCGTCGCCAGATAATCCAGGAAGAAAAGCGGCTTGGCACCCTGGACCGCCACGTCGTTCACGCTCATGGCCACCAGGTCGATGCCCACCGTGTCGTGCTTGTCCATCAGGAAGGCGATCTTCAGTTTGGTACCCACACCATCGGTTGAACTGACCAGCACCGGACTTTCCATATTGGAGGTGTTGAGCGAGAACAATCCCCCGAAGCCGCCGATTTCACCCATCACCCCGGATATACGCGTTTGCTGGGCAATGGCCTTGATGGAATGAACCAACTTGTCGGCCTTGTCGATATCCACGCCGGCCTGGCTGTACGTCAAAGGTTTGTCCATGGTGCGGTCTCCTGGTTAAAACGTCGCAAAATCAAACGCATCGATAAACTGACCGCCTTCAAAAGTCAAAGTAAAAATTATGCGGTACGGCGCTCGCTTCCCCTGCGGGCCCCTTGCCCAGGGGGGCAACAGGCTTCCTTTTTTATTGACTTTAAAGGCGCGGATATACGAAATTGCCTCGATCATTTTGACATCGCATAGGAGTATGCCATGCAACCCGTTTATCTTGGCTTGATTGGATGCGGCACAGTCGGTACCGGTGTGGCGCGCCTGTTGATCGAACAGCAGCAGATCATCGAACGGCGCACCGGCATGCCGTTGGTGCTCAAATATGTTGCCGACCTGGACAGAGAGCGCGATCGAGGCCTGACCTTTCCCCCGGGCGTGTTTGTCGATGACGCGTTGCAGATTATCAACGATCCCCAAGTGGATATTGTCATCGAAATGATCGGGGGCCTGACGGTGGCCAAGGAGCTGATCAGGGCCGCTATCGCAAAGGGCAAACACGTGGTCACCGCCAACAAGGCGCTGTTGGCCACATCGGGCAACGAATTGTTCCGCACAGCCGCCGCGGCCAATGTGGACCTGGCCTATGAAGCCAGCGTGGGCGGCTGCATGCCCGTCATCAAGTCGTTGCGCGAAGCTCTGGTCGGCAACCGAATTCAGGCCATGGTAGGCATTTTGAATGGGACCTGCAACTATATTCTCTCCAAAATTACCCATGAGGGTCTTGATTTTTCATCGGCCCTGGCCGAAGCGCAGGCCAAGGGATACGCCGAAGCCGATCCGACGTTGGACATCGAGGGTTTGGACGCCGCGCACAAGTTGGCCATTTTAACGGGACTGGCCTACGGCATGCAGATCAATTTCGAAGATATCTACATCGAGGGCATTTCGGCCATCACGCCGCTGGACATCCAGTACGCCGACAACTTCGGCTATCGCATCAAGCTGCTGGCCATCAGCAAAAATCGGGGAGACGCTATCGAAGCCCGCGTGCATCCGGCCATGATCCCGATGGATAATATCTTGTCCAACGTCTCCGGCTCACTCAACGCCATTACCATCAGCGGGCATGCCGTGCAGGACCTGTTTTTGTCCGGCCATGGCGCCGGCATGATGCCCACGGCCAGCGCGGTCATCAGCGATGTGGTCGACTTGGCCCGCAATCTTCGTTACGGCGCCGCGGGACGCGTGCCGCTGATGAGCTTTCAACCGGATCAGATTCGCAACATACCGGTCATGCCGGTATCCGAGATCGTCACCCACTACTACTTCCGGTTTGCCGTACAGGATCGCCCGGGAGTCCTGGCCGCCATCGCGGGTATTCTGGGCGATAACGGCATCAGCATCAAATCGGTACAGCAGAAGGGACGCCAAACCAATGCCTATGTGCCCATCGTGATGCTCACCCATAAGGCCAAGGAGGCCCATGTGCAAAATGCTCTCCAGTCGATCGCCGCGTTGGGTGTCGTGGGACCGGCGCCGGTGCTGATACGGATTGAAGATGAAAATCAAGAGGACTAAAGCACCTTCCGCAGGTCGCGCTTTTCCTTTTCATATTCATCGTCTAACTCGAAAATGGCTCTGATGATGTCAAACCTTTTCCCGGCAAGAGAGGCGGCATGCATATTGTCTGTACCGATTTGGAGGGAGTCCTGATCCCGGAAATCTGGATCCATGTTTCGCGCAAAACCGGCATCCAGGAACTCAGCCTGACCACCCGCGACATATCCGATTATGATGTGCTGATGCGCAAACGGCTCGCCTTGTTGAGCAGTCATGGATTGAAATTGAAAGACATCACCGATGTGATCCAGACCATGGACCCATTGGAGGGCGCTGTGGAATTTCTGGACTGGATGCGCTCGCAAACCCAGGTGATCATCGTCTCCGATACCTATATTGAATTTGCAAAGCCGTTGATGGTCAAGCTGGGCTGGCCCACGCTGTTCTGCAACTTCCTGAGCATCGACGGCTTCGGCGCCATCATCGATTATCACCTGCGCCAGCCGGACGGCAAACGCCACGTGGTGGAATCCCTGCAGGGTCTTAATTTCAAAATCATCGCCATGGGCGACTCCTACAACGACATCAGCATGCTCACGGCCGCCGAGCACGGTTTTCTGTTCCGGCCGCCTCACAATGTGGTGGTCGAACACCCGCAGTTCCCGGTGAAATACGAATATGCCGCCATAAAGGAAGCCATTGCCGCATTGCTGGCCTGAAAGTCCACGGTGATTGAAGGAATTAACCCCAAAAACCCAACAACCCAACAAACCCAATAAACCCAATAAACCCAATAAACCCAACATGCTGTCCCATAAAACCACATACCGCGTCATCTACGGCGACACCGACAACATGGGGATCGCCTACTACGCCAACTATCTGCGATGGTTTGAAATCGGCCGCACCGAGCTGCTGCGCGCCTGGGGGCTGCCGTACCGGGAAATAGAAGCCCAGGGCATTCTGCTGCCCGTGTCCGAAGTGCACTGCAAATACATGACACCGGCCAAATATGACGAACTGCTGACCATCGAAGCGGCCTTGTCCCCCGAAATGAAAGCCGGGTTGAAAATCGATTACCGCATCACCAGTGCGGACCTGCAGACGCTGCATGCCGCAGGCTACACGCGCCATGCCTTCCTCAACCGCGAGGGGCGGGTCATCCGGCCGCCTGAATTCATCCGCACGATCATCCGGCGCCAGCGCGGAGAAGCCGATGATTGAGATTCAATCCACAGCCGACGGACTCACCTTCTGGGTCCTGGTGCAGCCACGCGGTTCGAAAAAGGCGGTCATGGGCCACCACCAGAAGGCCTTGAAGATCAAGCTGACCGCGCCGCCGGTGGACGGCGCAGCCAACCAGCAGTGCATCGAAGTGCTTGCCAAGGCACTGGATCGTCCAAAATCGACCTTGACCATCGTCGGGGGCCACACCAGCCGCCGCAAACAGATTCTTGTCCGCGCCAAAAGCGGCCCCCTGTCGGCTGCGCAAAAGCAAGACCTGATAAACAGACTGAATCACCTGGCCGGGGGAGATTCCCGGTGAAGGGTCCTGGTTCAGCCCAAGCCGCTGGAACAGCTTGAGTCTTGTGCGCTTGTGCCCCACGAACAAAAAGAAAATTCCTGATCCGCTCAAGGGCTATGCATGCACGCGGATGGTATCGTCGCGCTGGAATTCGCATGAGCCCGGTGATCTGCGAAAAACAAAAATCCCCCTTGACTTCGGATTCAAGAATCTTTATTAGTGGCAATTCATTTTTGTTGCGGGGTGGAGCAGTCTGGTAGCTCGTCGGGCTCATAACCCGAAGGTCACAGGTTCAAATCCTGTCCCCGCTACCAACAGTAAATCAAGGGCTTGGATGATGAATCCAAGCCCTTTTTTTTGCCTTTCTAAACCATCTTCGGATCTGTGTAAGCCTATATAAGCAGATTCGAACAATCAATGCAGGAGCGTCGGCTCATATCGCCCAAATAGGATCTTAAATGCTCAAGGCATCGCAAACCGCTCTCAGAGAGCCTTTCTAAACATCTATCGGGATATGCAATCACAGCTTAACAGCCTTGCTAATTGACCACAGGTGTTGTGACCCTCGAATTTTTCTAAATGATGAAAAGGTGCCGGGAGGAGGGGTCGAGAGCAGCTTTGGACTTGCTTTTTCTCGAAAAACTTACAATAATTTGGCTAAAATTTGGGTTGGGGATGGAGTCCCCCACAAAACCGCCCGGGCTGGGCTGATGACTCCTACCGGCAGCAATGTACGGTGGGTTCATCAAAAGCATGCCCGCAGGCGGTTTTTTTGTTCCTGATCCACGCCACGCAGGAGGATCCCCTGGAAATCAAAAGGAGGCCATATCGGGTGTTGAGCACGTGGGACACAGATCCTTTGCCCGTGCTTCAATCCATCTATCAGCGCCTTGACGGGCTGGTCCGGCGCAATGCAACTGTATGGCTGATGGATTGTCCAAAGCCGGGTGGGGTTACGTCATTTCCCACCGCTCTGGTGAAACCGCGGATGCTTTCATGGCCGATTTCGCCGTGGCCATGGGGGGGCGGACAGATCAAGACCGGTTCGGCTTGCCGCAGCGAGCGCATTGCCAAGTACAACCGCCTGCTGGAAATCGAGGCCGAGCTTGGGCCGGCGGCGTTCCGAAAACCCGCTGAGATAACCCGATGACCGGATTGTACGGCAGACGAAGTTTCTTGAAGCGTTTGGCCGAGCCGTTGCTGGCCGGCCGAACCTTCTTGCTGTACGGTCCGGTGGGAAGCGGCAAAAGCAGCCTGCTGGAAGACATGGCGCAAAGCATGAAAAAGCAAGGCCGGCCGTGTGGCTTTTGCCGGTGCACCCGAGCCCTGTCCGATATTACCGAAGGCCTGCTCGCCGCCTACCCGCAAGTAAAGCGCGAGGGCCGCACTCAGCGGCAGCTTCGCAGCTATTTGGTCGATGCCATCGAAGCGCGGCCAGGGGTCCTGCTGCTTGATCATCTCCGCGAAGTGGGAACGCAATTCAAGGGGTATCTTCGTTCCATGCGAGGGACCGGTCTTGACGTGCTCTTGGTGGCCGATGCAGGATCCCAGCGGGACCACGAGCGCCTGCGGGCCACGCGCCTGGCCTACCAGGAAATCATCGTTCCGCCGCTTGCCAGACGCGCCATGCATCGCATCCTTGCCGAAGCGATTTTGCCAAACCGGCTGCCGTTCGCATTGCCGGATGTCGAAAAAAGCGCGCTGATCAGAATGGCCCGCGGCCGGCCGGGATGGATGATCCTGGCCGGCCGGATTCTGAGCGACACCCACTATTGGCGCGACGGCAGGGTGCTTAAGGAATCGTTACGCGCCGAGATCATGACCCGTATTGCAAGAACATATTTCGCGGATCCGGTCGAACCGCACGTGAAAAAAACATGGGAGCCACAGTAAATATCGAACCCGAAACGTTCATCCATATGGGATCAAATGAAAGGATATTCCCATGACCGAAATCTGGTTTTTGGCCACGCTGTGGCTGGGTTTAGCTTTAGTAGCGACCTTGCTTTCGATCTGGCTGCGCGTGGCCACGGCCCTTTCCGAAATTGTGGTGGGCACCGTAGCGCAACTGATCATCGGAGCGGTGATCAGCAGTACGGTTCTGGGTGCGGACGAGCCCTGGATCAAGTTTTTGGCCGGCACCGGGGCCATCGTACTGACCTTTCTGGCCGGCGCGGAGTTGGACCCAATGGTCTTCAAAAGCAAATGGAAGGAGGCCACGGCACTAGGGATTGCCGGATTCATTGCGCCTTTCCTGGGATGCGCGGCCGTGGCCTATTATGTGCTAGGATGGGGCGGCCGGGCCAGTTGGCTGGCCGGCGTGGCCCTTTCCACCACCTCTGTGGCTGTCGTCTACGCGGTGATGCTGGAAACCGGTCTGAACAAAACCACCTTCGGCAAGACCGTCCTGGCCGGCTGCTTCATCAACGATCTGGGTACAGTGCTGGCTCTTGGCCTTATCTTTGCGCCATTCACCGCCAGAACCATGATTTTTGTTGTCGTCAGCATCCTTATCTTTGTGCTGCTGCCGTATCTGACACCCCGCTTTTTTAAAAAATACGGCAACCGGCCCTCCGAATCGGAAACCAAATTCCTGCTGCTGTGCCTGTTCGGCATGGGCGCGCTGGCCAGCTGGGCTGAAAGCGAGGCGGTGTTGCCCGCCTATATCATTGGAATGGTATTGGCCGGCACAGTGGGTAGGGACCATGCCTTGATCCGCCGCCTGCGCACCGTGACCTTCGGTTTGCTGACGCCGTTCTACTTCATCCGCGCCGGCTCCTTCGTTTCCGTGCCCGCGCTGATAGCGGGCTTTTCCATTTTTCTGGTGCTGCTGTTAGCAAAAATGGCCACCAAAATGGCGGCTGTTTATCCCGTGACTAAAATTTATAAAAGCCCTGGCAAGGACGGCATGTACACCACGCTGCTGATGTCCACCGGACTAACCTTCGGCAGCATCTCGGCCCTGTTCGGCTTGTCTAACAACATCATCGACACATCCCAGTATACTTTTCTGATCGCGGCCGTGGTGGGCAGCGCCGTCGTCCCAACGCTTATCGCCAATGCTTTCTTTTTGCCCCGGCACCTATTGAGAAAGGACCCCATGGAAGAACCGGCCTCGCAAACCGCGGCTGCCTCCACACCCATCGAGAAAGGAGCAACTTCCTATGATCGCTAAAATCCTAGTCGCCTACGATGGCTCCTGCCAGGCGCAAAAGGCATTCGACTTCGCCCTGGATATGGCGCTTAAATATTCGGCCGAAATGACCGTGATCTCCGTCGCTCGACCGACCGAACCGCCGGTCAATGTCGAGATTCAGGCTGTGCTGGAACATGCCACTGAATACTTTAAATCCCATTTCGAGCAGATGAAAACGCGCGCCTCGGCCGCCGGCATTCCAGCAGTGTTCGAAGTGCGGGTAGGACATCCCGCCGAACAGATCGTGCACCTGGCCGGCGAAATCAAGGCGGATGCCATCGTGATGGGGCATCGTGGCGAGAGCCTGTTTCAGAAATGGTTGCTCGGCTCGGTGGCCAGAAAGGTCTTGAGCCACGCTCACTGCACGGTGATCGTGGTGCGGTGTTAGCTGGAATTATCGGAATCGGGTTAGAATACGTCTGCTATCGCTTCTGTCGGAAACAGAAAAGCTCAATGCGATTTGGTCTGCGTACGATATGGCATGATCGCCCTGCCGGGCAGGGCCAAGGCAGCAAGGGGCAACTTTTCTTGTACGACTCCATTTAGAAAAAGAAGAGAGGCGGGCCAACCCCGCCGGACGTTATCCAGAAACTTCATCGATCCTTGCGCAACCGCGTCAGTGCGGCCGTACCGGCGGACATGAACAGCGCAGCCAGACCGAAGGCGGACATCGGAGAAACGGTTGTCCACAAAACGCCCACCAGGGAACTTGAAACAAATTTGGCGGTTCCATTGACCGTGCCGAGCGCCCCGTAGCTCATGCCCAGTTTGTCCGAGCTGACCAGGTCGGCCGTAATCACAGCTTCGAGAGCCTCCTGCACCGCCATGTAGAGACCGGCAATGAAGAATATCGCCCCCAGAAAAACCACACTGTCGCTGCCGAGCCAGAAAGCCAGTGCGGTCAATGCCGCGGCCAGCGCACCCAGTATGTATCCTATGATTAAGACCGGAACGGAGCCGAAACGGTCCGCCAGCGCGCCAGTGGGGTAAGAGGCCCCGGCCTGTACAATATTGCGAAGCACGTAGAACAATCCGGCGACCTGCGCCGCCCGCACCATCCCCATGGAAGGCGTGAGCAGCTGGGTCGCCGCCAAAATCAACAGGGTATGTGAAAAATCTCCAATGCCGAACAGGCCCACGGCCCCCAGATAGCGCTTGAAACGAAGCGGCAGCTCCCGCAGGGCGGGGAAGAACTTCAGCGCCGGATTGGGCGTATGCGCAGGGTCCTTCACCATCGTCAGGAAGGCCGCTACGGCCATCCCACCTGGAACCACAGTCAGCCAGAAAACCAGACGGAAAGGCGCAGCCTGATCGTTTCGGTACAGGGTTTGCGCCCAACCCAGCAGCGCCACTCCCAGTAGAGGCCCCACAACGGCGCCCACGGTGTCCATGGCACGATGAAAACCGAAGGCCCGCCCGCGTGTCTGCGCACTGATCGCCTGCGCCACGATGGCATCCCGCAGCGGACCTCGCAACCCCTTACCAAACCAGGAGACCAACCGGCCCGTCAGCAGCAGGGGCCAGCCTGCCGCGAGGGCGATCAGCGCCTGTCCGATCGGCGTCAGCCCATAGCCTACCAACACCAGCAGTTTGCGGTGGCCGAGCTTGTCGGCAATATAGCCGGCGGCCATTTTGGTAAAACTGGCCACAGCGTCGGCAATTCCTTCGATGATCCCCAGAAGCGCCGCAGGCAAGCCGAGCACCGCGAAAAAGCCTGGCAGAATCACCGTGGTGGTTTCGTAACAGAAATCGCCCAGAGCGCTGGTCAAGCCGGCTCCGCTCACCGTCCGGTTCAGCCATCGTTTGGACCCTACTTCTTGCTGGCCAGGCGCGGTACCAGCCCGCTCCGCAATGACTTGCCTGGTGGGAGCACTCATGACGGCACCTCATCATTTAATCAATTTCGAAAACCGACACGTTAATTGAATTCTCAGGCCTGCCCACCGCTGTCCTGATGAGGCCATATGGCCCAATATATAAGCTGGGGCATTCGCAATGCGACTCTCATTGAAATCTCGAATGAATGGCAATAGCAAGTCTCAATTTATAGTGGCAGCAATAAGGTTCGCCAGCATGTGATTACATAGCAATATCGTAATCAAGCCCTGTCCTGGGTAACTTGCCAATACAAGAATGTCTACACTGGAAACCGGAGGATTCCTGCGTGATGGAAATCCGCTAATAAAGCTCAGTTAAAAATTGTTGGGGCTTGAGAAAGTTCAAGCTGGGCCACTTAAGACAACCCCTATGCTGCGCCTTTGGCTGGCTTACGCGAGATTTTCGTCTTCCCGTGTAGGTAACAAATAAACTGTCCGAAGTTGTAGCACGTGATTTTTCCGGTTAAGGGCACCAGCAGGGGATAGGGCTTTTTTGTGTGGGCAACCATCAAGAACGCGCTTGATGGACGTCCGGCGGGGGTTCGACATCTTTGTGCGTAAAATATTCGGTGGGGGCTTGTCCGACCTCCTGGATGCCGATGGTGTTTTTCATCAAACGGTGGGTATCCATTTGCATACATTCGGGGCACAAACAGACTTGAACGGCCAGATCGCCGAGCTTGTATCGGCACACATGGGTGGCGGTTTGCTTTTCGCAGGCGTAGCAGGGCATATTTAAGTGTTCAGGCAACCGTTTGGGTGGTTCGCTAATCATGGCGCATATCCTTTGCAGGCCTACTGTCAGCTGGTTGGCAATACCGTTGCTTTCTAAAAAGCAATGCCCGTGCCAATAGCGCCAATTCAATGCAATGATCTGATATCACCTGGATATAACTGGATGCAGGGCCCGCTCGGGGAATTGATTTTGATAGCGACACCACGGGGGCTATCAAGCTGATAGCACGCCTTCTTGCCGGCGGTGACCGCGAGATCGTGCGTCAACAAAGGAAGGGAGCGCATGGCCCGCCCAAGCGACAAGCGCCGGGATTGCTTGAAGAGGCTTACAAGCGCCAATAGGTGATGCCCATCCGGCGGGCCAGCGATTCGTTTAAAACGCTTTTCACATCCACTACAATGGGGTGGCCGTTGGTGCATAGCCCGGCAATGCCCGCCAAACTCATCTCGCAGTAAGCTTTGTGCATGACGGCCAGCACGACGGCGTCCGCGCCTTTGAGGTGTTCGATCGGGCTCAGCGTCAATCCGTAATGTTCCTGCGCTTCTTCGGAATCGGCCATGGGATCGTGGACAAGCACCTGAACGTCATAATCTTCCAACTCCCGCACGATATCAACCACGCGCGTGTTGCGCAAATCGGGCACATCCTCCTTGAAGGTAATACCCAGGACCGCCACTTTGGCGCCTTTTACCGCCTTGCCGCTGTGGATGATCAATTTGATCGTGCGCTCCGCGATATACTTGCCCATGCGGTCGTTGATGCGGCGGCCGGCCAGGATCATCTCCGGATGGTATCCGAGGGATTCGGCTTTGAAGGTCAGATAATAGGGGTCCACGCCGATACAATGCCCCCCGACCAGGCCTGGACGGAAGGGCAGAAAATTCCACTTGGAGCCGGCGGCTTCCAGTACCTCCAGGGTGTCGATGCCGATGATATCGAAGATCATGGCCAACTCGTTCATCAGGGCGATGTTCAGATCACGCTGGGTGTTTTCGATTACTTTGGCCGCTTCAGCCACTTTGATGCTGGAGGCTTTATGAATGCCCGCCTGGACCACCCGGCCGTACACCTGGACCAACATGTCGGCCGTGGCCTCGTCCGAACCGGAAACGATCTTGATGACTTTTTCCAGGGTGTGCACCTTGTCACCCGGATTGATGCGTTCGGGTGAATAGCCTACCGTGAAATCTCGGCCGCAGGTCATTCCCGATTCCTTCTCCAGAATGGGCACGCACACCTCTTGGGTGGCGCCGGGGTAAACGGTGGATTCGAAGACCACGCAAGAGCCCTTCTGCATGCAACGGCCGGCCGCGGCGGACGCACCGCGCAGGGGCGCAAAATCGGGGATGTTGTACTGATCGATCGGAGTGGGCACCGCCACGATGATCAACCGGCAGGCGGCCAGATCCTCGGCCTTGCCGGTGTAAACCAGCGGCGCCCGTGCAAGCACCTCGTCCTCCACTTCCAGGGTGCGATCGTGCCCGCGTTGCAGTTCGGCGATGCGGGCCTCCTTCATGTCATAACCGACCACATCGAAATGCTTGGATAGATGTACCGCCAGCGGAAGACCGACATAGCCCAATCCGATGACAGCAATTTTGTCCCGGCGTTCCCGCAAAGCCTCAAAGGTGACCATATGAACCCATCCTTTGTTTTTCTCTTGGTAATCCGATACCCGAAGGTTTGAGACGATCGCCGGTTCTTATAGACCAAAAGTCCGTTGAAAGACAAGCACGAGGCAGGGTATGCAAAAAGTTATGCAGCCATCTCGGTCGCGCAAATTCAGATTCCAGGTGGCGCACAGCCGGGATCTTTCGATTCCGGTATCGACCCGCTGCCGATGAGATTGCCTCGGGGTGGGAATCGCTAGCGGATTTTTTTGAAAATGTGTTATCAGCAAAGCGGGCTTATTCGTTCGCATTCCGTTGATCGAGATTGGCTGCACCGGGTGCGGTATTCCCGCACATGGGTATTTGGGGCAGACGGAGCTGTATGGCGGCGATCGTTCATAAAACCAGCGTCTTGAAACCGCTGCACACCAACTGGCATGTGCTGACCGGGGCGCCCTGCGCCGGCAAGACCACGCTCATCGAAATGCTGGCCGGCCGGGGATACAGGGTGGTCCACGAGGTCGCCCGCGCCTATATCGACGGCCAGTTGTCCCAGGGCCGCACACTTGCGCAAATCAAGGCCGATCCCGCGGCTTTCGAACGCACCATTCTGTTGGAGAAGGTGCGTGGTGAAAAGGCGCTGCCGCCGGAAGAGCTCATCTTTTTGGATCGCGCGGTCCCCGACAGCATCGCTTATTACCGGTTCGAGGGACTTGATCCGGACGAACCGCTGTCTTACAGCCGGTCGATGCGCTACAAAACCATCTTCTTGCTCGATCGCCTCTTGTTTCAAAAAGATGCTGTTCGATCGGAATCGGAAAAAGCGGCCGATCTTCTGGATGCGCTGATTGCGCAGGCCTATGCGGGGCTGGGCTATGAACCCGTTCGCGTGCCGGTTCTGCCGGTCGACCAACGCCTGGACTTTATCCTGCAAAGGGCGTTCGCCCGCTGATTGAACAAGGCCTAAAGCCTTTGTGCGGCAATGGCTTGAAAAGAGAGCCGAATTATTCGATGATGCCGCCGAGCATCTTCTTCTCAGACTGCTTCAGGTGCCGCCAGGCGCCTTCGGGCAGATTGCCGAGCCGGATGTGCGCTATGCGGATGCGTTGCAGCCGCTTGACCCTGTGTCCCAGGTTGCGCAGCATGCGCCGGATTTGACGATTGCGCCCTTCCCGCAGAACAATGCGGAAACGCCGTGCGGACAATCTTTGCACCTGCGCCGGCCGGGTTTTGCGGCCCATCAGGGGCATGCCCTCGGCCAAGATACGCAGGGCCGCATCTGCGATGGGATCCTCCACCTCCACCTCGTATTCCTTTTCATGATCGAAGGAAGGATGGGACAACCGTTGGTGCAGGCGGCCGTCATTGGTCAACAGCAGCAGACCGGTCGAATCTTTATCCAACCGGCCGACCGGATAGATGCGTTCGGGCAGATCGATCAGATCGAGTACCACTTTGTGTCCGGCATGCCGTACGCTGGTCACGTATCCTTTGGGCTTGTTCAAGACCACATAAATCTTGCCCTGGCTCACGTCGACCGGTCGGCCGTCCACTTCAACGCGGTCCTTATCGGGATCGATCCTGCTGCCCAGCGTGGTGACGGCTTTGCCGTTGACACGCACCCGGCCGGCCAGAATGTATTCCTCCCCCTTGCGCCGGGAGCAGACGCCCGCTTCGGAAAGCCATTTTTGCAGGCGGATCAGTGCCATACTTTGCAGATTCACCGGTGAATTTTAGTCCCAAGCCGCACAAATCGAGAAGTCAGATGAAGCATCTGTTGTTTCGTGCACCTTGACGTACCCGCAGATCCGGCCGGAGGAGGCCTGATCGGATCGCTTGGAAATCATTTCTATTCCCGCCTCAAGACCGGTAATCGGCATTGATCTTCACATAATCCAGAGAAAAGTCACACGTCAGCAGGGCGGCTTCGCCGCTGCCGCCATGCAGATCGATGGTCACGCCGAACTCCGGCTGCTTCATGACCGCGGTTACCTGGGCCTCTTTGTCCGCTCCGCACCCTTGGCCGGCCTGCACCATCTGGACTGCATCGAAGAAGATATCAATCCCCTGCGGATCGATGTCCACACCGGCGCGCCCCACCGCTCCCATGATGCGGCCCCAGTTGGCGTCCTCGCCGAAAAAGGCCGTCTTGACCAGCGGCGAGTGGGCCACCGTTTCGGCGATGCGCAGCGCATCAGTTTGCGACGCAGCACCCTTGACCTTGATTTCCACCACCTTGGTGACGCCTTCGCCGTCCTTGACCAAACGCCGGGCGATCTCCATCAACAGGTCGTCGAGCAGCATCTGAAAGGCCTGCTGCCGGGCGGGGGTATCGGCCAGCGCGCCTGAAATCCCGTTGGCCATCAGCAGGACCGTGTCATTGGTGCTGGTATCCCCATCAATGCTGATGCGGTTGAGCGAACGCTCGACGGCCTTGTTCAGCGCGGCCTGCAACAGTTGCGCCGGCGCAGACAGGTCGGTGCAGATGAAGCAAAGCATGGTCGCCATATCGGGCCGGATCATGCCCGCCCCTTTGGCCGCGGCCAAAATGGTATACGGTCGTCCATCCATGTGGCCCTGACGGCAGGCCAGCTTGGGAACCGTGTCGGTGGTCATAATGGCCTGAGCGAACGATTCAAAACCATCCGGGCGCAATCGATGGATCAGATCCGGCATGGCGGCCTGCACCTTGTGCACGGGCAACGGCGCGCCGATGACGCCGGTGGAGGCCACCAGGACCTGTTCCTCGGCCAGTTGCAACCCGGAAGCCGCTGCGGCCGTCATTTCCCGCGCATGCACCCATCCCTGCGGACCGGTGCAGCAATTGGCGCAGCCCGCATTGGCCACTACGGCGCGTGCCGTTCCGCCCGCCACGCGCTCCTTTGTAAGCAGCACCGGTGCGGCCATGACGCGGTTGCGGGTAAACATACCGGCCGCTGCGGCCGGAGCCGGCGACC